>DNXB01000311.1:0-23045 GCA_003506995.1 Verrucomicrobiales bacterium
CGCCGGATCACCTCTTGTGCTTCTTGTGTTCCACGTTTCTTGAATCCCATGAGGATGATACGCGCTGAACTCGCGCTTTTATCTTCTATTTTATTGCCGGGTTAATAGCCACCAAAGGCGACATCACCTCGCCGGAGTTCGCGGCCGCATTGCAGGAGCAGGCTGCCGTGCATGTGGAATGCCAAAAGGCTCTCCTTATGCATCTGCACCGGACCGCCGAAGTAATGACCCTGGCACAATCACAGCAGTATCTCGACGCCATGCTGCCGCAGGTCATCGGCGTGGCTGCGGAACCCGCCCAGCACGGGCACTAACCGCACCCTTTGCATGAGTTTTTCCACCGAAGATGATGTGCAGCTCATGCAACGGCTCGCTGGCGATGAAGACCTTGCTCTCAATGAGCTGATGGGCCGCTGGCGGGAGCGCGTCACCGCCTTCCTGCTCCGAATGGTTGGAGATCATGCGACGGCGATGGATCTCGCGCAGGAGGCATTTGTCCGCCTTTATGTTAGCCGCAGGAGCTACAAGCCGACCGCAGCCTTCTCGACTTACCTCTTTCACATCGCCACGAATCTAGCCCGCAGTCACGCCCGATGGAAGGGGCGGCACCCCACCGTGCCCATGACCGCTGAGGACGGCACGCTGACGCATGACCCAGCCGACACCGCCCCATCACCAGATGAAAAGGCCGTGCTGCGCGAAAAGGCTGCGCTGGTGAACCAGGCTATCGCCGAATTGCCCGCTGACCTTCGGGAAGCCCTGCTGCTTTTCACCGTCGAACAAATGAGCCACGCCGAAGTGGCAGCGGCCCTGAGCTGTTCCGCCAAAGCGGTCGAAGTCCGCATTTATCGCGCTAGGCAGATGCTCAGGGAGATCATTGGGAAACAGGCTTCATGAGCTGTTCCTCGAAGCGAACTGATGAGTCCGACACTTCTCTTGACGGAACATTATCTGTCCATGCCGGCATCCACATGTTGGCGTGCTTCAGGAAAAAGTTGCAGATGACAGTATCCAGACCAACTCATGCCCAGAATGAAAGCCTTCGCCATCGCAGCCGCAGTGATCCTCGTCGCAAGCGTTGTGTTTTTAGGGATGCGAAGAAGCCTTCCTGAAACTGTGGTGCCCCACTTCCGTCCCGCAGTTTTGCCTCAGTCAACGGTCAAGGTGCCAACATCCGGCACTGATGTCAGTGTACAGCAGCTTGAAGCGCGGCTGGCGGAGGAAACGCAGGCTCGTGCCAAAGCTGAGGCTGAGGCAGACGCACTCCGTAAGAGCATCGCCCCCATGCAGGGGCAGGTCGTCGTCACTCTCGGCAAGGTGGAGGACATCGGCAAACGCACCGGAGCCATTCTGCCTGCCCTGGCGGAGATGCTGGCGCTTCTGGAGCGTGATCCGGCCACGCTGAGCGCGGACGAGAAACGCCGCCTGCTCAATCTGCAACGCCAGCACGCCGAGGTGCTAGGCATGCTGCCCGAGATCGCCGGATTTCAAGACCGCCCCGAGGAATACGGGAAGTTCTTCCGCAACATGATCCAGCAGTCCGCATCCCTCGCCGATGCGCAAGGCGACTCCATAGAATCCTACATGCGCCAGCGTGCGCAGACGATGAACCAACTGGGCCTGAACACGGCGCGTGAGCCGCAGGACGCGCAGCTCGAAGCAGCCTGGGAAGCACGGCGGGATGTTTTCAACGAAGAAACGGTCACGGGGCTACAAAACCTTCTGCCTCCAGGTGCAGCGGGTAAGGCCGGCATCAGTCCCGAGCTGATGGAGTTCCTGGAAATGGATTTCGACAAGATGGCCACTTCCCGTTTGGCTAAACCTTGATTATGATGCAGCAGCCCTTCCTCGCCGCCCTGCTCGGCACCTCAGTTGAATATTTTGAAACCGTTGCCATCGCCTATGCAATCATCCGGGCCGGGTATCCTCGGGAGGCTATCTCCGCCACGGTTGTCGGGCATGTGCTCGTTTTTATAGCGGCCATTTATATCTGGCCGGTGCATGAGCTGGTTCCGGTGTTTTGGTTCCGATTCGTGGCGGCTTTCATGCTCACGCTGATGGGCCTCTACTGGACAGTGAAGTCCATCCGCCGTCTCATGGCGGGGCGGCGTCCGCGCTGGGTGGATGATCCTTTGGGGAAAGTCGGTGTTTCGTCCGCTCCGCATGTCGCCCTGTT
Source organism: Verrucomicrobiales bacterium (assembly GCA_003506995.1). Classification (GTDB taxonomy): domain Bacteria; phylum Verrucomicrobiota; class Verrucomicrobiia; order Verrucomicrobiales; family Verrucomicrobiaceae; genus Prosthecobacter. The sequence continues at coordinate 2,177 of DNXB01000311.1, forward strand.
CTCGCTGCTGGTCTTTTTCATCATGCTCAAGAGTTCGGTCATTGAGGCCTTTGAGATTCTGCTGGTGGTGTTTCCTATCGCTGCTTCACAGTCCACCTGGACACCCGTGCTGGCAGGGGCCGCCTCTGGCATCGTGGGTGTGACGGTGCTGGCAGTCATTCTCCATGGGCAGCTCAAGAAGGTGCCAGAAGTTCGCTTGAAACTGGTCACCGGAGTAGTGCTGGCCTTGATTGGCGGCTCCTGGCTCATTGAGCTACTTGGATAACCTACAGGACAATTATTGACCGGGGACAAGCACCTCTGCCTTATCTGGCTTGTAAGCGAGCACTGCATAGTGGTGGGAGCAGCAAGAGATGTCCACGCACTGGAGTGAGACGAACCCCGCCGCAGAGAGCCAATCCTCGCATTGCTCCGGTGTCGGGCGGATGTCCAGCGATGGCCCGCGTGGCGTGGCACGATCCGAGCGCCAGTGGATCACAGACACCGAACCACCGGGCCGCAGGATGCGAAATGCCTCCCTCAGCAGCGCGACGGGGTTCTCGATGTGCAGAATGTTATACAGCATGGCATGGCCGATCTCCGCTGCTGGCAGCCCCGTGCCGTGCTCAACAAAATCACGGCAGATGGGGACGATATGGGTGAGCTGTTCGTCATTCGCTCTCAGGCGCACTCGTTCCACAAGGTCAGGTTCAATGTCGATGGCATACACCCGCCCGATTGTCTTTTGGGCGGCAGGAAAGGTGAAGGTGCCATAGCCTGACCCGAACTCCGCAATGTCCGCATTTGGGGCAATCACCGTGAGCAAGCGCTCCACGAGACAACCCGCGTCATAAAATGAAGCCCAGTAGTCCTCGTCCGGCATTCCGCTCTCTCGTCCTTTCATGCATCCATACTCTGGCTGGAAAAAGCCCTCTGCAAGCCAGCTTCACCTCATCCCTGATTTATGGTTGAAAAAATTCCGAGGGGTTCGTTTTTTTACGGAGTTGCACTGATTGCCCGCCATCAAACCGGCGATTACAAACCCAAAAAACACGACCCTCAAATCCATCATGAAACTCACCTTCGCCTTGCTCTCCAGCCTCCTTCTCGGTGCTGGCTTCGTCTCCGCCGCTGATACCGGCGTGCCTGCCACCTACCCTCTCAAAAAGTGTGTCGTCTCCGACGAAGACCTCGGCACCATGGGCAAGGCCGTCAAAGTCACCCACGAAGGCACCGACGTGTATCTCTGCTGCAAATCCTGCACGAAGGACTTCAACAAGGATGCCGCCAAGTTCGTAACCAAGGTCAAGGCGGCGGTGAAAAAATAGGCCGCGTTCCCTGGCAAAGGGATGTCGTGGATAGACGCCTTATGACCTCCCGCTCCGCATCAAACACCTGGTCGAGCCAACACTGAGATCAGCGTATTCCGTCCGGCAGTGTGCAGATTTTGAGGGTTTGCTCACCGAGAGGAGTTTTTTTAATTGACGGCGAAACAACCAGCAACTCCCCGATGTCCGATGAGAACATGCCCGGACGCCACTGAGATGGCGTGGCGTGCGGATCAAAGACTCAACGATGGATTTGCGAACTTCTCGTTCGTTGAACCAGAAACAAACCAAGCTATGACCAAAACCACCGAACCCATGTCCCCAACCCAATGAAATCAATCCATTCTTCCTGCCAGCTTGTGCAGCGACTCGCTGTGCTGCTATGCGCCGTGTTGGTTGTCCTCACATTGCCAGCCAGTGCTAAAGACAAGCAGCGCGGTTCCAGCCATCACTACAACCCGCATTACAGCGGTCACTCCAATGGTCGTGCTAACGGCCACTCCAATAGCCGCTCCAACCACGGAAACTTCAAACAATACGATCCTCGCTACGGCTACTACCAGGGTTACTACAACGACTACCCCGTCTATGCACCGCAATACCGGGGCCGCAGCTCCTACGGCCACAGTAACTATGGCCACAATCAGCACAACTCACTTCTGAACCAACTCCTCCGCCGTCTATGAATACTCCATTCAACCCCTCAGGGCTGATCAACCGGCGCTTCGCCGTGCTCACGACATTCGCCCTTCTTTCGGGGGCGCTGCTGCCTGCGGCAGACATACCCGCAGCCGCGCCGCAGCAACGCATGGTTTCGCTGGTCTTGCTTCTCAGTGAGCCGCGCACCCTTGATGCCGCCGCCGTGGCGCATGCGGCCTCGCGTGCCTGGGGCAGTGAAGTGCCTGAGAGCGCTGTCTCTGCCAGTCCGCCTTCATTCGTGGTCAAATCAGCTCACGGCCGGTTCGCCATCAACAACGTGGACCAGCCGTATTTCGCGGACAGCGGCAAGCTTTCCGCCGAACTCAAGGACCCCACACTCGCCGGCGCGATTCAAAAGCACCACGCCTGGTTGTCGGTGGACTGGCTGGAAAACGACGACAAAGCGGACCTGCGTATCGTCTACCAGCAGATCAGTCAGATCATCGTGCAATTGGTGCGCAAGGACACCCTGGCGGTTTACAGCCCGGACACCGATCAGTTCCACCTTAATGATGCGACCCTCATCGGCCATCTGAAAAGCCCTGACCCGCTGCAAGACCTCGTCCCCGCAGGGCTGGCCGGCGCTGAAGCCGCTGGCAACACCGTCACCATCAATGACGACGATCCACAGCTCCTGGCCGCGCAGGCCGAGGCGAGAAAAAACTGGCCTGCGTTCATGCAGGCGTTCAAAGCCCGCGGCAAAGACCAGTACTTTGCGGTCAAGGGCCGCATCCTTGAGGGCGAGACGAGCGAGTATGTGTGGCTGCAAATCAACGACATCGACGACACGCAGGTTCACGGCAAACTCGACAGCGATCCCGAGGCACTGACCAAAGTGAAGCGTGGTGCCGACCTGCACATCCTCATCGCCGATGTGGATGACTGGCTCTACAGCACTGGCGCAGGCAAAGACACCCAAGGCGGTTACACGCTGCGCCTGTTTGACGAACTGGCACAAGCCAAGCAAAAGAACTGATGCCATGGGGCGAACACCCCATGGCGGCGCGGCCTCCACCAGCGCACGATGAATTTCGGCCCGGATTAGCCAGGCGCCAACACAAAACAAAAAACAAAAGGAAAGCAATAGACAATGAAAAACCAAACGCATACGAACCTCCTCATCCGTTCCAGCCTCGCCTTGGCCATGACCCTGGCAATCTGGTCTCCAATCCAATCGCAATCCGCCGAGCCTGCGGAGGCGAAGAAGATGGAGAGCAAAATGATGGAAGGCTGTGAGAAGATGAAGGAACAGAAGGAGAAAATGAAGGCGGACATGAAAGCTCAAAACGCCGAACTCACCGAGCATGTCGCCAAGATGAACAGCGCACCGGCGGACAAAAAGGTGGACGTGGTGGCCGCCCTGATCACCCACATGGTGGAGCAGCGGATCGCCATGGACGCGCGAAAGGCAAAGATGGAGGAAGAGATGATGAAGCACATGATGAAGCACATGGAGATGGGCAAGGAATCCATGTCGCAGTGCCCGATGATGAAAGGGATGAAGGGCATGGACGAAAAATCAGCAGATGCCCACAAAGAGCATCAAGACGCGCAGAAATGATGCCTGAGCGCCGCGATGTCCGGCGGCGATAGATCGCTCCGAACCCCTGTCGCTACTTCCACAAACACTGCTGCCTCCACTCACTTTCTGGATATCCAGAAAGTGAGTGGTTGCGGCACAGCCAAAGGATCTTTATGATGAATCAAACTGACGGATGGATGGGTGGATGGTCTGGCGGAGGGATGTGGGTCTGGACGGTGATCGGCACCCTGGTGGTGGTCTTGCTGGTCGTCCTTATCAACAAGCTGTCCAAAAAGTAATTCAGCGCCTGGCGCTGCCACGAAGCGAACTCTTAACCAAGGGAAACAAACTTATGCTGATCAAATTCTCCACTGACAAAACCGTGACTGACGTTGCGGCTGCCTTGCAAACCGCCGTCCAGGCCAATCACTTTGGCGTCATGCAGGTGCATAACCTCAAAGAAACCATGACGAAGAAAGGCGTCGCGTTCGACCGCGAATGCCTGATCTTCGAGGTCTGTCAGCCGCAACAGGCGAAGAAGGTGCTCGATGAGAACATGAGCGTCTCCACTGCGCTGCCCTGCCGGATCGCCATTTACGAGGAGGGCGGTAAAACCATTCTGGCGACGTTGAAACCAACCACCCTGCTGGCGATGTTCAACACGCCGCAACTCGAAGGGGTCGCGCAGGAAGTGGAGGACACGATTGCTAAAATCATGAAGGAGGCGGCATGCCCGTGAGTCTGTTGACCTTGATCCAGCTCAAGGTTCAGCCGCCGGGACGCAAGACTTGTGAGCGAAAAACACAAACCAAGAAGAAAACATGAAAACAAAGTAGGCAGACAAAAATATGAAACCTAAAACCGTCAAATTCTCCTGCCACGCGCCCGAGGCGCAAGCCGTGTTCCCCGGCGGCACCTTCAATGATTGGTTAGTGCTCGCTCGGCGCGGTATTCATGACGCGGTGCGTCCGGCGTGCCTCTTGGCGGGCGTGTGCGCCTTGCTTGCGATTGGCGAAGCGCGCGCGCAGACGCACGGCGAGGGCATTGTTTATACCGCCAATGAGCGCGGGAACTCCATCAGCGCGATTGATCTCGGCACCGGGCGGGTCGAAAATATTGTCACCCCTTTCACGCCGCATAATGTCCAAGTTTCGCGCGATGGTCGGCTATTGCTCACCGTCGGCCCGGTTGCTGCCATGACCGCGAAAATGAAAATGCCAGATGCCAGCAAGATGGCGCGAGGCAGGCTTTTGATAATCGACGCCGAGACGCTTGCCGTCGAGAGCGCGGCGAATATCGAAATAGGTCGTCATCCTGCACATGTGATCATAGATGCGGAGGGCAAACTGGCTTACGTGACGAACTCCGAGGATGACAATGTCCTTGTTATTGATCTAGCGCAGAAGAAAGTGACTGGCGAGATCAAGACCGGCAAATTTCCGCATGGTCTGCGCATGAGCCCGAATGGGCGGGAAATCTACGTCGCCAACGTCGATGACAACAGCATCTCGGTAATCGACGTCGGCCAATCCAAAGAGGTGACACTCATACCGGTCGGCAAAGCGCCCGTGCAAGTCGGCTTCACGCCGGATGGTGGCCGTGCCTATGTCTCCTTGCGGGATGAGAACAAGGTCGCCGTGATCGACGCGGCTGAGCGCAAGAAGATCGCCACCATCGCAGTCGGACGCAATCCGATTCAGGTCTTTATCACGCCGGACGGACGCTACGTCTATGTCGCCAATCAGGGAACGGAAGCCGATCCGGACAACACCGTGTCGGTGATCGAGACAGCCAGCAACAGCGTGGTCGCGACCGTCGTGACCGGAAAAGGCGCGCACGGCGTCGTGGTCAGTGATGACGGAAGACGCACCTTCATCACCAACATCGTGGACGATACAGTATCGGTGATAGATACGGCGACGCGAAAAGTGACCAATAACATCAAGGTCGGCAAGGGGCCGAACGGAATCACGTTCAGGCGCACGAATCGTTGAGACAGACAACGCGCCGTCGAGCAGGTGGAGGAGTTTCATAAGCTGCGGGGTTCAACCTGCAATCAACCCGAAGAAGGCAATAGCTAACACATTCAAAATCAACCCGCCGTCGGCCATGAAGCCTGAATATCTCCACGCCATTTCCAATCATGTGCTCGTCATTGGCGTCGGGCTGGGAATCTTCGCCCTCATTCTGGCCCTGCTGCTGAAAAGCAGGCAGGCGCAGATCGTGGCACTCGCCGTCATGCTGGTCAGCTCCGCAGCCGCCTATCCGGTGCTGTTCCTCGGACAGCAAGCCTACAAAACCGTGCGCGGTATCGCCGATGAGCCAGGCCAGCAATGGCTGGACGTCCACATGGAGCGGGCGGAGAGCACGATCTACATCTACTATGCTTTGATGCTCGTCGCCGGGGCTGCGCTCGCTGCTCCCAAATGGAAGCCCAAGAGCGCCATGCCGCTGACGCTGGCGACTTTGGTCCTCGCCGCTGCCAGCATGGGTGTCGGCGGCTGGATCAGCTATGCAGGCGGGCAGGTGCGCCACCCGGAGTTTCGAGATGGCCCACCACCTGCGGCGGTGGAGGCTCGGCATCAGCAATCGGGACATCCATAATCACGACATCATTTTCCGGCACTCAAATCTGCCGGACTTCGACAGAACCAAACCCAACCTCAACCACGAACACACACCATCATGAACAAACTCATCGCCATCATCCTTGCTGCCGTCACCCTCATCGCCGTGAGCAGTTGCGCCACACGCAAAAAAACTCCTGCGGGTCAGAACCAGTCCATGCCCGGTATGTCCGCAGCCGAGCACGCCAGGATGTAAAAGGTCGGCTCCATGCTCACCTCACGGCGACATCCCTTAGCGAGTGCCGCCGTGTCGCCTTTTTCAGTTACCTCAGTCCGCTGCCTGCCAATCATGCGTTACCACATCATCTCCACCCTCGTGTGGCTTGTCCTTCTGTCCACATCCCCGGCATTATGGGCAAAGACCGTGAACTATGACCTCAACCTGTCAGAGATGACGGTGAATTTCAGCGGCAAGGAACGACGTGCGATGGCGATCAATGGCTCAATCCCCGGACCGACGCTGCGCTTTACTGAGGGCGATGATGCCGTGATGCGAGTGCGCAATGACTTGAAGGAATCCACCTCAATCCACTGGCACGGACTGCTGGTGCCCAACGATCAGGATGGCGTGCCGCATGTGAACATGGCTCCCATTAAACCTGGTGAAACACGCGAGTATCGCTTCCGCTTGCGCCATGGCGGCACGTTTTGGTATCACTCCCACAGCGGCTTGCAGGAGCAGCTCGGCATTTACGGCAGCATCGTCATCACCCCCAAAGGCGGCGAGCGGATCAAGACGGATCATGACCTCGTAGTGGTGCTCTCCGACTGGACCAACGAAAGCCCCTATGACGTGCTGGCGCAGCTCCGCGCCGGGCAAGAGTGGCAGCAAATCAAAAAAGGCACCGCTCAGAGCATTGTCGGTGCCATCCAGCACGACGCTCTGCCAGACATGGTGAAGCGTTCGATGAGGCGGATGCCACCGATGGACTTCTCCGATGTGGGCTATGACGCCTTTCTCGCAAATGGGAAACCCGCTGCTGAGTTTCCCGCGCAACCGGGCGAAACGGTGCGGCTGCGTCTGATCAATGCCAGCGCCGCCAGCTACTACCATCTCGATTACGCAGGCGGCGACATGAAAATCATTGCCGCCGATGGCACCGATGTGCAGCCGGTGGAGACCGGGCGTTTTCTTTTCGCCATCGCAGAAACCTACGATCTGCTGGTGAAGGTGCCGGGCCAAGGTGGAGCCTGGGAACTGCGTGCCACCGCCCAGGATGGCACCGGCCACAGCAGCCTCTTTATCGGCCAGGGGGAAAGGCACGCTGCCCCTGACGTGCCGAAGCCCAATGTCTATAAAGGCCACGCCATGGCCGGAATGACCGGCATGGCTGATATGAAAGGTAGTGATGGCATGAAGGGCATGGATCACAGCAGCATGGCGGGCATGGGCGAAGGCGACATGGCTGCGCCCGCACCCGCGATGGATCACAGCACGATGGCAGGGATGAAAGGCATGCCGCCACCCGAGCCCACGAAGAAACCTGGCGCCATGGCAAACATGAAAGGCATGGACCACAGCACCATGCCAACGCCAGACCAGAAGCAAAGCAGCGCCGCCATGAAGGACATGCCGCCCATGGCTGGAATGCAGGGCATGGACGATCCTGAGCGCCCCGGCAGCCCGTATGAAAAACTCCGCGCCCTGCGCTCCACCGTGATCTCTGACTCACGCCCGCTGCGCGAATACACCTTCCGTCTCCAGGGCGACATGATCCGCTTTGTCTGGACGCTTGATGGCAAGACCTTTTCCGAGGCGGACATGATCAACGTGCGCCAGGGCGAGAAGGTGCGTTTCACCTTCATCAATGATTCGATGATGCACCATCCCATGCACCTGCATGGGCATTTCTTCCGCCTTGTCACCAGCGCCGGAAACCTCTCTCCCATGAAGCACACCATTGATGTGCCGCCCATGAGCAGTCACACCATCGAGTTCGCTGCCGATGAGCCGGGCGACTGGATGATGCACTGCCACGTCCTCTATCACCTCGCCATCGGCATGGCACGTGTTGTCCATTACGAAGATGCCCCACCGAATCCGCATCTTATGACGGGCGCCATGATGACGGAACACGATCCAAAGCTCCTCTTTGGCGAAGGCATCCTGCTTTCCAACATGACCGAAGGCACCGTTTCCTGGGAAAACAATCGCAACGGTCTCATGACGCACTGGCAATCGCGCATCGGCAATGGCAACGACACCGACTACGAACTGGGCATCGACTATGACCGCTTCATCACCTCCAACCTCAGCACTTTCGCTAGCTATGAATGGAGCAACGGTATCAACGACAACCGCGCCATGTTCGGCGCTCGCTACCTCCTGCCGTTCCTGATCCAGTCCCAAGTCTCCGTTGACACCGATGGCGACTTCCGTTTCACCGTGAGCAAAGTGTTCCAAATTACTGCCCGCTTCTCCCTCTTTGGTCGCGCCCAGTATGACACCAAAGCACGCTGGGAGACCGCCGCAGGGGTTGAGTATTTTCTGCACAAGAACATCTCTCTTGTCGGTCAGTATCACAATCAGTATGGCTGGGGCGCTGGTGTCGGCTTCCGGTTCTGAAATCGCACGTTACTTGGCTGCCAAACAATTTTGAGGAATTTTTGAGGGGTTGGCCTTCTCTCAGCGTTGCACGGCACGAGACCCGCTTCCTTTGACCCCATGAGACACGCCTGGATCAGAATCATCACCGCCACCATCTTCATGATGGTGCAGGTGGCAGGTGCTTCTGTGTCAGCCCCTTCATGCAGGCCGGAGCAGCCGACTGTGCGCTGCTCACTGCCATGCTGTGCTGGTCCCGTGTGTGAATGCGGCATGTCTCCGAGCAATGCACCGACAAAGCCTGCTCCGCTGGCTCCCACGCCGCAGACTCAGGAGATCAAATTCATGCCGGTGCTCATGAGCGTGCTGGCGCTGCCCGTCTCTCCGCTCATTTCTCAGGAGCCGACACGGCTCCTGACAGCGGATGCCTTCCTGCCGCACTGCCCGGCTTCGCTCTCGAAGACTGCCCGCCGCTTTTCGGCGACACCATTGAGCGAACTGTGACGTGGAAGAACGGCGGCGATGTGAGTTCCATCGTCGGCAAGCCCGTGCGCCTGCGTTTCGTGATGAAGGACGCGGATGTGTATGCGCTGCGTTTCGCTCCATGAATGATTTCCGATTTCACCACACTCATGCCCGCCCCCCTCACCTGGGACAGCCCCGCGAACCTGTGACTGCTGCGGACAAGCAGGCGATGTTTAAGAAACTCTGAGGCTGAGCCGACGTGCCCTCCACGCCAGACAATCATGAAGCCCATGACTACGCCGAGCGCATCCGCGAGCGACGGCGGCGACAGCTTTCATCAGCGGGAGCGAACTCAGGCGTGCCTTCAACGATGACCGGGCTTCGCTTCTTCGGCGGCAATCCACACACGACCGCTTCCGCTTTGCCCGCGCCGCGCCAAGCTCAACAATGCCCCGCTGATCTCCTGCGCATTCCCGTTGCATGATCCGCCGTTGACGGTAGGCGGCAGGACTGACCGAACCAGCTTATGCCTATGTCCGCTTTGGGAGTGTCTGACCATCGCACCATCGGCTGGTCACGAGCATGCCTTCCGGGAGTTCCGGCACTCCGCGCTCTCCGCGCAGCAGGAGTTGGTGGAGGAAATTGATGGTCATCGTGCCGGCGTCGCGCTCTCGGTGATCGAGACCGGCTATGCTGCCGTTGGGACGGAGGAGCTGGAAGGCGACGAACGCCGATTGCTCGGGCACCCGAATACCGGCCATGTCCACGAGGTCGAGCAGCTCATACCTGCTGCCGATGATCACGTCTGGGCGGTGCTGTCGAAACCAGCGGCGCACGGCGGGCACGGCAGCGGCCCCCACTTTTTCGATGACCAGCGGCGGTATGTGGCTGGTGCTCGCGTAGGCATGCCGTTGTTCGTGAAGGAAGGCGGCCTCCAGGCAGCCGCCGGAGTAGCGATCACTGATTTTCTTCAGCAGCAGTCCAGGACGCTTGTAACCGAGCTGCCGCGTGTTGCGGACGAGCAAGCGCATGTCAAAGAAATGGTCGGTTGAAATGAAATGGTGCCTGGGATGCGCGAGCGCGCTGCGGTGCATCACGACGGTGAAGTGCTCCCATTCCAAGTTGAGGTGCGAAAAGGGGCGCGACGTGACCGGGAGCACGATGCCGCGCACGCCGCGGGCACGCAGAATGTCGGTGCCGCGCTTGCGGGTCAGTTGCGAAGAATGCAGCCAGAAGTTCTCGAGCCGGTAACCGAGGGCTTCGGCGCGGGCCTGTGCGCCCGCGAAATACTCGGCAAGAAACGGACTGCGCTCGCTCCACAATGTCGGCGTCTTCCACCGGGTGAGAAAGGCGAGGACATCGCCTCGCGGAGCGGTGAGTTTGACGCGCCGTGTTTGCCGGAGGGCTATCAATGCTCCGAGAGCCGGATCAGGTCGCCAGCCCAGCCGCTTGGCTGTTTCCACCACACGCTGCCGGGTTGCCGCCGGGATACGCGGCTGATCCCGGAGCGCGCGTGAAACCGTGGAAATCGAGAGATGGCAATCGGCGGCGACGTGCTGAAGGGTGATTCGTTCGGGCATTGCGCAATAGGTTGCGCAACTTGGTCACTCGTCAAGCGACGGGGGCGCAGACAAGGTTGGGTTCAGGGATCGCCGCCTCGCTTTCCCGTTCATCACCAGATCTCGACCATGAAGTTCCATCCACATTCTACCAGTCTTGTTTTGCTCGCCGCTTTCGCGCTGAGTGCTGCGTCCTTTGCCGCCGAACCCATCCCGTCTTCCACTCTCGGTGCGGAGAGTGAGTGGGTGCGGCTGTTCAATGGCAAAGACCTCACGGGCTGGTTCAGCTTCCTTCAAAAGCATGGCCGCGATAGTGACCCTGATCACGTCATCACCATCGAAGACGGCGCGATCCACGCTTACAAGGGCGCCCGCAGCGGCTCCGAGGTCGTCATGGGCTATGTCGGCACCGCGCAGTCGTTCTCTGACTATCATCTGCGTTTGAAATACAAATGGGGAAAGAACCAGTTCAAGCCGCGCTTCACGCTCAAACCCGATGCTGGCATCTATTACCACCACGTTACTGAAGACGTGGTCTGGCCGCAGGCGTTACAGTTTCAGGTCGAGCTGAATGACGTGGGCGACCTGCTCACGGTCGGCTTGATCCAGGTGGATACAACCATCGACCCGACAACGAAGACCGCGGAGTGGCAGGAGTATCTGCCATCCGGTCAAGGGGGCGTGTTCTACACGACCGACACCAGTTCAAGAGTCACCTACACACGCAAGCTCGCCAACCACGAGCAGGACGGGTGGAACACCCTCGATCTGATCTGCAAAGGCGACTCCGCCGCACACCTCGTCAATGGCTACCTCGTCAACCGCTGCTCAGGCATCCGGCAGCGCTCGCCGACCGACCCCAACGCATGGATTCCGCTGACTGGCGGACGCATCCTGCTGGAGTTTGAGGCCACGGAAGTGTTCTACCGCGACATCGAGATTCGGCCACTCGGCCCGACGGAAACCCTAGACGGTGCAGTGGCGAAGGTGACAGGACAACAATCCACGGTGCCTGCATCCGTGCCTCCGCTTAAAACGACCACAGCCGCACCGCCCGCCACCAAGGTTTCCACAGAAGTGGTTCCGCCGCTCGCGCCTTCGGAGTCGTTGAAGAAGATTCATCTGCCTGCGGGCTTCAAAGCGGAGATCGTCGCCGCCGAGCCGCTGCTACTTGATCCTGTCGCCTTCGATTGGGATGAGCGCGGTCGCTTGTGGGTGATTGAGATGGCGGATTACCCGCTGGGCATGGATGGCAAAGGCAAGCCCGGTGGCCGCGTGCGCGTGCTCGACGACACCGATGGCGACGGGCGCTACGACAAGAGCACGCTGTTCGCCGATGGACTCAATTTTCCCAACGGCATCCTGACATGGCGCGACGGCGTAATCATCACCGCAGCGCCCAACGTCCTGTTCCTGCAAGACACCGATGGCGATGGCAAAGCCGACAAGCAGGAAGTGCTCATCAGCGGATTGCAGGAGGGCAATCAGCAGCTTCGCGCGAACGGCTTGCGCTGGGGACTCGATAACTGGGTCTATCTCGCCATCGGCAGCCATCGCGGGAACTACGGCGCTGAAACGCGACTCAAATCACTGCGCAGCGGTCAGGAGGTTTTTGTTGGCGCGCGCGACTTCCGCTTTCATCCCGACACGGGTGAACTGGAGCCGCAAAGTGGCCCCACGCAGTTCGGGCGCAACCGCGACAACTGGGGCCGCTGGTTCGGCACGCAAAACGCACACCCGCTCTGGCACTACGCGCTGCCCGAACAATACCTGCGGCGCAATCCGCACCTCGGCGTGAACGAGACGCGCGTGCAGATGCTCACGCCGCCGAACAGCCCGCCGGTGTATCCCGCCAGCGAGGGAACGAAGCGTTATAATGACTTCGCCAATTCCATCGGGCACTACACCTCGGCGTGCAGTGGATTGATCTATCGCGACCAGCTCCTGTTTGGCCCGGAGGGCAACGATGCATTCGTCTGCGAGCCAGTGCATAATCTTGTGCAGCATATTGCCATCACCGACGACGGCGTGAGCTTCACGGGAAAACAAATGCCGGGTGAGGGGAAGTTCGACTTCTTCGCGAGCGAAGACCGCTGGTGTCGTCCCGTGATGGTGCGCGAGGGGCCGGACGGCGCGCTATGGATTGCCGACATGTATCGCTACATGATCGAGCACCCACAGTTCCTGCCGCCCGAAGGCAAAGCGGAACTGCTGCCGCACTATCGGCTCGGTGATGACAAGGGCCGCATCTATCGCGTGAGCCGCGCTGGGATGCCCGGCTTCAAACCCGTGCGCTTCGACAATCTCAGCACGCATGATCTCGTTGCCGCGCTTGATTCCACGAACGGCTGGCGTCGTGACAAAGCGCATCAAGTCCTGCTCTGGCGTGCTGACAAAGCTGCGCTCGCACCGCTGCTGAGTTTGGCGGAGCAAAGCAGGAATCCACTCGCACGATTGCACGCGCTCTGTGTGCTCGATGGCCTCAGCGAACTCCAGCCTGCGGCCATCGCGCGCGCCCTCGCCGATGAGAGCGCCGGAGTGCGCGAGAACGCCCTGCGCCTCGCTGAGACGCGCTTCACGCCCGAAGTGCTCGCCGCCGCCGTGCGCCTCGTGGATGACAAGGATGCCAAGGTGCGGATGCAACTCGCCTTCACGCTCGGTGAATCCAAAGACGCTATTGCTGGTGAAGCTCTGGGCCGCCTGATCATCGCCCATGCCGATGATCCGATGATGGTCGCCGCCGTGATGAGTTCCGCGACACTGCATCTCAAGGCGCTCGTGGCCGCAGCAAAAACAAACCCCGCGCTCGCCGACACACTGCTCACCATCGCGCTTGGGTTGAATGACCGTGATGCCATCGCCACGCTCGTCGCGCCGACATTGGAACTGGCGGGCAAGCGCTATACCTCAATCCAGCTAGCAGCCTTCGCGCGCTTGCTTGATCAGCTCGCGCAACGCAACACCGCGCTCGCACACCTCCGCAGTGTCGATGACTCTCTGTCTCGATTGCTGGGCAAAGCTGACGCCCTCCTCGCACAATCACGCGCCACCGCCGATGACACCGCCGCACCCGCGCTGGAACGCATCGCCGCGAGCGCGTTACTCAGTCGTGATCCCGAGAACCGCGCGAGCACCCTCGCGCAACTCACCGCCTGGCTCGACCCGCAAAATCCCGCCGGCGTTCAAGCCGCCGCGATCCAGGCGCTGACGATGCTCGCTACCCACGAAGTGCCAGCCGCCTTTGCCAAAGCCTGGCCCACCATGAGCCCCGCCACGCGACAAGCCACGCTCGGAGCCTGGATGAGCCGCGAGCCCTGGGCCTTCGATCTCGTTGAACGCCTCGAACAAAAAGCACTGCCCACCTCCGCGCTCGATGCCACCCAGCGCGCGCGCTTGATCAAACACGACAGCAAGCGCATCGCCGCACTCGCCGCCAAAGTTTTTGACACCACCCATTCCGCGCGCAGCAAAGTCATGGACGGCTACCGCCCTGCGCTCGCCCTCAAAGGCGATGCCAGGAAAGGCCACGACATCTTCATGCTCGTCTGCGCCGCCTGCCACAAACGCGGCACCGAAGGCCGCGACCTCGGCCCCGACTTGCTCACTGTCATCGCGCATCCGCCCGAGAAGCTCCTCGGCAGCATTTTAGATCCCAGCGCCGACATCCAGCCCGGCTTCAACCCCTACACCTGCACGCTCAACACCGGCGAGCAACTCTACGGCCTGCTCGCGAGCGAAACCGCCAACAGCGTTGTGGTGAAACTCGCCGACGGCACACAAAAAACCGTGCTGCGCAATCAAATCAAAACCCTGCAAAGCCAGCCACTCTCACTGATGCCAGAGGGACTGGAAGCCGCCATCAACCACCAACAGATGGCCGACTTGATTCAGTTCCTCCGCACCCCGGTGACGGGCCAGTAACCACACACTCACATCGATCATAAAAACCCGAATCCTGACCGCATTGCTGGCCATCAGCACATTCTCCGCAGCCCGCAGTGAATCTGATCTCCATGTGGGCGCTGCCGCCGTCGAGTTCATTGCGGACGACTCCATGCCCATCGCCGGCAGCATTCTACCGGGAAAGGTGAAGGGGCAGGAAGGCAAGCTGCGCGCCGTGGCCGTGGTCTTGGAAAAACCAGGCCAGGGCAAGCTCGCCATCGTCGCGTGCGACATCCTCATGATCACGCGCGACCTGCTCGACCCCGTGGTGCGGCAGATCGAAAAGGCGACCGGCATTCCCGGCGACCGTGTGCTCATCAATTGCACTCACACTCATCACGCACCCAGCACCGTGCGCGTGCATGGCTACGACCGGGTGCCCGCCTTCTGCGAGGAGGTGCAACAGAAGATTGTTCAGGCCGTCACCGACGCGAACGCAAACCTTTCAAAGGACGGATGCGAGTTTCTTTTCCACCTCGGCCACGAAGATACCGTGGGCATGAACAGCCGCCTGATGCTCGGTGATCGGACGATCTACTGGGCCGGTGATCGCGGCGATGAAGTGCGCCCGACCGGACCATTCGACCCCGAACTCCCAGTGCTCGCATTCCGCGATTCCAGCCAACAGTTGAAGGCGCTGCTTTTCAATCACAGCACGCACACCATCGGAGTGCTCACTGGCGCGAAGCGGTCACCATCCTTCTACGGACTCGCAGCGCAGGAACTGGAGGCGGAGCTGCACGGCATCACCAGCTTCATCGAGGGTGCCTCCGGCTCGACACACAACCTCAGCGGCGTGGCACCCGTGCCCGTGGCGATTAAGCGCATCAAGGACGCCGTGAACCTGGCTCTCTCGAAAGCACAGCCGCGTGTCGTGGACCGGCTCGCGGCGATCNNCATCACCGCCTACACCGAGAAGCGAATGTCGCCGAGGGCAGCGAGCACCATCGAAGTATTCCGCAAAATGCGCGCCGATCTCGCCCCCCAGCAAGGCGAGGAACGCACGACCTGGCTGCAAGTCACGCGCATCGGCGATGTCGCCATCGTCGGCATTCCCGCCGAGTTCTTCACCAAGCTCGGGCTCGACATCAAGAACCGCTCGCCCTTTCCCCAAACCTACATCGCCGAACTCGCCAACGACTGGATCGGTTATGTGCCGGATCAAGACGCCTTCAAGCTTGGCGGCTACCAGGTCTGGACTGGCTTTCACAGCTACTGCGAACCCGGCACCGGCGAGCGCATCGTCGAAACCATCATCGAGATGCTGAACGAACTCCGGCGATGAACCACCATGCCCACCGCGCCGGACAACCACGACGCCCACNNTCGCGGGACACCATCAGCCGCATCGAAGACGGTGAAACTATTCCCGGCCTGCATGTGCTGGCCCGTCTGGCCTGGGGTGTGGAGAAGACCATCACGGACTTCTTCAGCGGGATTGAAGACAGTGGCGGAAGACAGGGAGGCTAGGCACTATTGGCCTGACATCGTTCCCCGGCGTCACGGTTTCTGACTAGCGGCGTTCGTGGATCGTCCAAGAGAAGCGCAGCAGGAAAAGACCCGCAAGGACGAGTGCTACTCCAAGTGCGAGCAAGAGCTTGAACAGCAGTTCGGTGTGATGGTCCCCGAGCATGATTGCCGCGCTTCCCACTGCGCAGGCAACAAACCCGGAAGAGATGGCGTGATACTTGGATTTAGTGAGGATCATAGTGATTTAGTTCTTGGTTCTTGTGAGTGATTGGAGAATGCGCGTAGCGACGCCTTATCGAGTGCGAGGGCCGAGTTCGTCACAACAATAGACCCCTCGCGTTTACCCTTCGTGTAATAGACGCCTCTGCCGCGCCCGTGGCGTGTCAGCAATCCAGCATCAACCAGCTCTGCCATTTTCGCCTTCAAGGTATTGCGGTTTGCTCCGGTGGCTTTGACCGCCTCAGCAAGCGTCACTCGCTCATCATCGTCCAACAACCGCATCACGGATGCGGCCAGTGGTGAACTCGCTTCGACACGCTTTTGCTCGACCTGGATCTTCGCATTCAGGTTGTCTTTCTGCCGGACCAGACAGCGCAGGAAGAACAGCAACCAGGCATCCCATTCCACCCTCTTGGTGCGCAGTGTCGATTGGGTCTTTCTCAACGCCTTGTAGTAGAACTCTTTGTTCTCTTCGATCACTGATTCCAACGAGGCATACGGCACATAGCTGTAACCGTGGCGCAGGAGCAACAGCGTCGTCAAAACTCGTGACAGCCTGCCGTTGCCGTCCTGAAACGGATGAATGGCAAGAAACCACACCACCAAGATGCCAGTGATCAGCAGCGGATGCAGCACGCCGTCTCGGTCGGCTTCCTCCATCCACTCGATGAGCCGCTTCATGGCAAACGGTGTCTCAAACGGCGAGGCCGTTTCAAACACAATGCCAAGCTGTTTGCCCTGTGCGTCAAACGCCGCCACATGATTGTCCAGCGCCTTGTAGTCGCCGCGATGACGCTCGTCCTTGCTCGAAAACTGGAGCAGCGTCCGATGAAACTGGCGGATATGATTTTCCGTGACCGGAATGTGCTCGAACGACTCGAACACCGTGTCCATTGCCGCCGCGTAACCTGCCACTTCTTCCTCATCCCTGCTTTTGAACTCCTGGATTTTGAGTCCAGACAAGAGCGTGGCGATCTGCTGATCGGTGAGCTTGCTTCCCTCAATGCGCGTGGACGAGCCAATGCTTTCAATGGTGGCGATCTTCTTGAGCTGTGAGAGCTGGTCCCGTGAGAGGCGTTTGAAAGCACGCCACTGCCCTTTGAACTCATCGAGCGAGGCGATGAGTTTGAGCATTTCTGCGGTTATTGGCGGTTCTGGGGCGAGGTTTTGCAGCATTTCGTATCCATTCAATATCCAATTATATCCATTTCATCTCCAATTTACAAGCCTTCCGTTCATAGCTGATCTTCAAGGGGAAAAGCCTTTCCCTCGCCGCTACTTCGTGGGCGGCTACCCATTCCAACGGGAAGTGTCCCGTAACGCCCTCGCCTGCCGCGTGACGCCGTTCACTGCCTTCGGGCGGTTCGTGTTCCGGCATGGCTCCTGGTGTTTTCCCGCTGCAAGGGAGCTTGGTTTTGGCAGAGGCCGTCTGCCCATCAACCCCCGGCCCGCTCCATTCGCTGCCGCTCCCGTGTTGGGGGCATGACTGGCAGCCTCATGACCTCCGCCTTTGCACCCACGCCCCGCAGCGGGGTGAAAACACAAACCAGGAGCAAAACATGAATCAAAGCACACTCACCAAAGCCGATCTCCGCCAGTTCACCGGCACGGAGCAATGGCATCGCCACGGCATCGCACGCAACGTGCTCTACACCGACGGCGCACAATACGTGGCCGAAAGCGGCGGAGCCTACTGGCTGCTCGATGAGATCGCCTTCGCGCAATCCATCCGCGAAGTCGCAGCCGAGTCCTTCCAGGTCTGGCGGCTGAAGGTCAATCCTGACCACACCGCCACCCTCGAATGCGACGATGGCAACTCGAACTTCCGCTTCTCTAAGCGCATCGAGTTCACCGACTTCCCTATCGATGAAGTGGCCTTCTACTTCACCGATAACGTCATCATGCTGCCGAGCGAATACTAGCCCGGCAGCTTGTCCGTCCAAGGCAACTTGGGCGGACATCTCTTTTTCACAATAGCTACTTCAGTATCAGTGCCATCCGCCGGGAAAAGCCTTTCCCTCGCGCCTACGATGTGATGCGCTACCCATTTGAGCGGGAAGTGTCCCGCAACGCCCTCGCCATGCGGCTCCGCACTCCCACCACGAGCAATCCCGCCATTCGTCGCCTCAGTCGGGACAAGCCCTCCGTTCAACGCCAAACGGCCAGCTTGCTTCCCGTCCACCTCTTGGACCAAACTTCTGCCAGGCAAGCCGGTGATTTCCTCCGCCCGCCTTCGCCCTCCTGCGGATCACCTTTCATTGCCCCGGCTCAGTTCCGTCCGCTTTCTGAACACTGAGCAGGGAGGCGCGATGCGCCAGACGACAGGTTCAAAGCGAAGCATGGTTTGCATCCTCGCATGAAGGTTGCGCACGCTGACAACGGTTTTGCGACAAGTCAGTCCATCAGGTTCCTGCCCCCGTTCTTGTGGGCGGTTCTTCATGGTCTCCTTGGGGTTTCTCACTTGGAATTTTGGAAACGTAGCAGCCGCGCAGGGCAGTCAATACCCGGCCCGCTCCATTCGCTGCGCTCCCGTGTTGGGCATGACAACGCCCTGCTTCACCGGCTGCTCTCCACGTTCCCAATCCCTTCGGGGAGAAACCACTAAACAAGGAGAACCTATGAATAACAAACCAGCCCACGAAATCAGAAACGGCGGAGTCAAAGTCACCATCTGGTCGAACGAAGACCAGGGCAAAACCCGCTACAGCGTCACCGTGTCCCGCAGCTACAAGGCCGGCGAGGAATGGAAGCAAACCACCAGCTTCCTCAAATCCCACCTGTCGAAGCTGAGCGCTGCCCTTGCTCAAGCCGAGCAGTGGATCGCGGAACGCGAACCCGCTGCTGCCGAGGCACAAGCCGCTTAAACCACGATGCCGCGCCTTCGGGCGCGGCATTCTCTTTCAAATCTAACTCTCCAAGGAGAACCGCCATGACCTTCATTCAACTCGACTACGACACCTGGTTTGAACAGTTCAAACCCATCACCAAACCTGGCACCGACCACATCGCCTTCGATACCCACGACGACAGCGACTTCCTGCGCACACAACCCAACTCGAAAATCTGGACTCTCATCGACTGCCCAGGCTACAACACGGCGGTCATCGTCAATGGCTATTGGCGTATCAACCGTTTGGAATACTACGTCACCGAAGTGGCTCATGACGAAGTTGATGAATACAACATCGAATAAGGGTAATGGGAAAAGTCTTTCCCTCGTGCCTACTGCGTGGGGCACTACCCATTCCAACGGGAAGTGTCCCGTAACGCCCTCGCCCGCCGCGTGACGCCGTTCGATCCGCCTTCAGCAAGCCTTGAAGAGTCAAGGCGCGGCGTTTCAAACCACGTCACTGCCTGCCACATGTCGCACACCGAAGCAGCCGGACGCTTCGCTTCTGCCTGACCCTCCGCTTCGCTACCGGCTGCTTCCGTGCCAAAGTAACCCGCCACTAGCAATCCCACCTTCATCATCATGGTCGGGGCAAGCCCTCCCTCTGCTGACAAAGGCCAGCTTGCTCCCCCACAACCTCTTGGACCGATCCGCAGACGCGCCGGACCGCGACCACTTTGCCCGCCTTCGCCCTCCATTCTTGTCGCCGGTCCTTGCTACATCTGCGGTTCCGTCCGCTCTGAAGCGCCTGCTCTCGCAGGCGGGGCAAGCGCGTCTCTGTGGAGACTTTCAAAGGATGCCTGCACAGGCGGGCGCTGTGGCACCGCCGCTTGCCCTTTAATTTTCACAAAACACTTCTCGGCAACCGGGTCGTTTCATCTACAATTCACGCACACTATGAGCCGCAGATTCCACACCATTCTCGCCGTCACGCTTTGTCTGTTTCCCCTCATTCCGTCTTCTGCGCAGACAGAGCAGCAGAAACAAACGATGTCAGTGCTGAAGGCCGCGAGCGAACGCCTCATGCGCGGCGACATCGCAGCTCTCGACGAGGTGAAAGCCCTGCCGGGGGACGATTCGGTTGCCGGACTTCTGATGTTCTTCAAACAGAACTTCTACGTCTATTCCAAAGAGACACAGAAAAAGGCCATTGCCGCCAAAGCGGCCCAACACATCACCGAATGCCCGACCGCCGCTGACTACATCAAGCGCCTCTTCAAGAAGGAGGAAGGAAGATCCAAATCGGGAATGCTCATGAACTACCGGCAGACCACACTGGACAGCCTGACCGCCGCGAACAACAAGTTCGCCGCCAACCTTCTCATCGAACTCATGGACGAATCCAACTTGGAGGTGCCGCCCGGTGATTTTGCCGTCGCTATTGCCAAAATGGGCATTCCCTCCGCTCCCTTTTCAAAGACGGAACTGAAATCTGCCGCCACGCTAGATGGCGTCGCCAAATGGAAATCATGGTGGAAAGAAAACAAAGACGGCTTCCCTGACAAGTGACGGTGTAGCAGTTATTTGAATGCCATCTGTTTAGCGATACGGTTTCATACATGTTGGTTGTAAACCTCTTCGTGTGAACAAGAGCTTCGAGTGGGAAAAGCCTTTCCCTCGCGCC
>DNXB01000311.1:23059-23320 GCA_003506995.1 Verrucomicrobiales bacterium
GCTACCCATTCTAACGGGACGCTTCCCGTAACGCCCTCGCTCCGGCCATGTGCCGCCATTCGGGCCAGCCTTCAGCAAGCCTTGACGAGGCAAGGCGCGGCTGCCCCGAACCACGGCACTGCACACCGCTTCCAGGATCACCAAAGGACGCTGCCTTGCGACGCTACCGGCTACGCCTCACGCTAACGCAAGGCACATCCTTCCGTGCAGATGAGTGCTGCTAAGAGCAGCCAGTGACGCCGACCGCTTGTGCCTCGCTTG
>DNXB01000408.1 GCA_003506995.1 Verrucomicrobiales bacterium
CCAGCGCCTCGGCCAGGATGGTGTCTTGGGACTTTGGGGAGAGCGACTCAGCCACCGTCACCTTCGGCGGTGCCGCGCCGATCCGCGAGCCAGGGGACATCCAGATTTCATCGCAGGCCAGGGCCAGCAGCGCTCCGCCGCCGATGGCCGAGGTGTTCACAAAAGCCTGCGTTTTGATTTTGAGCCGGGCCAGCTCCTCCGCGAGAGGCAGCGTGGCCTGCGCCGGGCTTTGTGTGACATGAATGTCGAGCAGCAAACCCGAGGCCCCCTGTTTGACAGCCTCATCCATCCAACGCCGCAACGCCTGCCAGCGGCGCAGGTCGTCGAGATCAGAGTCGGTGACGGTCACGCGGGCGAGTTTGCCCGCCAGCGCGGGTTCATTCGCACGGGCAGAGAAAACCGCCAGGAAGGCCAGCAGGAGAATGCGGAGTGGTTGCATGGCAGAGACTACGTTCGTGTCCGTCCCACCGCAACCAGCAGAGCCTTATCCTTTTTTCCAAACAGAAGCCGCATGCCACAGAAAAAAGCGGCCCGGCGTCAATCTCATTGGCCCGCTGCTTTCCACGCCTGCCAGCCGCCTTTGAGCACAAAGACGTTCTCCACCGGCAGCGTCTGCTTGAGACGTTCGAGGACATGACGGCTGGCCTCGCACTTCGCGGCGCTGCAGTAGATGATGACGGGCTTGGTGTTGCTTTGCAGCGTGTCGAGATGGCCGAAGAGCTGCTCGTCAAACTTCTGCTCGTTCAACAGCAGCGCCCCAGGCACATGCCCGGCCTCGAACTGCTCTTGAATGCGGGCGTCGATCCACAGCACGTCGCCTTTCCAGCGTTCCTGGACGGCCTGCATGGAGACCTCGTCATCCCGCAGCGGCTCCTGCACCAGATAAAGAGCCGGGGCACGCGGATGCCACGCGTGCGTGCCCCAGGCGGCAGCGACGGCCAGCAGAAGAAGGATCAAAGCCTGACGAATCACGGTCAGCATAGGTTCAACCGGGGTTAGGGATTGGCCGCCTGTGCCTCCGGCTTTCGACTGATCGAAAAGAAAGCGAGCTGATGGCGATATTTGGCGATGGCGCTGTTGGTCTCGATCTTCAAGGCCCCCATCGTGATGTCCTGCGTGGTTTTCGGCGTGACGGTGACCAGATACTCGCGGCCTTCCTTCAGCTCCTTCCAGTCGAAGCTGACATTTTCACGAGTGGCCGTGATCTTGACGATTTTCATCGGTTCATCGCCGGTGAATNNCAGGCAGGCTTTGGGCTTGGCCTCATCACCGATGAACCATTGCAGGGTCTTTGGCTTGATGTCCACGACCGCAGGCACGTCGAGGATGAAGTTGATCTGCCATTCCGGCTGCTTCGGGTCGTCGGTGCTGACGGTGACGAATTTTTCATGCCTGCCGACAAAGGTGGACACTTTGAACGCGGCCCGCCCCGTCCCCTCCTCACCTGGTTGGTACTCGGCCTTGTCGAGTTCGGCGCTGAGGCAGGAGCAGGCGCTTTCGAGGCCGAGGATCTTGACCGTTTTGTTGCCGCTGTTGCGGAATTTGAAGGTGGTTTCAACCTCCTCGTCCTCCGGCTTCGGTTTCAATTCAATCGTCGGCACGTCGAGTGTGAGTTCGGCGTGGGCAATGGCGCTGCTGGCGAGCGCAAGGAGGATGAGGCGGAAGGCTGGCATGCGGAAACATAGCACACGGAGGCCGGGGGTGCGCAAGCGTGTTGACGTGATGAGGCATCCGCGCACTCTGCCCGCCTATGCGATTCGCGATCTGCAACGAGACCTACCAGAACTGTTCCTTCGAGAAGATGTGTGAGGATGCCGCAGCGGCGGGTTATCACGCCATCGAACTGGCCCCCTTCACGCTCAAAGACGACCCGCGTGAGCTGACGGTGGAGGAGGCGCTGACGCTTTGCGCGAAGGCGAAATCGTTCGGCCTGGAAATCCTCGGCCTGCACTGGCTGCTAACGAAACCGACGTGGTTTCACATCACGACGCCTGACGCGCTCCAGCGCAAGGAGACGGTGAAGTTTGGCCGGCATCTGGCGCAATTCTGCGGCGCCACAGGCGGCAGAATCATGGTCTGGGGCAGTCCGAAGGCGCGGAATGTGCTGCCAGAGTGGAATTACGAAGATGCCTTCAAACGCGCGGCGGATTGCGTGCACGAAGTGGCCGAGGAATGCGGCAAATACGGCGTGGTGATCGCCATGGAGCCGCTGGGCCGCAAGGAAACGAACTTTTTGAATACGGCGGAGGAAACCATCCGCCTGTGCAAGCTGGTGGATCACCCGTCCTGCAAGCTGCATCTCGACGTGAAGGCGATGAGCGATGAATCGAAGCCGATCCCGGACATCATCCGCGACAGCAAGGAGTGGACCGTGCATTTCCACACCAATGATCCGAATCTGCGCGGCCCAGGCCAGGGCGAGGTGAAGTACGAGCCGATCATCGCGGCGCTGCGCGAGACGAACTATGACGGCTACCTCTCCGTGGAGGTGTTTGATTACACACCGGACGCGCCGACCATCGCACGACAGAGCATCGCGTATCTGAAGCAGGTGATGGCGCTGTAAGGCGTGACCATGCCGATGGGAGGATAAAAAAGCGCGGCAGCGTCCTGGAGTGCTCCACCCCTGTGGAGCTTTGCGCAGGCCGAGGGACGCACGAAAGCGCCAGAGGACTGGCGCACTCCAGGACGCTGTCGCGAGTCTTCACCCGCTGGTGTTTGCGAATCCGTGGGGAACCTGCTCCCACCGCGTCTGTTTACAGCCTATGGAACAACTGGAGCCGCGCCGGGAGCGGCGGCGCGGTAGGGGTCGATGCCGAGCACCACTTCAGAGGCGGGCGGGATGGCAGGGACGCGGACTTCATCCTCCACGGGCAGGGCGCGAAGTGGGACGGCCAGGAGTTTGGGAGAGCTTGCTTTGGCATCCCAGCCCTTGGGCTGGCCAGCCGTGACCATCTCAAAGACAGCGGCCCAGAGAGGAAGCGCGGCGGTGGCGGCGGTGGCCTTGGGACCGATGGGGAAGTCTTTGTCGTGGCCGATCCAGACGAGGCAGGTGAGGACGCGGTCCGAGCCAATGAACCACGCATCGGTGCGGTCGTAGGTGATGCCGCCATAGCCGGCGATGCTTTTTTTCGCGAGTTTGTGCTCGACGAGGGGCTTGCGGTATTCCGGCCGTGTCATGCCTGAGATCATGGTGTTGCGAACATGCGAGGCGGCGGCTGGAGTGAAGACTTCATCGCTGCGCGCCGAAGAGGATGAGAGCAGCAGGTGGGGCTGTGCGCATGGGCGGCCGTCATTGGCGATGGCAGTGAAAGCTCTGGCCAGCTCCATGAGGTGCGCATGGCTCTGACCGAGGGTGAAGGCAGCCTCGGTGCGCAGAGGCGTGGTGAAACCGCAGCGGCTGAGGGCGGCGCGGAGGGGATCGAGGCCGACTTGATAACCGAGACGGACAGTGGCGGCGGTGCGGCCCTCAAGCAAAGCCTGCATGGGGGTGATGGTGCCGCCGGTGTAAGTGACCGGCTCGCCATCGGCACCCCACTCGCCGAGGGTGCCCACGAGGCCGCCGATCATGGCCTGTTTGTTGTCGAGCGGGCCGTCGATCATGGGCGCATCGGTGACGTCCGGCTGCAAGGTGAGCGCGGCGGCATAAACGAGCGGCAGAAGGGCGGTGCCGGGAGGCCGGACGCCCTCAAGGGCACGATTGAAGGGGCTGGTGGTGAAGTCACGGCCGCCTTGCATGGCAAGGATGGCCCCGGTTCGGTTGTCCAGCACGATCACGACTCCTTGCAGCCCGCTTTTGTCCTGGGGCGCGAGCTTGTCCAGATGCTGGCGCATCATGTCATCAAGTCGATGCTGCCAGTCCAGGCGCGGGGTCATCGACATGGTTGGCGGGGTGCCCGGTTTGAGGCCCATGCGCTGAAATTCCGCCCGGGCGGCGGCCAGCATGTAGCCAGTGCGCACGCGGGTCTTGTCAAACCTGACAACAACGGGCTGGTCGATGGCGACAGCGGCCTCAGCCTCGGTGATGGCACCGGTTTCCACCATGCGCTTGAGCGTGAGGTCACGCTTTTGACGGGCCAGTTTCGGCTGGGTGATGGGGGAGAAGGCAACGGGTGCCTTGATGATGCCGGCCAGTGTGGCGGCCTCGATGAGCGTGATGTCGCGCACATCCTTGCCAAAGTAGCAGCGCGCCGCGGCCCCCACGCCGCTGCATCCGTGACCGAGATAGATGCGGTTGAGGTAGTGCGTGAGGATTTGATCTTTCGTGTGCTCACGCTCGATGCGCATGGCCAGAAAGATTTCCGTCAGCTTCCGCTCATACGTCCGCCCCTGGAGGCCGAAGGCATTGCGCGCGAGCTGCTGGGTGATGGTGCTGCCGCCCTGCCGGATGCCATGCGAGGTGAAGTTCGCCACGGCGGCACGCATAAGCCCGACGAGATCAAAGCCGGGGTGGGAGTAAAAGCGCGCATCTTCCGTAGCGATGACGGCCTGGATCAGATGCGGCGGCACGTTCTGGAGGGTGACCGGCTCGCGCTCGATGTCGCTGGCGCTGCCGATGAGTTCGCCCCTGACATCCACGATGAGGGTCTCATTTTGACCACGCGTGAGCGCCTCCATGTCGTAGGTGGAGGCAAGACTGGCGTAGTGCTGCCAGATGATGCCCAGGGGCACCAGAGCGATAAGAAACAAGAGGGCGCACGCGCCGCACAGGCGGCGCAACCAGATGGGCAGCCGCCGCCAGCGTTCACGAAGCTTGTGGAGAAAAAGTTTCATGGTTGGTCAGCGGAAGAGGCGCGAGAAAAAGCCTTGCACAGGATTCTCACGAACCCGCAGCGGCGGCTCGCCGATCATGAAGACAGGAGTCAAAGGAGCGATGAGAGGATCCGTTTCTTGGATGACTGTGCCCTTCTCATAACTCACGGCATGGACGGCAGGCCGCTCCTGGATGTCGCGCAAGACCTTCGCGATCACTGGCGCCGCCGTGCCGCCGCCCGAGAGAGCTCCCTCGCTGGCATTTCCCTCAATGGTGACGGCGAAGGCCAGAGGCGGATTCGTGCCCACATAGCCGGCGAACCAGACGACGTTGGCTTTCTCACCGCGCAGAACCCACTGGGCGGTGCCGGTTTTTCCATGGACGGGCACGTTTTTCAAGCGTGCCGCCTTGCCGGTGCCGTTGACGTGATTCACCACGCCGAACATCGCGTGCCGCACGGTCTCGAGGTCCACGTCGCTCACGGGAATGAGGGCTTCTCGGCACGGGCTGATGACATCGCCGACCTGGCCGGTCTGAGACTGTGTCTGCATCACGAGTCGCGGACGTGGGCGGCAGGCCCCATTGGCAATAGTGGCCATCGCCATCGCCATCTGAAGCGGCGAGGCTTCCGTGACGCCCTGGCCGATGGAAAGATTGGCGAGATCGTGATTCGATGGTGCGCGCTTCGGCAGGGAGCCTGCGGAAGCTTTCAGCGGCAGCACCGGTGACCTGCCGAAACCGAACTCATGCGCCATGTAGAGAATCGGCATGTCCCGCGTCACCATGGCGGACTGATAGAAGTAGGTGTTGCAGGAGCGGATGATGGCGGCGCGCGCATTGAACCTGCCGTGGTCATCCTTGGACCAGTTGTCGAACTCGCGCCCGTCAATCATGAGCGTAGGGCCGCACTCGAACTCGCGAAAGGCGTCCACCGTCGCAGCGCGCAGTCCGGCCATGACAATGATCGGCTTGAAGACCGAGCCCGGTGGATAACTGCCCTGCACGGCGCGATCAAACAGCGGACCGTCGATATTCTGCGTGAGCGCGGCGAAGTCGCTGCTGGAAATGCCACGCGCGAAGGCATTGGGATCGAAGCGTGGATTGCTCGCCATCGCGCGGATGTCCCCGGTGAACGCGTCCACGATCACGATGGCACCCCGCTTGCCCGACTGGTTCAGTGCAGTCTCGGCGGCCTGTTGTGTGTCGAGATTCAGCGTGGTGACGACATCACGACCGCCCTCGGGTGCGACGAAGACCTGCTCATAAGCGACGGTGCCCGCATCGGACATCATGACGCACAGCGTGCCGTCGGAGCCGGTGAGCTGCTTGTTAAAGGCTGCCTCTAGCCCCGCCGCCCCGCCCGTGCGCTGCCAGAGCGGCTCACCACGCAGCACAGGGCCGGTGGGTGGAGAGCCGTCCGACGAGACATAGCCCAGGAGATGCGCCGCCATGTCTCCCTGCGGGTAATGCCGCACATACTCCGTGCGCACGTTGGCATGCGGATGCTTCTTCGGATCGAAGACCACCTCATCGGGCAGCACATCACTCACTGTCACAGGCAGTTCGCGACGGTCTTCGTAATGACGTTTCAACTGCTCCGCATCCGGCATACGGGCTGCGGGCAGAACCATGCTGAGTTCGGCGAGGGTCTTCTCCAGCCAGGCGGTGTACGTCTCAAGCGTGCTCCGCTGCGCGGCAGGCACAGTCAGTTGCAGACGGCGCACCGTGGTGTTTTGCGCCAGCGGACGGCCCTTGCGGTCCAGGATTTGTCCACGCGGAGCGGGCACGGCAAAATAGAAAGGCTTCACATCCGCGCGTGATCCAGTGCCTGGCACAAACCCCGTGACCGGTGCCTCCTGTGCGCGTGAGAGTGATGACGCCACTGCCGCGCAAGCAGCCACCCATGCAAGAGGCAGCAGGCGAAACGATTGCTTGAGGCAGGGGATTTCTTTTTTGAGGCTGAAGTCAGCGACTGCGACCATGCCTCACCCATAAACCTCTCTCGGCGCATCACAAGCCCCGCCATCATTCGAGCACCAGCAAACAAAAGCGGGATGACCTTTCGGCCACCCCGCGATGTGATTTAAGAACGAAACGCTGAATGGATCAGGCCGGGTCTTTCGGCTTGTCACCTTCAGGTTTCGGCGCATCGCCTTCGGTGGGCGGACGGCGGAAACCGCCTTCGCCACCACCGGGAGGGCCGCCTTCACCACCGGGACGACGTGTACCGCCTTGGCCTGGCTGACCAGGTTGTCCAGGCTGGCCGCCACGACTGCGCATCATTTCGCGCATTTTTTCGGTGGCCTTGATGTACTCGTCTTCAGAGACGCTGCCATTGCCGTCGGCATCCATGCGTTTGAAGGTTTCCTTGGGATCACCAAACATGCCCATGCTGGGACGACCGCCATCAGGACCGCCGGGGCCGCCTGGACGGGCCGCGCCTTCAGGAGAACCGCGTGGACGCTCTCCTTCAGGAGATCCTTTGGGCTTGTCGCCCTCACCGCCTGGGGGACGACGGAAACCGCCTTCACCACCGGGGGAACCACCTGGAGGGCCGCCTTCCGGACGCCGCATCCCCTGCCCTTCAGCGCCACGACGCATCTGTTGGGATATCTTGCCAATCTCGTCCTGATCGACGAAGCCGTCGCTGTTGGCATCCATCTTGGAGAAGCGTTCCTCGCTCTCCTTGCGGCCCATGGCGGCGAATTCTTCTTTGCTGATCTTGCCATCGGCATCGGCGTCGGCGCGTTTGATGAATTCGGCGAGACGTGCGCCGGGATCGCCGCCGCCGGGCGGGCCGCCCTGGGGTCTGCCGCCTTCAGGAGGCGGTCCTTTGCGTTCGCCTTCCTGAGCGCTGGCGAAGCAGGTCAGGCACAGGATTCCGAGGCCGTAGATGAGTGATTTTTTGAGTTTCATGTCGTGAGTGCGTGTTGGTTGTTTGCAGCACGACGGCTCAAACAAACGCCTCACGACTTGGTTGCGAACCGTGTGAAAAAAATCACGCCAGCTCCGCGAGCAGCGCCTGGTTCAAACGCACGCCAGCCTCGAAATTCGCGATGGGGAAGTTCTCATTCGGCGCATGCGCCTGGCAATCCGGCAGAGCAAGTCCAAGCAGCAGTGTGTCGGCGTTCAGCACATCTTTGAATGCCTGCACGATGGGAATGCTGCCGCCTTCGCGAATCAGCGCGATCTTGTCACCAAAAACCTTCTTCAAAGCACGCTGGGCTGCGGTGCCGAGCGTGGAATGCGGGTCCATCAGATAGGGCATGCCGGTGTGCCCGGGTTTGATTTCAAGCCGCACGCCCTGGGGCAGATGCTTGCGCAGATGCGCCTCGGCACGCTGCAAAACGACATCGGGATGTTGATCCGGCACGAGGCGGAAGGAGAGCTTCACGAACGCCTCGCGACCGATCACCGTCTTCGAGCCTTCCCCCTGATAACCACCACCGATGCCATTCACTTCGGCGGTGGGCCGTGCCCAGCGGCGCTCACGCTCGGTGTAGCCCGGTTCGCCGAATAGCGCGGGCGATCCGGTGAGTTCGAGCATCTCGGCATCACCATCGCCCAACTCGGCCCAAGTCTTGCGCTCCCAGTCGGCGATGGGCCGCACACCGTCGTAGAAGCCATCAATCATGACGCGGCCTTCCGCATCATGCAGTGTGGCGGTCAAACGGGCCACGGCAGTGACCGGATTCGCCACCGCACCGCCAAAAATGCCACTGTGCAGGTCAATCGCCGGACCATGCACCTTCGCTTCCATGCAGGCGATGCCGCGCAATCCATAAGTGAATGTGCCGACTCCTGGCGCGACCATTCCAGTGTCTGAAATCGCCACCACATTGCACTTCAGCTCGTCGCGATGCTGTTCGAGAAATGGCTTCAAGTTCGGGCTCCCGATTTCTTCCTCGCCTTCAAACAGCAGCGTCAAATTCACCGGCAGATCGGCATGCTTCGCCAGCGTTTCGGCCAATCCCTGCATGTGCGCCATGAGCTGGCCTTTGTTGTCCGTCGCTCCACGGCAGAAGATGCGGCCATCGCGGATCGTCGGCTCGAACGCGGGCGTTTTCCACTCTCCCAGCGGCTCCGCAGGCTGCACGTCGTAATGCGCATACAGCAGCACCGTGCGGCGTCCGGCGACGTGCTTGTTTTTTGCCAGCAGCACCGGATGGCCGGCTGTATCATGCAACTCACCGGCCAGCCCCATCTCGCGCACCTTGCTCAAAAGCCATTCGGCGCACGCACGCACATCGTTATTGCGTGTTGAGTCAGTGGAAACAGAAGGAAAGCGCAGGCAGGTGAGAAGATGATCGAGTCCGGGTGGGTTCATGGCGGTGGAAATGTCGAATGACGAATTGGCGAATGACGAATGAATGTCGAAAACCGGCAGACACCCTCATAGTCTGGTGCGCCCAAGGCTGCTTGCTCTGACCTCTGTGCTCTTCGTGTCTCTGTGGTTGGCCTGCATGGTCTTGGCTCAGTGCGTCACCTCTCCTTCTGGCGCTCGGGTGGGCGGCCGGAAGAAGAAGAGCAGGATGAGCATCGCCAGCACGGCCAGAGCAGTTGGCACCAGGAACAGGTTCTTCCAGTCCATGGAGCCGTCCGCCAGGGTGTACTTGGCGTTGCCAAAGTAGATCCAGTAGAATTTGGCCAGGATGTCGCCCAGGCCGAAGATCATGAGGTTGAAGAGGCCTTGGGCGCTGGTGCGGATGTCCGTGGGGCAGCTCTTTTCCACATAGATGTAGATGGTGGCAAAGTAGAAGGCGTAGCAGATGCCGTGGATGAGCTGCACACCGACCATCAACCACTGGTGCTGCGGCACAAAGGCATACACCAGGAAGCGCAACGCATGACCGGCGACGCCGATGATCATGGTGGTCTTCCAGCCCAGCTTTTTCAAGGTAAGGCCGAGCACCAGCATGGTGAGGATTTCCGCGATCTGGCCCACACTCATGACCGCCTGCGTCCAATTCGCCGGAATGCCGACGCTGGCGCTCTTCAGGAAGTTGTCGGTATGGAAGAAATAGGTGTTGTGAACGAACGAGTCGATCATCGTGACGATCCACAGCACCAGGATCACGGGATGCTTGAGCACGCCGAACGCCTTCACCAGCGCGGAGGACTCCCCGGCGGCGGCCTTTTGCGGCGGAGTGTGCGGCAGAGTCAGGCTGAAACACGCCAGCAGCAGCGAAGCAACGCCCGCCACAATGTACGTCCAGCGAGTGCCTGCCACCAGCTTGTCCCCCTCCAGCGGGCTGGCAAAGGCGACGTCAAGCCAGGCCACCATGCCCTGCGGATTCGCGGCGCTCACTTTGTCCCAGTCCACCAGCAGGAAGATGAAAGGCCAGGCCGCGAGAATCCAGCCGACAGTGCCTCCCATGCGCACGATGCCATACTCCTTCGCCGCATCACGAATGTTCGCGAAAGCCAGCGTGTTGGCGATCGACATCGTCGGCACATACAACAGGCAGTGGACGGACATCAACGCGAAGAACGGCCAGAAAGCCACCTCCCCAGCCGCATCCGCCGGGAGAAAGCCCAGGCCAAGGATTGCCAGGCCCGACACCAGGTGGCTGAAGGCCATGAATTTCTCGGCGGCAAAATGGCGGTCCGCGAACTGGTTGCTGAAAAACATGCCCAGGATCGCCGAGACCGGGAATGCCAGCAAGATGGCAAGCTGCTCATTGCCACTGAATCCCACCGCAGGCAGGTAACCGAAGATTTTTGGCAGCCACGCCCCCCAGATAAAAAATTCCAGCACCATCATGATGAACAGCTTGGTCGTGTGCGGGGATCGGGAGGCGGCGGCGGTCATAAGTGGGCGCGAGGCTAGGAAGTCGGCCTCCTTTTGGCAAGGACAAAAGCCAGTTGCCGCCGGAGGCGGCGTTTGCGGTCGTTTGCGATGGCTGAAGGGCGCGATGCGCCGTTGACGGTGGATTCCCTGAAAACTTTGAACCTGGAACTTTGAACCTGGAACGTCAAAGCGCGAACCGCGCTTGAGAGCAGCAAAAGCCGGTGATAAGGGCAGGCATGGTCCGCAAAATCGTCCGCTACCCCGACCCCGTGCTCCGTGCCAAATGCCGCAACGTGGGCGAAATCACGTCCGAAATCCGCGCCCTGGCCGCCGACATGCTCGAAACCATGCGCGAGGCCAACGGCGTCGGTCTGGCGGCCCCCCAGGTCGCCGTGGACCTGCAATTGGCGGTCATCGACGTCGCTCACAATCCCGACTGCCTCACCTTCATGAAGGTCAACGGCGAGAAAGTCGAGATGGTGAAGCACATGCCCGTCGTTTTGATCAATCCGCAGCTCGAACTCGGCAGCGACAAGGAAATCGGCGAAGAGGGCTGCCTCAGCTTCCCCCGCCTGCGCGGCGACATCCGCCGCTCCAGCAAGATCAAGGTCAGCTACACCGACCTCGACGGCCAAACCGTCACCGTCGAAACCGATGGGCTGCTCGCCCGCGCCTTCCAGCACGAGATCGACCACCTCAACGGCATCCTCTTCATCGACCGCCTCAACGCCGTCGCCAAAGTCAGCATCAAACGCAAACTCGCGCGTTTGATGGAGGAATGGGAGGAAGACGATTGATTGAAGGACTTCAAAAGCGACAGTTTGCCTGCTTTTTCGGCTCCAACTTTGAATCAGCCGCGTTCACACGGCGAAAGTGGAGCCAACAGTCGGAATTGAACCGACGACCGGCGGTTTACAAAGCCGCTGGCTTTGTTGATTTATCAATGGGTCATGATGCCAGTCCGCTTGCAATCCGCTTATTACGCTTGATTTCCGCCCTGTGCCCCGTGATGCTTTGGCATGCTCACGAAGCGACAGGGACGCCGGAAACCCATCAAGCAACACTCTATCGGCGGGGTGACTGTGACCATCCAGCAATGTGCGAAGCCAGGCTATCAGGCCGTCGTCGTGCTGCGGAAGGATGGACGCCGGGAGGATGAGAAATACTGCCGCACGCTGGCGGAGGCCCGGACGAAGTTTGACGAGTGGGCTACGGATGTCGGGAACACGGGAGCCAAGACCGCTGCGGAGGTGACAGACGCCGACAAGCGGCTCCTCATGGAGTGGAAGGAGCGGCTGGCCGCGCATGGCAGGACGCCAGTGGATGCCTTCGCGCACTACCTCGCCCATCTGGAGCGGTGCAAGACAAGCATCACCGTCTCGGCGCTGTGCGACAAGTTCCAGGCGCTCAAGACGAAGGAGAACAAAAGCCGCCGCTACCTTGATGACCTGCATTACCGGCTGGGCATCCTCGCCGGGGAGTTTGGCGGGCGCATCGCTGCCGACGTGTCCACCGATGACGTGAGTGCATGGCTGGCAGGGATGAATGCGGCCCCGCAGACGGTGAAGAACTACCGCACCATCACCCGTTCTCTGTTCAGCTACGCCGTGAGCTTGAAGGCGTGCGCGGAAAACCCGGTGGATCGGGCGTTCATGCCGTCAAAGGCGGAAACGGAGGTGGGCATCCTCACGGTGACACAGGCCGCCGCGCTGCTGAAAGCCGCGCACGAGCGGCCCGACATCCTGCCCGCTATCGCCATCGGGCTTTTCGGTGGCGTGCGTGACGCGGAGATTCACCGCCTCGACTGGAGCGAGATCGGTTTCGAGTCCGGCTTCATCACGATCACGCCGAAGAAGGCCAAGAAGAAAGCCCGCCGCTTGATCGAGATTCGCCCGGCGCTCCGCGCATGGCTGGAGCCGCTGCGGCAGCTTTCCGGCCCCATCTGGCCTGCGGGTGAACGCGGGCGCATCCTGCATGAAGCAGCACGCGAGGCCGCAGGCATCACCGAATGGCCGCACAACGCGCTACGGCACTCCTTCGCCTCCTACGCGCTGGCAAAGTGGCAGAACGCCGCCGCGCTGGCGCTGGAGATGGGCAACAGCGCCCCGGTGCTGATGGAGCACTACCGCGAGATCGTGATGCCGAAGGATGCGGAAGCCTTCTGGAGCCTGACACCGGAAGCCGTGTTGCATGCGCAGAACATCATCACGCCGACGAAAGCGAAGCCTACCAAGCCGGAGCGGAGCAAGACCTCGAAGGCCGCATGATGGGGGCGGGGGGGGGTGTGCCGAGCGCGTGCGCGAGAACCTTCATATCCATTCAGGGCCGAGAAATTTTATCCCATTGAGTCATGAAGCCGAAACGGAAATCAGAACCGCAAGCCCAAAACTCGAACACGGAAGCCGAGAAAGAAGCACCTATCACTACAGCCGAAGAAGCAGACAGGATCGTTCGCGCATTTCAGAAAAAGCCCGTTGGAATGCTTTCGGAAGAAGAAAAGCAACAACGCCGCAAAGACTTCAAGCGAGCCTTGGCTTTCAACGAACAACGGTTTGCAGAAGAGAGAAATTCACGCCCCCAGCTTCCGCCAGCCATCGAAGAGAGAGACACTGCCGCCCTCGGGTGGTGCGCTGGCAGGTGCAAAGACGAGGACTTTCAAAAGAGACTGGAGGGAACGATTATCAATCTAGTCAATGCCGGTGCATTGTTTAAATCCCCCTTCAAGATGATCCAAGCCAGCATCGAGCAATTACTCGTCGTTGCGGCGGCCACGCCACAAACCAAGTTCCAAAGCCTGCCAAGCCTGAATCAATTTTTCGATCCAGTGAAAACAGCTCAAGAGGAAGTGGCTGCGATTTGTTGGTTGTTTCTCCGGGCCAGGAACATCAATGCCAAGGGACTGAAAGCCATCGTTGCGCCGTGGGTCTATGAAGAAGCAGGCCGCGAGCATTTCAAAGCGAAGTGGCAGAGCCGAGGCCGACGAAAGACGCCTCACAATCGAACTCAATTTGAATTCATCTATACCTGCACCGCGACCTTTGATGCCATGGCAAAGGAATTGTTTAGCGGGCCGCTACACGGAGAACATCACGACTACCCCCCGCCGCGTTCGGATGCAGCAGCTTTTGTGGCCGAAGTGGCCGCAAGGAATGAGCCGATGGCAATTTCGTTGAACCTTATCCTTGATGAGGTCGAGCAGAAGCAGGCCAAGAGCACTTACGCTCTTGGCACGCCTTGGGCGAGTGGATGGGAAGACATGCGCCTCAAGCGCAAGGAGCGCGTGATTGAAATCATGGAGCCATTTATCAAGAACCGATGGGACGATTTCAAAAAGCAAAATCCTCGCAAAGTTAGCCTCAAAGCCATCAAATCCGACATTGCCAAACGCCCTTGGAAAATCGCTTGGCAGAGCCTTTCCAACTGTCTGCGCACGATCTTGGACGAATGGCCTTATCCCCCGCTTGATCCTGACGCCGCTCCGCGACTCATCGCAAAGCACGCTCAACGGCATTAATTTTGACCTGCGAGTCATCATTAATTTTCGTTCTGCCTCTGGGAATGGCTGAATGATGGCATGGAAAAGAACTCATCACCCACAGGAGGAAACGGCAGGCACTACAACCGGCCCGAACAGGAAGCAAAGCGGCTGGGCATCTCGCATAGACAGCTTTCAAACTGGATGCGAGATCGCACCATTCCATTCATCAAACGGGGGCGGGTGATCCTGCTGAACCCGGCGGCGGTGGATGAAGCATTGGAGCGTTTCGAGAACAAGGAGGGTGCCAGGGCATGAACTACGACGAGCCGCCGCTGGGCTTTGAATGCGGATGGAGTCCCGATTTGGGCCGCGTGTGTCTGAGCCAAGAGCATATGGGGAGCAGATTCCGCGAGGAGTCGAAGGAGCCGAAACTATGGCTTCAGCCGGTAGAGCTGCCGGGCCTCATTGAACAGCTCAAGCGGGTGATTTGGGATGACGTGATGCCACACTTGGACATCGAGAGCCGGGAGAACCAGCTTTTGATCGACCTGCTTCACGAATACCGCCCTCACGAGCCGCATGCAAAAAAGAAAGGGCCACCCGCTGCGGGCTGAAATCATCCACGACCGAAACACAAAACCCGGCGCACCTTGGCGGCGCATCCGGGCTTTGGCTTTGAAGCTGTGTGGTAGCTCCTTCATGCCATCGCCAGCGGTGCCGCGCAAGCGCGTGCTGAATGAACCTGGAGGCATGATGAGCAATGAACGAAAAGTATATCCGCTTTCCCCTGTGGGCGCTCGCCTACGGCAAAAGCGCCAGCGACCGAATGCACGCCCTTCTACGCTGGGCAGTGATCGACGCTGGACGCAAAGCTGTGTCCGCCTGCGAGGCTGGCAATTACACCCGGCTGGAAAATCTGGAGCTGCCGCAAGAGCGGTGCAGTGATGAAGATGGTGAAGCGTGGGCGATGGGATGCGAGATTCTGAATGTCTATCGGCAGGCCGTGAAGGTGAAAGAGTGCTTGGAGCACAACGCCAAGGTGGAGCAATTCGCGGAGCAGATGAATTTGAAATGCAGACGAGACAAGGATTCACGCTGCTGGGTGATGCTGCCGATGAACTGGTTTTGGCGGGCTTACTTTCCTGCTTGCGGATTCAAGCGTGATGATCCGATGCCGTGGGATTACTTCGCGGTGCTGTGCGCGATCAAATCCAAGATCGGAGCCGATGGCATGACGACTGTGACATGGCCGGAGATTCAGCGGCGGAGCCTTGGCTACCTGACACAGGATGACATGGAGGGGTGCCTGCCACTGCGGCAGGACGCTGCCAAGCCCTACAGCCGTGATGTGATCCGCAACCGCTGTGACCGTATCCGGGCGGATCGAATGGTGATGAGCTACACGCCACGAGCGCCCGGTGGATCGACGGGGAAAGCCCTGCCAGTGGCCTACGGCTACGGTGTGGAGGAAGCACACCTGATCGAGTGGGCTGAGGCCCGCCGACGTAAACAGGCAGGTGGAATACAAGGCAAACTGCGAGCGATGCGCGACCGGCAGGCCGAGCTGGCGCGACAGATTCAAGACCGGTATCCCAAACAGGGCGGCCCCGCTCGCATGCCACAGACGCCCCCACATGCGCCCCCCACGCATGGCCCCACAGTAATGGTATCCGGTAATGGAAGCATTCAATGGAAGCTGGCAATAACGGCTGGAGCCGCTTCGCGTTCCAGCCGGGCGGGTTTTCCTGAGTCTCTGAATCCCGGAGAAAAAAGAAAGGGGGCCGGTCAACGGCTCACACCCGCCATCCAACCCGACTCTCCACTTCCCCCTTGCCACCCTTAACGCCTCCCGTTATGATTCATTCACCACAATGCATGATCCGCTCCTTTGCCTGCGACGACACCGCCCGCCTGTTTCGACTGGAGAAAGTCCGCGCCTTTCCGCCGGACATCCAGCGCACGGCCCTGCGGAAGCTCGCCCAGCTCCATGCCGTGACGGAATTGTTGCAGCTTCGCATTCCACCCGGCAACCGGCTGGAAGCGCTCAAAGGCGACCGCAAAGGGCAACACTCCATCCGCATCAACGATCAATGGCGCGTCTGCTTCCGCTGGGAGTCAGACGGGCCGCATGAGGTCGAAATCGTCGATTACCACTGAACCCTCTCACGCATGAAAACACACGCCCCCATTCATCCCGGTGAAGTTCTCCGCGAAGATTTCCTGCTGCCGCTGGGCTTGTCCGAATACCGGCTTGCCAATGACATCGGCGTGCCGCCCCGCCGCATCAACGAGATCGTGAAGGGCAAGCGTTCTGTCACCGCAGACACCGCCTTGCGCCTCGCCCGTTACTTCCAATGGCCTGCGGAAGTCTGGCTGAACCTGCAAGCCCACTATGACCGCCAAGTGGCGGAAGAGGCCATGCGCCCCGTGCTGGAGCGCATCAAGCCCTGTGCGCTGGCCGCGTGATTGGAAGTGAAGCTAAACAAAGTGAAGGAAGGAGCCTTAAAATCTCCAAAGAGAAGGTGACGGCCACTGGTCGAGTTTGTATCGTCGCAAAATGAGTCCCTACCATTTGCCGCAGATGCCACTGAATGTGGCCGATCAGATTCTAATGCGATACCTAGACGCTCTAAGCGCAGGCGTCCCCGAAGGCAGGGAAGTGCATTCCGAGGGCGAACTGGCCGACTCAAGAGACCAAATCAAGACCGCTATGCGGGTTGTGCTTGCCTCACTCACCGAGCTACAAATGCGGACCGGAGTCAGTCAATCCGAGGTCATGATGGAAGCTCTGAGCACGGCCTGCCATCTCTATGATTTTGCCCCTCCTGATGTAGCTGAACGAATTCAGTTTCACGCGGGCGACTGGTGGAACCGATTGCCGCCGCCCACTCTGGCGGAAATAGAGGATCGAATTCGATCTCATCCGAATGAGAAGCCCAATAATGAATTCACGTCATTTATTGCAAAGGCGGCGGCTTCCGGCATCGCACTCCAGAGTGAGCTGAGAAACATGGTTCATGCCATTCTAGCCCTCGACATCCACCACGAGTCATTTCGTCAGCAACTCAATGCCTTGGTAGGTGTGCAAACAGCCTCCCCCTTGAGCGACGGCGGCAGTATTTTCAGAGTCCTTCCGCAGCGGTAGCGGATTTAGCAGCGGCACGCCCTCACACCTTCACCATCTCCAGCCTGGCCCGCCGCCCAGGTGCCTTGGCGGCGCGGGAGAGGGTGCCGAGGGTGACGCTGGGATTCTCAGGATCAAGCAGGCGATCAAGCTGGGCGCGTGACGTGGACATGCGGCGGACCAAGGCGACTTTGGAGACGCGGCCCTTCTGCATGAGATCGGCAATCTTGAGCGCGATGGCACGCTTCACGGCGCGGCGGTGGTGCGCTGCCACCGGAGCCGCTGTCATGAGGCCGCTTGCTTGACCAAGCCGGAGATGGAGAGTATCAACCCGCACGCATGCAATCCTCGGACACGGCACCCAATCTCGGCTATCCCAAGCCCAAAATCAGCCTGCTGGACGTGCGTTTGCCGGAGCCGCTGCCTTCCCCGGCGGAACAAGATCGCCTGATGGCGGAGCAACTGGGAATGACGGTGGAGGAACTGGGCCGGTATCTCGACGATCTGCCGAAACGGTAGAGCCGCAGCGAATCACCTCTTTGGCGGGGGCAGGAAGCAGCGGGAGCAGCCATGATCAGCGGGATGCAGCCCGGCAGCAAAAGGGAGCACAGAAGCCCGCCAGCACGCAAGCCGCGCGGCCACCGGAGCCGCTGTCATGAGGCCGCTTGCTTGACCAAGCCGGAGATGGGGAGTATCAAGCCGCACGCATGCAATCTTCGGACACGGAACCCCAACCTCCCTTTCCCCGGCCCAAAATCAGTCTGGTGGACCTCAAGCACGCGCCCCGGCACTGGACAGACGAGGCCAAGAACAAGCACATGGCGGACCAACTTGGAATGACGGTGGCGGAAATGCGCCGGTATCTCGACAGTCTGCCCAAGCGGTGAGCCACAGCGAATCACCTTTTTGTTTTTGCCGGGAGGCAAGATTCGGCGAGATGCAGCCATGACGAGCCGGAGACAGCCCGGCAGCAATGAAGCGCAGAAGCCCACCAGCACGCAGGCCACTGGGGCCGCAGTCATGAGGCCGCTTGCTTGACCAAGCCGGTGATGGGGAGTATCAAGCCACACGCATGAAATCCTCGGACACGGCACCCAATCTCGGCTATCCCAAGCCCAAAATCAGTCTGGTGGACCTCAAGCCGCCACCGCCACACCTGCGCGGCGAGGCCCAGAGCAAGCACATGGCGGACCAGCTCGGAATGACCGTGGAAGAGATGCGCCGCTATCTCGCCGATCTGCCGAAACGGTAGAGCCGCAGCAAACCACCTCTTTTTTTGCCGGGGATGCAGCCATGATGGCTCGACTTCCTCCTGGATGCCTTCCTCCACGAGAATTCCGCCTTGCCGCTGCTCCGCCCGGCGGATATGCTCCGGGCATGAGCGTCGCGACTCTCCAGCAATTCGGCCAGAACCTTCCCGCGTGGATGGCGCTGGTGATGCGTGGCGAAAGCGTCGCCATCGTGGACGGCGGGAAGGAAGTGGCGCGGCTGATGCCGCCTGCCACCCAAACTTTGACCGTGAACGGTGCCAAACCTGCCGCCGGGGAAGACTGGCGCAAGGCGCGGCTGGCGGAGCTGGAAGAAACTTTTCCTGAGCCGGTGATCGGGGCCAGTGCCGAGCTGGAGGCGTTTCGCGCCGAACGTCTCTGAGCGCATGGCCTACGCGGATTCCAGCCTGCTTTTGAAACTCTACCTGCGGGAGCCGGAGACTCCCGCCGCGCTGGCAGCCATGGGCCGGGCGAGCGGCCCCGTCTTTTTCACGGAACTGCACCGGCTGGAGATCGTGAACGCTATCCGCCGGAACCTCGCCGCCAAACGCATCCGGCGGAGCCAGGCATTGAAAGCCCTGCGCACGCTCCGCCACGACCTGCGGAGCGGCTTTTACACCCTGCCGCCGGTGGACTGGCCGGGCGTTTTCCGTCGTGCGCATCGCCTGAGCCGTCGCCATGCCGCCAAGCTGGCCGTGCGCTCGCTGGACCTGCTGCACGTCGCGCTGGCGCTGGAGATGAGCGCAGGGGAGTTCCTGAGCTTCGATGACCGGCAGGGCAAGACCGCGAAAGCCGAGGGCTTGACCGTGCTACCTTGAGCCGCCGCCGGGCCGCTCTTTTCTTTTTTTGTTGGCGAGGCAGGGGGCAGGATGAAGCCCAAGAGCCAGGAAAACCAGCTCCGGCGCTGCCAGCGCCGGTTCTGTGCGTGCGGGAAGGCCATACGAGAGTTCAGCCAGGTAAGAAAGTAGCAACGGCAGGGAGCGGCCAAAGTAGGAACGCCACCGGCATCCCCAGAAGGACGCGAGTGGAGGAGGGTAAAAAGGCTGTCGTATCGCCATCCCACCTCATCAAAAGATGTGGAGCAGTTCAGCGCGGGGAATGATGCAGCCACGGGAAGCAGAGCGAGGCAGGCGGGAAGGTGCCGAAAACGAGGCCGGGGCCGCTGGAATGGGTTTTGAGCCGGGGAATTTCTGCCCATTGGCCGCCCCGGTTTCAAAAACCGAGGGTCGATTCAATCCGCTTACAATCCGCTTATTTTGGGGCTTTTGATGCCTTTTCGTGCTTTCCCCTGCTTTTCGATGAATTTCACCGAATGGCGCTGGAAGCCTTGATTTTAGGGCTTTCCAGCCGTTTTAGAGTGGAGCCAACAGTCGGAATTGAACCGACGACCGGCGGTTTACAAAACCGCTGCTCTACCGCTGAGCTATGTTGGCATTCTGCGGGGCCGCGATAGTACACGCCCGGCGAGATTCGGCAAATGGATTTCCGTGGAGGAAAAGCGCACATCACGCTTTGAACATTGAACTCTGAACCTCTAACATCTCACTTCTGACCTCTCACGCTCCCCGTCTCCACTCCCATGCTCCGCTTCTCCTTCCTCGGCTTCCCCGTCATGATCCACTGGATGTTCTGGCTGAACACCTCGTTGATGGGCGGCGCGCTGAACGCGAGCTCGCCGGAGCAGTTGCGCGGGCTGCTCGGCTGGGTGGCGGCGGTGTTTGTCTCCATCCTGATCCATGAGCTGGGGCATGCGCTGACCATGCGAAATTTCGGCGACAGGCGCGTGGGGATCGTGCTCTATGCCTTCGGCGGACTGGCGCAGGGCAGCCGGGGGCTCACACGCCAGGAAGACCTGATGGTGAGCGCGGCGGGGCCGGTCTTGCAGATTTTGGTGGGTCTGGCCGTGGGCTGGGCGATGACGCTGTGGCGTGTTCCCTCACCCTGGCTGCGGGAGACGCTGGATGGCTTCACGGTGGTGTGCATTTTCTGGGCGCTGCTGAATCTGGTGCCGGTCATTCCGCTGGACGGCGGGCGGCTGTGCCAGGCTTGGCTTGGCGCTGGCAAGCTGCGGCAGGCGCTGATCATCAGCATCGTGTGCGCGGTGGCGCTGGCCCTGCTTTCGTTTGAGGATTCCCTCTGGCGGGGCCTGCAAAACCAGGTGCTCGGCCTGCTGGACATCCGCGCCCAAAAGCGCGTGGGCGGCGGCATCTTCACGCTGATCATTTTCGGCATGCTGGCCTGGAACAACTGGAAGCAACTGCGCCATGAGCCGCAAATTCCGTGGATGAACGCACGATGAGGGTGCATGGGATCGTTTTTGACCCGCATGCGCATTTCCCGGCCTCTTTTTATCCTTCTCATCGCGACCAGCGGCCTCTCCGCCCAGACCCCAAAGCCTGAACTGATCTCCCCGCAGGTCAAGGCGGCGGTGGACAAGGCCGTGGGCTGGCTGATCCGCCAGCAGAAAGCCTCCGGCCACATCGTGGATGAAAAATCCGACGCGAAGCCGAAGCGCGGCGACCTGCCCTCCCACAGCGCGGCGATGACCTCGCTCGCGCTCATGG
This sequence comes from Verrucomicrobiales bacterium, assembly GCA_003506995.1. Lineage (GTDB taxonomy): Bacteria > Verrucomicrobiota > Verrucomicrobiia > Verrucomicrobiales > Verrucomicrobiaceae > Prosthecobacter. The sequence continues at coordinate 20,979 of DNXB01000408.1, forward strand.
GCCTGGCCTCCGTCGGCCACATGCCGGACGATCCGACCCCCGAGGGCCAGGCCTGCGGCCGGGCGCTGCGTTATGTGGTGGAAGGCATCGAGCCGGATGAAAACGGCTACCTGGGCCGCAGCGACCGCTCCCGCATGTACGGCCACGGCATCATCACCCTCATGCTGGCGGAGATGATCGGCCACGCGCCGGACGAGGCCACGGACAAGCGCATGCAAAGCATGCTGAAGGGGGCCGTGCAGCTCATCCTGCGCTCCCAGCAGGTGCCCAAGAGCGAGGCGAACCGCGGCGGCTGGCGCTATGAGCCGAGTTCCAGCGACAGCGACATCTCCGTGAGCGTCTGGCAGGTCATGTCCCTGCGCGCGGCCAAGAACGCCGGTTTTGAGGTTCCCAAAGAAGGCATCGACAACGCCGTGGCCTACATCAAACGCAGCTACCGCGTGGAGCGTGATTCCAACGGCAACCCGAAGAGCGATGCCGCCGCGTTTAGCTACGAGCCTTACGGCGGTCGGCAAACCTTCTCCACCACGGCGGCGGGTCTGCTCTCCCTCCAAGTCTGCGGCCAGTATGACACGCCGGAAGTGCTCGGTTCCGCCAACTGGCTGCTCAAGTCCCCCCCGGAGATCAACGAACCCTGGTTCTTCTACGGCTGCTACTACTACGCGCAGGGCATGTATCAGCGTGGTGGCGACCACGCCGCGACCGCACGGCAGAAGACCGAGCAAACCCTCATCGCCGCGCAGTCACCGGATGGGAGCTGGTATCCGCGCAATGGGAATGAAAAGAGCGCCGGAGCCGTGTATGCCACCTCGCTCGCCCTGCTCAGCCTCTCGGTGCATCATCACTTCCTGCCGATTTATCAAAAGTAGCGCTCTTCGCACGGTGGTTCCGCTTTCAGTCGGAACGACCAAACATCCATGAGCACCACCTTCTTGATCTTGCTCGCCGTGCTGGCCTTCAGCGCCTTGGTCGGACTGGTTTTGCAGCATTGGTTTCTCTCCAGGCTGCGCAAACAGCATCCTCTCGTTTGGGAGACCTTGGGGCGTCCCACCTTGTCTCTGAACCATGGCATGCAGAGTTATCTGACGGTCTGGCGCTTTCTGTGGCGGCGTGAGCACCAAACGTTGGAGGACCTGCGCACGATCATGCTGGGAGATTTCCTGCGCTCCTACATGACCGGTTACCTGCTGCTCCTCATATCGGCCATCGTCGCCCTGATGCTGAATCAACGTGCGGATTGAAGCGCGTCTGCTTCAAACGCCTGCCACCGCAGCCACAGGCTTCTCCCACAGCAGCGCCAGGAACAGCGGGAACTCTTTCCGTGCCCGATTTTCCGCCTTCGCCCGTGGCCCCGGCTGGCTTTCCTTGTGTGAGTACCACTCGCCGATGCCGCTGAGCCGCAAACCGGCGCTGAAACCGCAGGCGGTGAGCGTTTCCAGGCTTCGATGAAAGGAAACCGTGCTCTCGCTGTCGGCCTTGCCGGGGTGCATGACGATGGGAATGCTCAGCGTGCTGCTGTAGGCGTCGGTGCGGCGGTATTGAATCTTGCGCGGCTCGTCGATGCCCCAGCTCGACTGGCGCGGGATGCGGAAGGCCGGATGATTCACCACCCAGAGCATGCGCCCGCCGGGCTTGAGCACTTTCGCGGCGGCGGCGCTGACGACATCGAGATGCTCCATGTTTTGCACGCACAGAATGGCCGAGGCGGCGTCGAACTCGCCCAGATCCTCGATTTGCGCCGCGTCACGCGCGAGATAGCGCACCGGCGGCTTCACCGGATAAGTCCGCGCTTTTTGAATCAAGGTCGGCGCGGCATCCACGCCGGTCACCTGGCAGCCTTTCTGTGCCAAAGCACGGGAAAACACACCCTGGCCGCAGCCGAGATCGAGCACACGCTCGCCGCGCTTCGGATGGAGCAACTGCAGCGACTGCGGGATGACAACGGCTTGATACAACTCGGAACCGCGCTCGCCGATGATGCGGTCATACCAGTCCGCTGATTTTTCCCAGGACGTGCCATGCTCACGAGCTTGCGCTTGTGGAGGACGAGGGCGAAACGGACGACGAGGAGGCTGCGGCATGATGCGGCATGATGAAGCGGCGCAGGCCATGGGCAAGAGGCTTGGTCCTGCGCAGGGGACTTTTGACGCGCCGCTTACATCCTTTTTGCTTCCCAAGCAGAAACCAATGTGTGAGCCTGAGCTTTCACTCACCCGCATGTCCTCTCCGACCGCCTCCCGCGTCATTCCCGGCCTGATTCTCGGCGCACTGAGCCTGCTCAGCGCGTTTTTGCTGTTCCAGGTGCAGCCGATCATCAGCAAGTTCATCCTACCGTGGTTTGGCGGCAGTCCGGGCGTGTGGACGACGTGCATGCTGTTCTTCCAGATCGTGCTGTTCGCCGGTTACGCCTATGCGCACACGCTGACGCTGCTGCCGAGAAAATGGCAGGGCATTCTGCATGGCCTGCTGCTCGGCGCGGCCATCGCGCTGCTGCCCATCGCGCCGGATGCGGCGTGGAAGCCCACCGGCACCGAAGATCCCGCCCTCCGCATCCTGCTGCTGCTCGCGGTGAGCGTGGGGCTGCCGTATTTCGTGCTCTCCAGCACCAGCCCGCTCGTGCAGGTTTGGTTCACGCGCACCAGCGGCGGCGGCAGCCCGTGGCGGCTGTATGCGCTGTCAAACATCGGCTCCCTCGCGGCGCTGCTGAGCTACCCGTTGTTTTTCGAGGTGCGGTGGGATGTGGTGGAGCAGACGACTCTGTGGTCGGTGGCCTTTGGCGCGTTCGTCGTGCTCTCGCTCTCCGGCGTGTGGATGGACCGCCGTCATGCCCTCGAAGTGGCATCCAAGCCCCCGGTCACCATCGACACCGCCGCCGATCATCCCGGCTGGCTGCGGCGCGTCCTGTGGGTGCTGCTGCCCGCGCTGGCAAGCTGCGTGCTGCTTTCGGCCACGAACCACGTCTGCCAGGACGTGGCGGTCATTCCCTTCCTTTGGGTCGTGCCGCTGAGCCTCTACCTGCTGACCTTCATCATCTGCTTTGAGCACGAGCGCTGGTACGCCCGGGTTTCCGCCTTGTGGGCGCTGCCCGCGCTACCGCTCATCTTCTTCACCTGCACGCTGGAGCGGCTGGAGAAGCAGTCGTGGTGGAACTTCGACTGGACTCCCAACTACATCTGGGAACTCGGCTGGGCCTTTGGCGCGATGTTTTTCGCCTGCATGCTCTGCCATGGCGAGCTGACCCGCCTCAAGCCCGCGCCACGCAGACTGACGGAGTTTTATCTGCTCATGTCCGCCGGTGGAGCGCTCGGAGGACTGTTTGTGAGCCTGGGAGCGCCGCGTTTCTTCACCACCTTCGCTGAATGGCCTATCACGCTCATCGTGGTGTTCGTGCTCGCCTGCATCATCATGCTGCGCTCGGTCTGGCGGGTCAAATCCGCCTGGGAATGGCTCATCCTGGCCGTGGTCGCTCCGCTTCTGGCCTACGAGGGCTGGGTGATCGTGAAGCAGGGCGTCATCACACAGGCGCAGATTGAGGCGAACCTGAAAATGGCCGCCGCCGTGCCCATGGGCGCGCTCTGGACGGTCATCGGCTTGATCGCCGCCTGCATCCTGTTGCTGTTTGTCCGCGCCATTCGCCGTGGCGGCCTGCGCATCGGCATCATCTCAATGTTGCTTCTCGGCGTGCAGTTTAGCGTCGCCATCCTGCTGATGTGCGACCTCGGCTTCAAGCGCGAGGAGAAGCTGGAGCGCGTGCGCAACTTTTACGGCATGCAGTCAGTCACCGAGGACCACGACACCGGTCTCGACATGAACTACCGCCAGCTCAGCAACGGCGGCATCGTCCACGGCCTGCAAAATTTCGGCGACAGCCTGCGCGAGGAACCCACCACCTACTACGGCCGCCATACCGGCGTCGGCAAGGCCTTGGAGAGCCTCAAAGACCGCCCCGAAGCCCATGTGGGCGTCGTCGGCATGGGCGCGGGCACCGTCTCTTGTTACGCCCAAAGCGGCCACCGCTACCGCTTCTACGACATCAATCCCGATGTCGTCCGCATCGCGCAAAAACACTTCACCTACCTCGACGACCTGAAAAAACGCGGCGCGACGCTGGAGATTGTCATCGCCGACGCGCGCCTCGCCATGGAGCGCGAATCGGACCAGCAGTTCGATGTGCTGCTGCTGGATGCCTTCAGCGGCGACTCCGTGCCTGTCCACCTGCTCACCAAGGAAGCTTTCACCATTTACCAGCGCCACATGAAGCCGGACGGCATCATCGCTGTCCACATCACCAATTCTTACCTCGTGCTGGCGCCCGTGATCGAAAAAATCGCCGCCGATCTCGGCTTCAAGACCACCCGCGTCGCCACCACCAGCGATGGCGACCATGACTCGACCGATTACATCCTCGTGACCCACAACGCGCCCTTCCTCGCCGCCACGCCGCCTGACCTGGTCGGCAACGAGATCGTGCTGAAGCACGACGTGCGCCTCTGGACCGACCGCTATCACAATCTCCTGCGCATTCTCGACGTGCCGTGGAACGTGGTGCCGGACGAGGATGAGGATTGATTCATGTCCCTCTCCCCGAGAAAAGGCATCGCAAACAGGCAGGCGTTCATGCGGGGAGAGGATAGGTGAGGGGCTCAGACGGCTTCGCAGCTGTTGTCGCGGTCCCCTCACCCCAACCCTCTCCCCAGATCATGCGATTGAAGCAGCCATGCCAAAAGCTGGGGAGAGGGAGCGGCCTGACCGCCGCCTTCTCGTCAAACACGTTGATTCGCCTGCCCTGGCTTTCCGCCTCAACAGCCCCCATCCCGTTTGCGAAGCGCCGCGAGCACGCCACTTTTCGCGCTCCCGCGATGATCCCCACCGACCCCGTTCCCACACCGCAGCAGTTGTTCCGCTGGCTGGACAGCGGGCGCATCACGCCTGAGGAGTTCCGCCAGTCGATGGCCGTGCATGCGCGTGAGATCATCCAGGAGATGGAGCAGGCGCACACGAACCCGCTCGTGGCCAAGTTCAACGAGCTGATGAACCGCCGCGAGGCCTGGAAGTGGTCACGCAAGCACGGTGAGCTGCTCATCCGCGAAATTCTCTGCGCTCTCATGGACGAGGAGCGCTTCACGCCCGCCCGCTGGCTGTGGAACGCCGCGCATCCGCACATTCCCCTGCACTGCTTCTTCCGCACGCGTGGCACGCCGGTGCTCCGCTTCGTCGAGATGCAGGTGCAGCCGCAGTCCGTCACGCTCGTCGTCGAGCACGGCGGCAGCGAGACTCTCCCGTCCGTCCAGGAGCAGTTCATGCTTCGTCGCAACCGCCGCGCCCAGCTTTTCGTCGAGCGCCGCCAGCTCGTTTAGACCTTCGTCATACCCTCATGCCCCCCCCTCAAAAAAAATCCCTCGGTTCCCTCGGCCTGATGATCTTCGTCATCGTTTCGCTCGCCATCGGCGCTTATTACCGCCTGCCTGCGCGCGGCGAGCGCCCCATGCACACGGACGAGGCCATCCTGGCGATGAAATTCGCCGATTTTCAAAGCAGCGGCCATTTCCAATACGACCCGAAGGACTTCCACGGCCCCGGCCTGCATTACATCACCCACGTCTGGTCCAAACTCGCCGGCTGGGGCGATCCGCTCACCTGGACGGAGGCCCAGCTCCGCACCGTCACGGTGATGTGCGGCCTGCTGCTGCTGCTCTCCACCCTGCTGCTGCGGGACGCGCTCGGCAGGCTCGGCGCGGGCTATGCCATGCTGCTCATGGCCGTCTCGCCGATGATGGTCTATTACTCGCGCTACTTCATCATGGAGGTGCCGCTGGTGCTGTTCATCACGCTCAGCCTCGCGGCGCTGTGGCGTTGGTCCCAAGGCGGCAGCCGTTGGTGGCTGCTGCTCGCCGGTTTTGCGCTCGGCATGCAGCATGCGACGAAGGAAACCTTCGTCATCAACGTCGTCGCTGGCATCGTCGGCTTCGCGGTCGCAAAATTGTTGATCGGCGGCTTCTCCCAGCGTCAGAGCGGTTTTTCCATGGGACCGGCGCGTGGCCGTGCCACCAAACCCTGGCTGTGGGTCAGCGTGGCGGCCGTTTTGACCAGCGTCACGATTTACTCCGGCTTTTTCAAAGACTGGCAGGCCGTGAAGGACAGCGCTTTGACCTACCTGAACTACCTTGAGCGCTCCGGCGGCAGCGGCCATGAAAAGCCCTGGCACTACTACCTCACGCTCATCTTCTGGCGGAAAGACGGCGTCGTGTGGAGCGAGGCGATGATCGGCGGCCTCGCGCTCATCGGCATGGCCCACGCCTTCCTCGGCAACCACATGAAGAACGCCCAGCGCCAGGCATTCCTCGTCTTTCTCTCGGTGTACACCGTCGTGCTGTTCGCCATCTACTCCTTCCTCGCCTACAAGACCCCTTGGTCCATCCTCAGCGGCCAGCACGCGCTCATCCTGCTGGCAGGCGTCGGCGCGGCGGCCATCTCACAGGCCATCACTGGCAAAATCATGCGCTTGGTCTTCCGCGTCGCCATCGGCCTCGGTCTCTACCACCTCATCGCGCAGACCAACCTCGCCATTCATCGTTACACCGCCGATCCCCACAACCCCTATGTTTATTCGCACCCATCCGCCAATTTGCTGAGCCTGCTTCCACCGTTGCGTGAACTGCAAAAAACCGCGCCGGATGGAGCCTTTAACGTCCTCGTCATCAATCGTGATGCCGGCTGGCCCTTCCCTTGGTATTTGCGCGACATCAAAACTGCGCGCTACGAAACCACCATTCCCGCAACCATCGACGCCCGCGTCATCATTGCCGAACTGGACATGCGGTCCGCGCTTGAAGCCAAGTTCGCCGGTAAAAATTATATCATGCGGGGCCCCTTTGGCCTGCTGCGCCCCAATATTCCCATCAACATGTGGGTCGAAAAATCCCTTGCCGACCGTCTCGACCTCCGCAAACCGCAGGAAGCCCCGGCACCGTGAGCGAGGCCGCCCCCCAGCATCATCGCTTCACCCAGCACGCGATGGCCACCACCTTCGACGTGATCATCAATCACGCCGACGCGGATGCAACCTACGCCGCGCAGGTCGCGCAGGCCGTGTTTCAGGAAATCGCCCGGCTGGAGGACGAGCTCAGCCGCTTCCGCGCCAGCAGCGACATCTACCGCCTCGGCCAGCTCCTGGCTGGCGAGAGCCTCCTCGTCGGCATGGCCGCGTGGGACTGCCTCGCGCTCGCCAAGGCCATGCATCAGGAGACAGCAGGCGCGTTCGACATCACCATCGGCCCGCTCATGAGCCTCTTCGTCACCTCCGAAGGCGAACCGCGCCAGGTCAGCAAGGAAGTGCTCGCCCAGGCGCAGACCATCATCGGCAGCCACCGCTTTGACATCGATGAGGAAACCATGCGCGTCACCGTGCATGCCTCGAACATGATCTTCGACCTCGGCGCGATGGGCAAAGGCTACGCCCTCGACCAGGCCGCCGATCTGTTGCAGGACTGGAAGATCGCCAACTTCGTCCTCAACGCCGGTGACAGCACCATCCTCGCCATCGGCGCTCCCAGCGGCAAAGACGCCTGGTCCATCACTCTCGGAGCGGGTGCCAAATCACTCGCTCTCACCAACCGCGCCGTCAGCGGCTCCGGGTTCGCCGTCAAAGGTGCGCACATCATGAACCCGCGCCTCTTCACGCCCGTTCCGCTCAAAAACCGCCGCACCTACGCCCTCGCCCCCACCGCCGCCCTGTCCGACGCCCTCTCCACCGCCTTCATGGTCATGGCCCCCGACGAGATCACCGCGCTCTGCGAGCGCTACGAAGGCGTCGAGGCGCTGGAGCTTGAGATGTCGTAGCACAGTCGTTCCGCCTTGGGCTGGAGCGGGCCTGCGGAAGTCACGGAAAGGAGCGCGGACGCCCCCGTCCGCATTCATCCAGCACGTCGAATGAGGCAGCAGGGAGTATTCCCGGCCATCAAGGGGTTTTCGTGATTGGGACTGCTGGCGGGAGGAGGTTTATTGGCGTTGGCAACGCGGCGCGGACCTCCACGACGCGTGGGGCATCCTGGCTTGGCGGCATGGGGCTCCGTTCCATGCCCTGGGGGAAGAGGGAGGGTGCCTGCGGCCCACCCGCCTGCCTCGTGAACGTCTGAAGGCCCGCTTGGGACGGCGGCATTGGCAACACGGCACGGACCTTCACGCCCACCGGTGCCGCTACGACGCGTCGGATTTCCTGGCTTGGCGGCATGGGTCTCTGTTCCCCGCCCTGGGAGATGAGGGACGGTGCCTGCGGCACACCCGCCTGACCCGTGAGCGTCTGAAGGCCCGCTTGGGACGGCGGCGCTGGCAGCACGGTGCCATCGGGCGCACGATCCAGCACAAAACCGCTGAAGTCCGAAGGCAGCGGCACGCGCCGGCCCTCCGCCGTCAACACCTGGCCCTCCGGCACCAGCGCCGCATCCACCGGCATCATGCGGCCGTTGCGGATCAGATACGCCTGTCCTCGTATGGCAAAGAGCCCCTCGCGCACCTTCGGGGTGGCATCATAGACGAAATCGGTTGGCAGGGTCACGAGCCGCCCCTCGGCGGTCAGCACCTGGCCCTCCGGCACCAAGGTGGCGTCCACCAGCGCCGCACGGCTGTTGCGAATGAGGTAGGTCTGACCGCGATAGAACACAATGCCGTCATGCACCACGCTCGTCCCCCGTTCCCTGGGCTGAGGTTCCTGGGCGCGGGGGCTGCCAGTCTGGGCGGCGGCAGGGCCGTGGCAGGCCAGCACCGCAGAGAGGAGGATCAATGGATGAGATTTCATAGGATGGGTCGATTGGTAGATTCGCACTGCCCTCAGCTCCCCCCTAGCCCGCCACAGTCCCCCTCACCATGGGGTGTCCAACCCAAACCCTGGCGGCGGGCCTGCACGACATGCGGCGCGGGCAATCACCCACGATCACCCACGATCACCCACGATCACCCACGATCACCCACGATCACCCTCGGGCCTTACACGGGAGACGAGTTGTCCGTGGACCCCACCTGCCCACACCGCGCTCTGCGAGAGCTATGAGGGCGTCGAGGCGCTGGAGCTTGAGATGT
>DNXB01000149.1 GCA_003506995.1 Verrucomicrobiales bacterium
TGCTCCAGCATGATGGCCGGGGCGAAGCACAACAACGACGAGCTGCCCGTCATCGTGCTCGGCGGCGGCCTGAAAGGCGGTCGCGTGCTTGATTACACCGGCAAACCGGAGCGCCAGCTCTGCCGCCTGTTCATGTCGATGATGGAGAGGATGGACGTGCGGCCGAAGGCCTTCGGGGATGCGAAGATGATGCTGGAAGAGGTGTGACGACAGGATTCGCCCGCGCAGATCGTTTCGTGCTCATCCACCATGCTCCGCCTCATCCTGCCTCTGCTGCTTGTCACATCCACGTTCGCCCAGACCGCTGATCCCAAGCCGCTCGTCGAAACAGCCCTCGCCGCTGTCGGCGGAAAGGACAAGCTGCTCAAAAACTTCCGCATCAAAGAGATCTTCCACTTCGGCAGCACGCCCGAGCCTGCCGAGGGCAAAAAGCGCTCCACCCGCGAGTCCATCCTCTCCCAGCCGGACAAGTGGTGGATCAACAAAAAGGAACGCGGCATCGAGCCCGCCAAGGACGACGTGCGCGCCTGGTCGCTCGACCTGCTCGTCGATGAAAAGTCGAAGATCGAGGTCATCCCCGACCTCACCGACGAGGGCAAAACCTGCTTCGGCCTCCAAGTCAGCGGCAGCGTCGATCCCGCGATGAAATTCTACTTCGACAAGGAAACCAGCCTCCTTCACCGCCTCGACTGGCGCGGCGACTTCTACCGCTTCACGGATTGGAAAGAGCACGACGGCCTCAAATTCGCCAGCAAAACGATCATCTTCAAGCTCAAGGACCTCAAGCCGTGGTTTTTCCACGAAGTCACCGAGATCGAGCGTCTCGCCCAACTGCCCGAAGGTCTTGTGAAGCCATGAGCGACCGAAACGAATAAAGTGCTCTGCAATTTATTCATCTATGTATAAATTCAAAATTGAATATTGACGGCAGTATTCTTGCGTGGCATCACTCGCCTCATGCGAAATATCACCGGCCCTCCCGTCGAGCATGACGACTTCTTTGATCGCCCAAAAGAGATCGCCCGCCTCCAGCGCGAGCTTTCCAACTCGGCCAACCTCCGCATCAACGCCCCTCGCCGAGTGGGCAAGACCTCGCTCGTGTTACGCCTGTGCGAAATCTGCCAGCAGCAGCAATGGACGGCGGTTTACCTGAATGTCGAGGACTCCGCAGACGAGCTGTCTTTCGCCGAAAAGCTGCTCGACAGCCTCCACCACGGAGGGTTGCATCCGGATTCGATTTCCCGTTGTGCGATTCTGTTTCGGAAAGCACGGCAGGCATTGGGAGGCGTCAAAGTCGGAGCCGGGATCGACCTGGAGATGGGCGAGGTGGACGACCCCGACCACAGCACCCTTGGTCGTGCGTTGGAAAGTGTGTTTCGGAAAATTGAAGCGGATGGCAGGCAGGTTCTCATCGTCATCGACGAAATGCCCGAGCTGCTGCTCGCCATGACACATCAGGACCACGGCCAGCAACGTGTGGGCCGGTTTCTTCACTGGTTGCGTGCCCTGCGCCAGTCATACCGCCAGCACATTCGCTGGATTTTCCTCGGCTCCATCGGCCTGGAGGGCTTCGTGGAGGAGCGAAACCTCGGCAAGACCATCAACGATCTCACGCCTTTCATTCTCGATGCCTTGAGCGCCCAGGAAGCAGACGCATTCCTTGAAAAACTCGGCACCGACAATCATCTCCCGCTACCGCCGGACATCCGCCAGGAAATCATCCGCCGCGTCGGCTGGCCGCTGCCGCATCATCTTCAGATCGTCTTTCATGCGCTCGTCGATTCCGGTGTCACCACGGCAGACGCGGCTGCTTTGGAGAAAGCATGCGCCTTCCTCCTGCGACCGGAAAATCTCAGCCAGTTCGACACCTGGCGGCAGCGCCTGGAGGAGCAGTTCAGCGTGCCGGACGCCACTGTCGCGAAAGCCATGCTCAATCACCTCTCCCAGCATGCCAAAGGCCGCACACGGGAGCAGTTGCTCAATGCCATCATGGCCGCACATCCACAAAGTGAAGCCTCCAAGGTCGAGGAGCAACTCGGCCGCCTTTCCATCATCCTCCAGCGTGATGGCTACCTTATGGAAAACGGCGGACGCCAGGCATTCCGCTCCTTCCTGCTGCGAGAATACTGGCAACGCCGCCGCCCATGAGCACTCCCACCACAAAGCTCAGCCTTTACAAGCTCTCGCTGCACAATCCCTCTCGCATGACCGACGAGGACATTATCGGCATCTTTACTGTGCGTCAGCGTCTGCTTAATCACATTCTAGCCGACATCGCTGCCGAAAAGCCGCGCAGCCGTGCGCTTCATCATCTCATCATTGGCCGTCGTGGCATGGGCAAGAGCGCGCTGCTACGCCGCATCGAAGCAGAGCTACGAAAAGACTCCTATTCCAGCCGCTTTATCCCGCTCGTCTTCGCCGAGGAGCAGTATTCCGTGGACCGCCTGTCCAAATTCTGGCTGAATTGCCTCGACTCCCTCGCCGATGCCCACGAGCGCACTGGCGACAAAGCCGCCGCCGATGCCATCGACGTCACCATCCGCAGCCTCCCGCCCGCGCCCGCCAGCCAGGAAGAAGCTGCGGCCAAAGCCTCGCTCGAAGCCTTCCTCAAAGCCGCAGAAAGCACCGCCCGCCGCCCCGTGCTGCTGGTGGACAATCTCCAACTCGTCTTCGAGCGCCTGCCCAAAGCTCAGCAGCATATCCTGCGCGAGCTGCTCATGCGCCCCGGCTGCCCCATCCTCATCGGGGCCAGCCCCAGCGCCCTGCCGGAGAGCCAGGACTACGGCGCGCCGTTTTACGACCAGTTCAAAGTCCGCTACCTCGAACGCCTCAGCGAGGACGAGATGCGCCAGCTCATGCTCCACCTCGCCGAGGTGTTTGACCGCCCCGATGTGCGCGACCGCGTCCTCGCCCACCCACGCCGCATCACCGTCCTGCGCCAGCTCACCGGCGGAAACCCGCGCACCACCGTCACCCTCTTCTTCCTCTATGCCGAAGATTTCGCCCCCGGCGTCTTTGGTGATCTCCAAAACCTCCTCGACCGCGTCACCCCGCTCTACAAAGCCCTCTTTGAGGAGCTGTCGGTTCAGCAGCAGGTCATCGCCAGCGCCATCGCCAACCGCTGGGATCCCGTCACCGCCCGTCAGTTGAGCGAAGACACCGGCCTCCCCATCACCGGCATCAGCCCCCAGCTCGACCGCCTGGAGCGCATCGGCTTCATCGAAAAAGTCAGCCTCCAAGGCCAGTCCTCCACCGGCTTTCTCATCACCGAACGCTTCTTCAACGTCTGGTTCCTCATGCGCCTCGGCTCCCGCCGCAACAGGCAGGCAGTGGAGTATCTGACGAGGTTGATCGATACGGTATGGGACGAACACGAGCGGGCCAGGATGGCCCAGAGCCTCCTTGTCAAAGAGGAACTTCAAAGCGGCGACTGGTTGCTTGTTCAGGCACTCCATCCCCTGCTGGACTCCGCAACGGCAGATGATTTACGGCGGCGTCTTGAGCTGTTGAGTGCCAGCGATGCCGAGGCACGCAGAAAACTTGAGGAGGCATTTGATTTTGTAGGGCTTCATCCTGCCACACTTGCCTTCGCAGACATGCGCAAAAAACTTCACGATCTTGTGCCTGAGCATGCTCCAGTCACGCCTGAAGAGTTTTCCAGCCTCTTGCTGGGAGATCGCCGCAGCTTGAGAAAAGACCAAGTTCAGCAGATTGCCTCATCCACGACAAAGCTCACGATGGAGCAAGTGGACGCCGCAGTGATGTCCGCCAAGTTCGGACGGGAAATAGACGAGTTCTTGTTCAGCGAGGAGGCATCCATCTGGTTTGCCGAACGCCTCGCATCAGGTCAGATTCGTTCACTCCAAAACGCGGAAGACTGGAGCCGTGCATTCCTCCAGGCACCGAGGGATTACGCTACGTTTGCTCTCATGGCGGACACACTGCCTCCTGAGGCTGGACGTCGGCTTATGCAACCTGCCCTCGAAAGAGTTTTTGAAGTCTTGGAACCAGCCCGCAACGCCTCATCTGGAGCATGGCGGCAATGGGGGAAAACATTGTGCGAGAACCTGGGCCTCATCAATGAGTCCCAAACTGCCTATCAGGTCGCCCTCGAGATCGACCCAACGAACGTCGAGGCATGGATTGGACTTGGAGACTTAAGTCGCTGGCACCGTCGTGATCCTGTCGCCGCAGAGTGCGCCTATAACGAGGCTTGCAAACATTCACGACATGACAACAAGCCCTTCATCAAACTTGGTTTGATGCTTCTCGATCTGCCAGGACGCCAGGCGGACGCGCTGAAAGCCCTAAACAGGACCTTCAGCGAAGGTGAAGTTAACGCAGACGCGCTCTTCGGGCTTGTGATCCTGTCACGTGACCACCTGGGTGATCTCACTGAAGCCAAAAAGCGCTTCGAGCTTCTTCAGCTCACCCGCTTCGGCGAAACTGACGCCTATCAGATCAACAAAGGACTGATTGGTGCCTATGATGCCAACTGGGGCAATGCCTGCGATGCATGGTCCACAGTCATCCAGAGGCACGGTAGGCAGGGAATTCCGCCCGAAACGATGCACGAATGGCTGCGGACAACCGCTGTCCTCGTTCATCTGGGACTTGGTAGCGAGTTTCTGTCCTTCCTGAAGCACTGGGAGGCTCATCAGAAGTTCCGCCCCTGGTATGAAGCCCTTTCAGCCCTGAACTCGGGCGACCGGCTTCTCCTCCAAAACATCGCCCCTGAGGTCCGTGAGACGGCTGAGAAGCTGTATGACGAGATCGACCGTCGTCTCCAAATGCTTCCCGAAAAGACTCGCCGCCGCCCGTTGGCGACTGCGACGACCAAGAAACGCAAAAAATGACCCCTCAGATGAGCCTTGTCCCGCAAATCATCCTTTCCTGCGCCGGTGGACTGGCGCTGCTGATGATCGTGCGGGCAGGTGTCATCTATTTCTTCCACCGGCATACGCCCCGGCAGGCCAGAAGCTACATCTCGATGGCTCTCGGCCTCACCAAAGCCCGCGAGTGGCTGAAACTCGCGGAGGTCGTCCTCCATAAGCGTCGATAAATCAGCGGGCGAGGCACGTTCGAGCCACCATGCGTGCTCTGCTGCTTCTCCTTTGGTCCGCCACCGTTTATGCCGATGAAATCATCGTGCGTGATGTCACCTCGTTGCTCACTGCTTTGCGCGATCTCAAACCGAGTACCACGCTCAAAATCGCTCCTGGCGACTATCCCGGCGGGCATCATGTCAGTAGCATCGAAAAGCTCACCATTGAGGCTCTTGATGCGAAAAATCCGCCGCATTTCAAAGGCGGTGGCAATGCGTGGCATTTCTCCCGCTGCAACGACCTGACTCTGCGAAACCTCCGCGTCAGCGGTCAGACCGGCAACGGCCTGAATCTCGACGACGGCGGCGATCTGGCGAATCCCACCACCGGCATCACGATTGAGCACGTCGAAATCAGCGACATCGGCCCCAAGGGAAATCATGACGGCATCAAGTGCTCTGGTCTCGACAAGCTGACGATCCGCGATTGTACGATCACCGGCTGGGGCGGCCAGGGCATTGATTTCGTCGGCTGCCATCACTCGCTGATCACCGGTTGCCGTTTCATCGGCAAGGAAGGCTTCACCGCGAGCGCCGCCGTTCAACTCAAAGGCGGCACGAGCGATGTCATCGTCGAAAAGTGCCACTTCACCAACGCAGGCGAGCGTCCCATCAACCTCGGTGGCTCCACCGGCCTGCCCTACTTTCGTCCGCAAGACGTGAAGTATGAAGCCGCGCATCTCATCGTGCGCGACAACGTCATCGAGGGCAGCCTCTGTGCCGCAGCCTTCGTCGGCGTCGATGGCGCGGAATTCAGCGGCAACACGATCCTCTTCCCTACCAAGTGGATCTTTCGCATCCTCCAGGAGACAAAGGAGCCCGGCTTCGCCCCCAGCCGCAACGTGCTCATCAAAGACAACCGCATCGTCTTCCGCCGTGCTCAGGTGCAGATCGACATCAACATCGGTGAAGGCACCGCCCCCGAGACCTTCCTCTTCGAGAACAACCGCTGGTTTGCCGAGGACAGGCCGCAATCCTCGAAACCGAAGCTGCCTGTCGAGGAAAAGAACGGCGTTTACGGTATCGATCCACGTTAGGCGGGCGCTTCGCGGGCCGTTTGCTTTCCGCCATGATTTTCCGAACCGCCCTCGCCACGTTCCTGCTGTGCCTGACGCCTGCCTTTGCTCAAACGAAGCTCCAAAAAGCTGACATCACCCTCGCGCCGCCGAAGAATCTCAAAACGACGCTCCCGCCGGGTTATACGATCCCCATCGTGGACATCAGTGGCGAGACGCAGCGGCAGGTCATCGTGGATCGTGAGAAAGGCCAGTATCTCGGCCATCCCACGACCGTGTTGCTCGAAGACAACAAAACGATGCTCACCGTCTATCCGAAGGGCCACGGTCGCGGTGCCATCGTGTACAAGCGCAGCAACGACGCGGGCCTCACTTGGAGTGATCGCCTGCCCACGCCGAAAAACTGGGAAACCTCTCTGGAGGTGCCCACGCTGCACCGCGTGGTCGATGCGAGCGGCAAAAAGCGCCTCATCATGTTCAGTGGGCTGTATCCCATCCGCATGTCCGTTTCAGAGGACGATGGCGCGAACTGGAGCGAGCTGAAAGCCATCGGCGACTTCGGCGGCGTGGTCACGATGAGCACGGTGATAGGTTTGCAGACACCGGGGCACTATCTGGCCTTCTTCCATGATGACGGTCGCTTCATCCGTGGTGGTGAAGTGGAGAAATACCGCATCAAAAGCCCGCACGCGCCGGATTACAGCTCCTCGACGGCCAAACCGTGGCGCTTCTGGGTTTACACCACGCTTTCCAAAGACGGCGGCCTCACCTGGAGCGTGCCCGCGCCCATCGCCATGCTGCCCGACGCGAATCTCTGCGAACCCGGCGCTCTCCGCTCACCTGATGGCAAACAGATCGCCGTGCTGCTGCGTGAAAACAGCCGGAAGTACAATTCCTTCGTCATTTTCTCCAACGACGAAGGTCTGAGCTGGAGCGAGCCGAAGGAGCTTCCCGCCGCGCTCACCGGCGACCGCCACGTCGCGAAGTATGCGCCTGATGGCCGTCTCTTTGTGAGCTTCCGCGACACCACGCACGTCAGCGCCACCAAAGGCGACTGGGTGGGCTGGGTGGGCAAATACGACGACATCGTGAACGGCACCGAAGGCCAATATCGTATTCGCATCATGGACAACAAAAAGGGCCAGGACACCACTTACCCTGGCGTTGAGCTGCTGCCCGACGGCACGTTCGTCACCACCACCTACGGCCACTGGACCGAGGGCGAGGAAGCCTACGTCGTCAGCGTGCGTTTCAAACTGGAGGAACTCGATGCCAAACTTCAAAAGTAACCGCCGCCACTTCCTCGCCGGGCTTCCAGCGTTTGGGTTTTTCTCCGTTCAAGCTGCAGAAGAGACGCCGCTGCAAGACATCGTCTTCGGCTCCTGCCTCGACACGCATCAGCACCCCATGCTCGACCGCACGCTGACGCTGCCGCGTGATCTGTTCCTTTTCATGGGCGACAACATTTACGCCGACAAAGGCGGCATCCCGATGATGCAGGAGAAGTATGCGCTGCTGAAAAACAGCCGCTTCTTCCGTGGATTGAAGAACAAGCCCATCCTCGCCACCTGGGATGATCACGACTTTGGCCTCAACGACGGTGGAGCCGAGTATGCGCAGAAAAGGGATGCGCAGGCCGAGTTTTGGAACTGGCTCGACGAGCCAGTCAGCTCACCGCGTCGCAAACAAGAGGGGGTGTATCAATCGCAGACTTTTGGCCCTGTGGGCAAACGTGCGCAGGTCATCCTGCTCGACACACGCTACTTCCGCAGTCCGATGAAGAAGGTGCCGAAGGACAAAGCCATGCTCGGCGGCACTGCGGTGCCGACAGACGATGAATCCACCACCATCCTCGGTGAGGCGCAGTGGCGCTGGCTCGAAAAAGTGCTCCAGGAGCCTGCGGAACTGCGAATCATCGTCTCCAGCATCCAATTCGCCCCTGAGGCTCACGGCGGCGAGTCCTGGGCGAATTTCCCCCATGAGCAGCGGCGTATGCTGAAGCTGCTCAACGGCCACAAGGCCGTGATTTTGAGCGGTGACCGGCATTGGTGCGAGTTTTCCCACCACGGCGTCTTCGATTTCACCTCCAGCTCCATGACGCAGAAGCACCCACGCGGCACGCCGACCCTCAACAAGCATCGACTCATCCCCAAGACCTACCATCTGCCGAATGTCGGCCATCTGCGACTCGATTGGGAGGCGGCCACATTCACTGCAAAAGTCATTGCCGAGGACGGCGAGGCGAAGATCACGTATCAAGCGGCGTTCACTGATCTGCTGGTCCGCTAAAACATGCGCCTCGTCATTCCATTCACCCTCCTTTCCTCCCTCGGCGTCCTCGCCGCGGAGAACCGCGTCGAGTTCAATCGCGACATCCGCCCGATCCTCGCCTCAAAGTGCTACGCCTGCCACGGGCCTGATGAAGACAAGCGCGAGGCGGATCTGCGGCTCGATGTGCGCGCGGAGGCGGTCAAAGAGGCGATAAAGCCGGGTAAACCGGACGACAGCGAGTTCTGGCATCGCATCAGCACCACCGAGCCGGATGATGTGATGCCGCCGCCCTCCTCTCCGAAGCAGCTCACGAAAGCGGAACGCAATCTCTTCCGCCGCTGGATCGCGGAGGGTGCCGAATACCAGGACCACTGGGCTTTTGTGCCGATCCAACGGGCCATCGTGCCGCCTTCAAAGCGCAAGAACCCCATCGACGCCTTCATTGAGCGCGAACTCGCCAAACATGATCTCAAGCCCGCTGCCGAGGCCGATCCCATCACGCTGATCCGCCGCGTCTTCCTCGATCTTACCGGTCTGCCGCCCACTTCATCCGACTTGTCGGACTCGTCCGACTGGTCCGACGGAAAGTATGCCGCGTTGGTGGATCGCCTGCTCGCTTCGCCCAATTTCGGGGAGCGCTGGGCGCGTCACTGGCTGGACATGGCCCGCTACGCCGACAGCAACGGCTTTCTCGGCGACGGTCTGCGCCCGAATGCCTGGCGCTATCGCGACTGGGTCATCGACGCGATCAACCGTGACCTGCCGTTTAACCAGTTCACCATTGAACAGATCGCCGGTGACCTCCTGCCGAATCCCACGCTCGCACAGCTCACCGCCAGCGGCTTCCATCGCAATGCCGCGCTGAACACCGAGGCGGGCGTGGACAAGGAGGAGGCACGTTTCCAAAACCTCGCCGACCGCGTGAACACCACCGGTCGCGTGTGGATGGGCCTCACCGTCGGCTGTGCGCAGTGCCACACGCACAAATACGACCCGATCACCATCCGCGACTACTACAGCTTCTACGCCTTCTTCAACAACACCGCAGACCTAGACGAGCCGCAGACCAAGGCACCCGCTCTGGCCGAGGTGATGAAGGATCGCCGCCAGACCTATGTCCACATGGCGGGCGATTACACCCGGCGGGGCCCCGATGTCATGCCCGCGAGCCTTTCGGCCCTGCCGCCGATGACAAAGCCCGCGCAGCCAGAGCCGAGCCGTCTCGATCTCGCCAACTGGCTCGTCTCACCGCAGCATCCGCTCACCAGCCGTGTTTCGGTGAACCACATCTGGAGCAAGCTCTTTGGTATTGGCTTGGTCAGCACACCGGACGATTTTGGCGCCACTGGCGAGCCGCCATCGCATCCTGAACTGCTCGACTGGCTCGCCTCCGAGTTCATGCATCAGGGTTGGAGCCGCAAGCAGCTCATCAAGCTCATCGTCACCTCGGCCACCTACAAGCAATCCTCCACGCATCGCGAAGACATCGTCGTGCTCGATCCGCTGAACCGCCTGCTCTCCCGCCAAAACCGCCTCCGTCTTGATGCTGAAATCCTGCGCGACTCCGTGCTCGCCGTCAGCGGCCTTTTAAAGCCCACCATCGGCGGACCGAGCTTTCGCCCGCCGTTGCCGGAAGATGTGTTTGATGTCGGACGCTCGTCGAACTGGAAGGCCAGCCCTGGCGATGAAATTTACCGCCGCAGCCTCTACATCATCACGCTGCGCAGCGTCTTGTATCCCATGCTCACCACCTTCGATGCGCCTGATGCCGCCGACGCCTGCGTGCGCCGCGAACGCAGCAACACACCGCTGCAAGCCCTCACCATGATGAACGACGGCGTCTTCGTCGAAGCGGCGCAATCGCTCGCTCTCCGCGTGTTGCGCCAAAGCCCCGCCGAAACGCCTAAACGCCTGCAAAAGCTCTTCCACTTCGTTTTGAACCGCGAACCGCGCGCGGAAGAGCTTTCGCGGCTGCAAGCCTTCCACACCGAACAAAAGGCCCGTGTGCAAAAGGGAGGCGTTGAATCCCTCAAAGCCCTCGGAACTCATGAAAAGGCCGTTTCACCCTCCGAAGCCATCGAGGCGACCGCACTCGTCGCAACAGCGCGTGTGCTCATGAATCTCGACGAGTTCATCAATCGCCAGTAGGCCGCTCTTATGGTCATCACCGCCCTTGATCTCGACAAACCCGGCAAGCAGCAAGGTTTCCTCCAAGTCCCGTATTCCCACAACCTCGGTGGCTGGGCGAATGTGATGATCCCCATCACCGTCGTCGCTCGCGGCAAAGGGCCGACGGTGCTCGTGCTCGGCGGCAATCATGGCGACGAGTATCAGGGCCAGATCGCCATCATGAAACTCGCGCGGGAGTTGACGCCTGAGAAGGTCACAGGTCGCATCATACTCATTCCATCGCTGAACTTGCCTGCGGCTCGTGCTGCGACTCGACTTTCGCCGCTCGATGGCATGAACATGAATCGTGCGTTTCCAGGCGATGCGGAAGGTCCGGTCACCAGCCAGATCGCGCACTACCTGCGCACCGTGCTGTTTCCGATCAGCGACGTCGTCATCGACATCCACAGCGGCGGGCGCAGCATGGAGTTCATACCGTGTTCGCACATGCATCTCGTGCCAGATCGTGAGCAGCGGGCGAAGATGTTCGTCGCCATGCTCGCCTGGGGCACGGAGTTCTGCTTCATCTATGCCGACATTGCCGGAACGGGCCTGCTGCCGGTTGAAGCCGAGAACCAGGGCAAGCTCGTCATCACCACCGAATTAGGTGGAGGCGAATGCATTCCCGCCAGCGTGCATCGCATCGCGCAAAGTGGATTGAAGAATGTGCTCATTCATGTCGGCGCGCTCAAAGGTCGTGAACAGCCACGCAAAGCTCCCGCGATCATCACGCAGGCCACGAATCGCGAAGACTACATCCTCGCGCCCGAGTCCGGCATCTTTGAAGTCACGGTCGATCTCGGAGCGAAGGTGAAAAAAGGCCAGGTCGTCGGCTGCATTCATCATCTGGAGCGTCCTGATCGAGCGCCGGAGGAGATCATCGCGCAGAGCGCCGGTTATCTCATCACCATGCGCGCCCCATGCCTCACGCAGCAGGGCGATTGCGTCGCGGTGATCGCCAGACAAGTCAGTGTGCGCGAGGTGCTGCGCGCATGAGCCGGGCAAAGTCAGCCGGTGCGCTCGTCGCCTTCATGTGGGTCGCGTATTTCCTGAACTACTGCGACCGGCAGGCGGTGTTCTCGATGTTTCCGTCGTTGAAGGCCGATCTCGGCATGACGGACCAGCAACTCGGCCTCACCGGCGCAATGTTTCTCTGGGTTTATGCCTTCGGCTGTCCCATCGCCGGTCAGCTCGCGGATCGTTTTTCAAAACGTCTGCTCGTCGTGCTCAGCCTTATCGTGTGGAGTCTCGTCACCGTCGCCACCGGCTTCGCAGGCTCCGCTTTCATGCTGCTCGGCCTGCGTGCCGCGATGGGCATCTCCGAGTCGCTCTTCATGCCCACGGCCATCGCGCTGACGGCGAACGCGCATCCGCCGGAGCTGCGCTCGCGGGCCATCGCCGTGCTCACCACCGCGCAGATTGCGGGAACCGTTGCAGGCAGTTGGTTCGGCGGATGGATGGCGGATCGCGGTCAATGGCGCGGCGCGTTCTTTGTGCTCGGCGCGGTCGGGCTTCTCTACGCGGTGCCGTATTTTGCCTTCCTGCGTGGAGTGAATGAAAACCCCGCTGCTGAGACCGCCACGCCATCCAAATCCTTCGCCTTCCCGATCTTGCTCCGCGTGCGCACCTTCCTGCTGCTGTGCGTGGTGTTTCCCATCTTCGTCTTCGGCCTGTGGCTGCTCTACGGCTGGCTGCCCACTTTCCTCAAAGAGAAGTTCTCGCTCAATCAAGCCGATGCCGCCTTCAACGCCACGATCTACCTTCAACTGACGACCGCCATCGGCCTGCTCGGCGGCGGCGTGCTCGCGGACAAGCTCTATCGCCGTACGAAGGCCTCACGCCTCTGGCTCATGACCGCGAGCCTCATCCTTTGCGCGCCCTGCCTGCATTTCCTCGGCAGCAGCGACACCCTCGCCGTCACACGCATCGCCGCCGCGTCCTTTGGACTCTTCAGCGGACTTCTCATGGGCAACATCTTCCCCGCCGCTTTCGAAGTCGTTCCCGCCGACACCCGCGCCTCCGCCGTTGGCATTCTCAATTTCTGCGGTGCGATCATGTCCGGCTTCGCGGCTTTGTTTGGCGGCATGTGGAAACAGTCGCTCGGCATTGACCGCCTGCTTTCCATCACGGCATTGGCATATCTCGCTGCGGGCATCGCGTTGATCGTTGGCATCAAGATGTTGTTTCCGCGCGATCTTGTTCAAACACAGGTCTCATCATGAATTTGAAATCCATCCTCGCTGCCGCACTCGCAGCCGCATTATTCAGTGGTGCCAGCCTTGCCGCTGAGCGCACCTTCAGCTTCACCGTTCTCGAAATCCCGGACATCCAGCGTGGCGCGGGCCTAGCCATCGTGATGCGCACGCCTTCGGGCAAGACCTTGCTCTACGACACCGGCACGGCGCATCCTGAGCGGCTTTCGTCCGATGGCTGGCTGGCGAAGTTCAATGCGGGGCGCGATGTCGTCGCGCCGCTGCTCAAGAAACAAGGAGTCACCAGCATTGACGGCGTCTTCATCAGCCACGCGCACTACGATCACTTCGGCGGCCTGCTGTGGCTGAAGGAGAACTTCGAGATCAAGAAGCTCATCGACTGCGGCTACACTTTCCACAGCGACAATCCTGACGACTATCGCGGCACGAACAAAGAAGAACTCGATCACTACGACCGAGTGCGCGAGGAGTTCAAAGCACGCGGAGCGCACATCACCGCCACGGCGGGTGAGACGCTGAATCTCGATCCCGATTTGAAGATCGAGGTCATCGTGCCGCCGAAGAGCTACTTCAAAGACCCGAAGATCACCACGCGGCCAAAGAACGACACGCCCTCGCACTTCCTCGTGAACGCCAACTCGCTCGCACTGCGCATTCAGTTCGGCGACATCGTTTTCCTGCTACCCGGCGACATCCAGACCGAGGACATCGAGGCGAGCCTTATGCCCTTCGTCGATAAGTCGAAACTCAAGTGCCACATCCTCGTCGCCCCTGGCCACGGCATTCATCCCATCGTGCCGGCCTTTGGCGAAGCGACCCATCCCGAGGTCTCCATCGCCAGTGTCTTCCCACGCTATGCCAAAGGCATCCGCTCCACCGTCACGCTGAAAGCACTCGGTGCCAAAACCTATGTCACAGGTCTGCACGGCACCGTGCAAGTCGTCACCAATGGCAAAACTTACCAAGTCACCTCCGAACGTGATGACACCGACAAGCCCGCCGTCACCCATCGCGTCCCGCTTTGGCCCGGCCAAGCACCGATTGGCGATGGCAAGTTCGAGGACAGCAACTTGGCACTCGAAGTCTTCCTGCCGCCTGCTGACAAGGCGAACGGCGCGGCCATCGTGCTCTGTCCCGGTGGCGGTTACATCCGCCACGTCACCGACCGCGAGGGCTATCCCATCGCGCAATGGCTCAACGAGCACGACATCGCTTGCGTCATCCTCGAGTATCGCCTTCCCGAGCTGCGTCATCAGGTGCCGCTGCTCGATGCCCAACGCGCCATCCGCCTCACTCGCGCCAATGCCGCCGCATGGAAGATCAATCCGCAGCGCATCGGCATCCTCGGCTTCTCCGCCGGTGGTCACGTCGCCTCGACAGCGCTCACGCATTTCAATGCGGGCGATCCCGCCTCCGCCGATGCCGTCGAGCGCCTGAGCTGCCGTCCCGATTTCGGCTGGCTCGTTTATCCCGTCGTCACCATGGGCGAATTCACGCACACTGGCTCCAAAGAGAAACTCATCGGCTCCAATGCCCCGCCGGACCTCCTGCGTCTTTACTCGAACGAAACCCAGATCACCGCCGACACACCGCCTGCTTTTCTCGCGCATGCTGTCGATGACAAGGCGGTGCCCATCGAGAACAGCCGCCAGTTCATCGCCGCAATGAAATCGCAGAATGTCCCTGTCGAACTCCTCGAACTCCCCAACGGAGGCCACGGTCTCAACGGCTGCAAAGGTCCGCTCTGGGAGCAGTGGAAAGCTGCTGCGTTGAAATGGCTCGCGGCGCAGAAACTCATTCCTGCCACATCATGAACACGACCCGCCGCCATCTTCTCCAAACCACCGTGGGTGCTGTGATCGGCTCGGCTGGCATCAACGCGCTCGCGGCAGATGCGCTCGCCCACGTCACGCTCCAGGCAGGCGATCTCACCGCTGTCATTGGCGACAACTCCGCGCAAGGCGAACATCGCGCGGGCTACAACGGCGTGTGGAGTCTCCGACATGCCAAAGGCACGCGCAGCCTCTTCGTGCCAGCCGTCGCGGGATTGAACCTGGAGCACATCGTCACCGGCGAGCATCTGGAGGACTCGAAGATCTTCTTCGAGCCGCGCAACGCGCCCATACATCTCACGCGCATCAGCGACACCGAGGCGGAACTGCATCAACCACCCACACCGACCTTCCACGTCGAAAGCTGGACGCGCTTCCGGCTCGTCGCGCCGCATTACCTCGACATGGACTTCCGCTGCCGCGCCCATCGCGATGTCTTCCCGCGCGGCTACCTCTCGCTGTTCTGGGCCAGCTACATGAACGCCCCGGAGGACAAGAGCATGTATTTCCTCGGCGGACTCGACGCGCAGAAAGATATGTGGACGCAGTTCTGCACGCAGTGGCACAACGATCAGAGCACCGTGCGGCATCGCGACGACCACTTCGAGATGACCTTCCCCGACGGCGGACGCGACACGCTCTTCAAGAGCCTATCGCGCTTCCGCTTCGACCAACCCTTCTTCTACGGCCACTTCGACGATCTCACCTGGATCGTCATGTTCGACCGCACGGAAGGCATCCGCCTCACGCACTCGCCCAGCGGCGGCGGTGCCAACGCGGCGCTGAAATCCACGAACCCCGCCTGGGATTTCCAGTTCCTCATCCAAAAGCCCGAGCTGATGAGGGACTACGGCTTCAAAGTGCGCACCGCATTGCGTCCGCGCTGCTCGCGCGATGAAATTCTCGACGAGTTCACGAAGTGGAAGGAGGCTAAATGAATTGGACGTCATCACTCATTGTCCTATGGGCTGCATGCCGCGCCTTCAGTGCTGAACCGGCCGACATCAGCTTCAAATCCAATCTCGACGGCACCGAGCAACGCTACGTCGAGCTTGTCCCGAGTGATGCGGCTCCCAAAGCGGCCCGCGATGTCGTCATCGCGCTTCACGGTCATGGCTCCGACCGCTGGCAGTTCATCAGTCAGACGCGAGGTGAATGCCAAGGCGTGCGCGATGTGGCCGCGAAGCATGGTTTGATCGTCGTTTCGCCCGACTATCGCGCCAAGACATCATGGATGGGACCGAAGGCCGAGGCGGATGTCGTGCAGATCATCGCTGAACTCAAACGGCGGCACCAAGTAGGCCGCGTGTTCATCGCTGGGGGCTCCATGGGCGGCACGTCGGCTCTCATCTTCGCGGCACTACATCCCGAACTCATTGCGGGTGTGTGCAGTTTGCACGGCACCGCCAACATGGTCGAGTATGCCAAGTTCCAGGACGCGATCATAGCCTCGTATGGCGGCACCAAGGAACAAGTCCCCGATGAATACAAAAAGCGTAGCGCCGAGCTGTGGCCGGACAAGTTTACCATGCCGGTAGCCGTGACCACAGGTGGCAAGGATGACGTGGTGCCGCCGCAAAGCGTGTTGCGGCTC
>DNXB01000354.1 GCA_003506995.1 Verrucomicrobiales bacterium
TCCTACTGCATGGTTACGGCTGAGTCACACAAAATCCGAGCAGACTTCACCAAGCCTCCCGCATGCTTTCTACAGTATGGACTCGTTTTCTCCATACTCATGAACGCGTCCCTGATGAATCCCGAAAGGTTGAAAGTGCCTACGATGGCCTACGACGGCTTCGATGAACGCCCGTTTCTCGTCTTCTGGGAGATCATGCGGGCTTGCGCATTGGCGTGCAAGCATTGCCGGGCCGAAGCGCAGTCGCATCGGCATCCTGATGAATTGAATCGCGAGGAATCGAGTCGCCTCATCCGGCAACTGGCCGAGTTGAAGCCGCCGATGCTCATTCTCACCGGTGGTGATCCGTTGATGCGCACGGATGCGCTCGATCTCGTGCGCGAAGCGACCGAGGCAGGCCTGCATGTGGGCCTCAGCCCATCGGCAACAGCGCGGTTGATGCATGCTGACTTTCACGAAATCAAAGCCGCTGGCGTGGATCGAATCTCGCTGAGCCTGGATGGGGCCACACGGCAAACGCACGATGCCTTCCGTGGCGTCGCAGGCACCTTTGACCGCACCATTGCAGCGGTGCATCGCGCCCATGCGGCGGATTTGAGCGTGCAGATCAACACGACACTCACGCGTGGTAATCTGCGCGAGTATGAGGCCTTCAAGAAGCTGATGTTTGAGCTGAAACCCGCGATGTGGAGCGTCTTTCTGCTCGTGCCGACGGGTCGCGCGGGCATCGACGATCTGCCTGACCCACAGGACATCGAATTCATCTTCTGCGACATGGCCTCGCTCGTCGGTAAGGCACCGTTCGCGGTCAAAACAACGGAAGGGCATCACTTCCGCCGCGTGGTGATTCAATCGCTGGGCGCCACGACTGGCAAACACCGTCCTGGCATGCGCTCACCGCTCGGCATTCGCGATGGACGTGGCGTGATGTTCATCTCCCACACCGGTGTGGTTTCGCCGAGCGGCTTCCTGCCTTTCGACTGCGGCAATGTGCGCGACGAACATCCGGCGGAGATTTATCGGAATCATCCGCTGTTTGTATCGCTGCGCGACAACGACGCCCTGGGCGGCAAATGCGGGCGCTGCGAATTCCGCACGGTTTGTGGCGGCTCCCGAGCGCGGGCTTATGGCGTGAGCGGTGATCCCTTCGCCGAAGATCCGGCGTGTGTGTATCAGCCGAGAGCACAGGCTACGGCTTCTTGTACGGTGCCCGTTTGACCTCCTCGGCAGCAGGAACGTCCTTGTTCATGACATCGTAAGCGGCTTGGAGTCGCTTCACTTCGTCGGGATGTTGTGCGGCGACATCGACTTGCTCGCCAGGATCGCTCTGGAGGTCGAAGAGCTGCATCTTCGCAGGTTCAACGCCGGTGGTGAGGCCAGGATGAGCATCGAGGTTATACTGCTCGAAGGGGGCGAGGATGGTGACACCATCGGGTGCGCGTGGGTCGAGCCACTTGCCGTCCGGGCCGGGTTTAATGGCCATGGTTCGCGCAGGCAGCTTCCAGCGTGCGTCGCGGATGGTGGCGAGTTTGGAATTCTGATGACCGAAGATGAACTCGTGCGGTGATTTCGCGGCACTGGTGAGCAGCGGGAGAATGTTGCGGCCGTCGAGCACGCGATCATCTGGCAGCTTCGTGCCGGTGACGTGCAGCACGGTGGCAAAGAGGTCCATCATCACGCCGAGTTCGTTGCTGACATGGCTGGCGGGGATTTTTCCGGGCCAGCGGGCGATCATCGGCACGCGGTAGCCGCCTTCGTAGTTGGTGCCTTTCATTCCACGCAGACCGCCACAGCTTCCGCCGAACCACGCGCCGTTGTCGCTGGTGAAAAGCACGAGCGTGTTGTCGTCGAGTCCGTTTTGCTTCAACGCATCGAGCACCGCGCCCACGCTGTCGTCGAGATCGAGCAGGGCATCGCCGTAGAGCCCAGCGCCGCTCTTTTTGTAGTGCTTGTCTGGCGCGGCGAGTGGCTTGTGCGGCATCGCTTCGGCAAAGTAGAGGAAGAAGGGCTTCTTCGCATTCCTCTGGATGAAGTCGGTGGCGCGTTTGGCGTAGCGAGTGGTCAGCGTGGCCTGCACGACGGGGTATTCGGCCACCTCGGTGTCTTCGAGCACCTGCACGGGCCGCATGTCGTTTGAGTAGGGGATGCCGTAATACTCATCAAAGCCGCGCTCGGTGGGCAGTGAGCCGGGTTTGTGACCGAGATGCCACTTCCCGACCATCCCCGTCGCATAACCGGCCGCTTTGAGCACCTGCGCGAGCGTGATCTCCGATTTTGGCATCGCCAGCGCATCAGCGGCGGCTCCACCGTCTGGCGCAGGGTTCTGCGTCATGCCGCAGCGGAAGGGATAGCGGCCCGTCATCAATGACGCACGCGTTGGCGCACAAAACGGCGCGGGGCAGTTGAACTGCGTGAGTTTGGCTCCTTCCGCCGCCATCTGGTCAATGCGAGGGGTCTTGAACTGCGGATGGCCGTAGCAGCCGAGATCGCCGTAGCCGAGATCATCGGCGAGGATGAGGACGATGTTCGGCTGTGCCGAGAATGACGAATGAAGAAGGACGAATGAGGAAAGGATGAGGAGCAGGCGCATCATGCCATCCCAAAACGGTGGAGATGACCGGGGATTGCGCTTTTTACGGACCCGCAGCTCCAGCAGAAGTCTTTGAATGCGCTAAATGGCCGGTTTTATGCGGCAAACTTGAGGAGTCAGAGAAAGAGCCAGAATTTCCTATGGCGTTTATAATTTGTCTCGGCTAGAATAGTCAAACCATCCGGGAAATGACCAGTTCCGACCCCATTCGCATCTTGATCGTCGAAAACGAAGGCCTCGTCGGCTGCGACATGGCCGCGTCTCTCGGCAAACTCGGCCATCACGTCGTGGGCATCTGTGCCTCAGGGGAGGAGGCGCTCTCGCGGTTCGAGGAGTTGCGGCCTGATCTGGTGCTGCTGGATGTGCATCTTTCCGGTCAGCTCGACGGCATCGACACCGCCCATGAGTTGCAACGCCGCAGCAAGGTGGCCATCGTTTATGTGACGGCCTGCGCCGATCTGGAAACGGTGGCGCGTGCCCGCCAGACACATCCGCAGGGTTACCTTTTGAAGCCATTCAACCATGATGAGTTGCGACTGGCCGTCGAGGTGGCCGCGCAACGCCATATCGAGGAGCGCAAACGGCAACGGCGGGAGCACAGCTACTTTGATGCGTTCCAAAGCCTGGCCGATGGCGTCATCGCCGCCGATCTGGCTGGTGGGGTCATTTTCATGAATCCCGCCGCCGTCCGTGTCACGGGCTGGTTGCCGGAGGAGGTGACCGGGCGCTCATTGAACGAGGTTTTTAATATTTATCAGGCCAGCGGCGAGCCAGCGGAGATTCTGCCCGCAGATGCCGCCGCCCAGGCCACCGAGCGCACCGTCTATCTGACCACCCGCGCCGGAGAACGGGTGCCGATCCAAGACCGCACGGCCCCGCTGCGCGATGAGCAAGGCGAGCTCACCGGTCTGATCATTCTCTTCCGCGCTCATGTGCCTGCTCCCGCGCCGCAACCCGCGCCGACCCGCAGTTCCGCGCCCTTGGTCGATGTGGTGGAGAGCATTTCGGACCCGCTCTTTGCCCTCGATTCGCGCTGGCGCGTGACGTATGCGAACGCCAGTGCCCTGAGGCTCTTTGATCGCAATCTCCAGGACATGCTAGGCTTGTCCCTGTGGGATCTGATGCCCACCGCCACGCGAGAGGCGCATTACGAGGCGCTCGCACGCGCCATGCTGCACCGGGAGACGGTGAACCGTGAGCTGTTCCTGGATGAGAAACAGATCTGGCTCGAGGTGCGCGGCTATCCCTTTGGCGAAGGCCTGCTGCTGCTCGTTCAAGACGTCACCGCTCGTCGTGAGGAAGCCGAGCGCCGCAACCGCATCGACCGCCTCGAATCCCTCGGCCTGCTGGCGCGTGGATTCGCGCATGATTTTAACAACCTGCTCACCGTTCTTCTTGGGAACATCTCCCTCGCCGAGATGCGCCTGCGCAATGCCATCACGCTGCCGGAGCTGCACACGGCCAAGCAGGCCACGCTCCAGGCGCAGAACCTCGTCCAGCAACTGCTCACCTTCGCCCGTGGCGGTGCGCCGATCAAAACGCAGATCCATCTTGGCGATCTGATCGACACCTTTTTCACGCATCACACCCGCGCCAATCGCATCGAGTACCGCATTGATGTGCAGCCCGGTTTGCCGCAGATCGCCATCGACGGTGCCCAAGTCCGCCGCCTGTTGAGCAATCTCATTCGCAATGCCGAGCAGGCGCAGCCCAACGGCGGCGAGATCATCATCCGCTGCTTCGCGCCCGACCATGCCGAGATGTTTCCCGGTGAGATGGTCTCAGACAAAAACTTCCAGCCCTCCGGCCTCGCCATTGAGGTCGAGGACAAGGGCGAGGGCATCCCACCCGACCACCTCTCGCACATTTTCGAGCCCTATTTCAGCACCCGGAAGGCTGACAACGCCACCGGACTCGGCCTCACCGTGTGTGAATCCATCGCCAAGGCCCATGGCGGCTCGCTCACCGTGCGTTCGGAGCCAGGACGCGGCACCACCGTGCGCTTTTATCTCCCGCTCGATTCGGATGCCGAAGAGGCTGACGCCTTTGGCCTCAGCAAGGTCTTTGACACTCCGCCCGAAGTCGAGGCCGCCGCGCCCCGCATCCTCGTGCTGGAGGACGATCCGCTCGTGCGCTCCCTTATCGTGCGCAATCTCACCAGCAACGGCTTCGACGTCACTGAAAGCGCCGAAGGCAGTGAAACCGTGCGTCTTTATCAGGAAAGTCAGAGCCAGGGCCGCGCCTTTGATCTCGTCATCCTCGATCTCAGCATCCCGAACGGCATGGGCGGCATCCGCGCCATGGAAAAACTCCGCGTTCTCGATCCTGAGGTCTTCGCCATCGTTTCCAGCGGCTACTCGGACGATCCCGTCATGGCCAACCCCGCCTCCTACGGCTTCGCCGCCGTGCTGCCAAAGCCCTACGAGCCTGCCGATATGCTGCGCCTCGTGCGCAACATCCTCGCCACACGCGGGATTCGACGCGCGTCATAATTCAGGCCCGCGTTGACAGTGACGCGACGTTTGGGAAAGAAACCCATGCGTGAACAGGACCTCTTCGAAAAGCTGCGTAAAATCGAGCGCCTCTATGCCGGCGCCACGACGCATGGCGAGAAAGAAGCCGCCGCCGAAGCCATCGCCCGCATCAAACGCCGCCTCGGCGAAACCGCCAAGGTGGACCGCCCCATCGAGTACAAATTCACGCTCGTTGATGGCTGGTCGCGCAAGCTCTTCATCGCGCTGCTTCGGCGTTATTCGCTCAAACCCTACCGCCGTGCCCGCCAGCGCCGGAACACCGTCATGGTCCAAGTGCCGCGCAGTTTTGTGGAAGAGACCCTGTGGCCTGAATTCATCGAGCTCAGCGACGTGTTGCAGGCCTACCTCGACGAAGTGACACAACGCGTGATCTCCCAGGGCATTCATGCCGATGAAGGCGAGGAGGAGATTGTGGCGGAAGATTTCGTGGGCTTAACGGAAGATGCCGCGCTTGGGCTGCTCCTCGGTTTGTTTCTTCTGCTCCCCGGAGCGTAGTTTCTCGGCGGTGTCTTTGTACCAGAGCGGGCCGTTGACCTTGAAGTTGTAGATCAGGTCGCGGAAGTCGGCCATGAGGCGCTGGTCGTTCATGAGGGCTCCGAGCAGGCCTTTGCCGGAGGAGATGTTCGAGGCGGCGGCGGAGAAGCTGTCCGCGGCTTTTTTGATGGATTGCAGGGATTCGTCCGCCGTGGCCATGACCTTGTCAGCCTTGGCGATGGCGGGGTCGAGCTTCTTGCTGGAGTCCTCGATGTTTTTGGCGGCGCTTTTGAAGCTGGATGCGGCGTCCTTCAGGTCAGTGATCGCCGTTTTGAGATTTTGCGCGTTTTCATCCCCGAGCACCTTTTCATCGACGCGTTTGAGCGTGTTGTGGAGGTGCTCCATGCCTTCCTTGAAGTTCTGGATCGTGTCATCCGCCAGCGCGCCCTTGTTCACCTTGCTCATGGCCTGCTTCACGTCCTCCAGGGCGATTTTGACCTCGTCGAGAACCACATCGACCTTCTCGCCGACGTTTTGGGCGGTGCTTTGCAGGTCGGAGAGGCCGCCGGCCTTCTCACCTTCGATGATCTGCTCGTAGTCGTGAGGGAGAAAGACATCGGTCTCCTTGCCGCTGGGCTTGATTTCGATCAACGCATCTCCCATCAGGCCGGCGGAGCCGACGGCGAAGGTGGCGTCGGCGGGGATCATGACATCCTTGAACAGCTCCAGGTCGATGATGACGCCGGTGAAGGTGGCGTTGAGCTTGGGCTTGTTCTTCACCTTGCCGACGCGGGAGCCGCCAAGAAAGACGGGAGAGCCTTCCTTGATGCCGGAGGCGTTGGGGAAGGCCACGCGCAGCTCATAGGTGTCCTTGAACACTTCGCGCACGCGGCCGAATTGCAGAATGAGGCCGCCAAGCAGCAGGAGCCCGACGAACAGGAAGAGTCCGACGAGCATTTCGGTTTTTTTGTCGCTGTCGATCATGGGAAGGGGGGGATTGCAGGGTGAAAAGACGCGGGAGACTTAGCAAGTCACGTCAGAGCGGCCGTTGATGAAGTCTTGTACAATGGGATCAGGAGAGGCGCGGATCTCGTCAGGGGTGCCGAGAAAGTGAATCTTGCCGCGGTAGAGCATGGCGACGCGGTTGGCGATCTTGAAGATGCTGCGCATGTCATGCGTGACGATGATGGAGGTCACGCCGAAGCGCTTCTGCATGCGCAGGATCATCTGGTCGATGATGTCGGAGCCGATGGGGTCGAGGCCGGAGTTCGGCTCGTCGTAAAGAATGCACTCGTTGCGGCAGATGATGGCGCGGGCGATGCCGGTGCGCTTGCGCATGCCGCCGGAGAGGGCGGTGGGGTATTTTCCCAGATGCTCGGCGAGATCGACGGCCTCCAGGGCCTCCAGCACACGGCGCTTGATTTCCGCCTTGTCACGCACGCCGCTTTCGATCAGCGGGAAGGCCACATTTTCCTCTACCGTCATGCGGTCAAACAGCGCGGCGCCTTGAAACAGCATGCTGACCTTCTGGCGGATCGGGGCCATCTGGCGTTCCTTGAGCTTGTTGACGTGCATGCCGCCCACAAAGACATCGCCGCTGTCCGGTCGGATGAGGCCGATGATGTGCTTCATCGTCACCGTCTTGCCCTCGCCGCTGGGGCCGATGATGCAGAGCGTCTCGCCATGCTTCAGCGTGAGGTCGATGCCGCTGAGAATCTCCTGCTTGCCGAAGCTCTTGTGAATGCCCCGCAGCTCGATGAAGACATCGGCGTCGCTGCTTGGGGCGGGGCTGGGGGCGGGGGCGGCCATGGTCAGACGGTTCCGATGGGGAAGACGTAGTTCAGCAGGATGGAGAGGAAGAAATTCACGATGAGCAGCACCAGCGAGGAGATGACCACCGCGTTCGTGGTGCCCAGGCCGACGCCCACGGCGCCGTTCTCCGCCGCCAGGCCCTGGTGGCAGGAGATCAGCGTGATGATCATGCCAAAGACGAAGCCCTTGATCATGCCGATGGACAAATCCTCCATGTTCGTGTGGTCGATCATGTGTGTGAGATACCACGCGGAGGGCATGTCGTAACCGAAGCTCGTCACCATGTAGGAGGCGATCAGGCCGAAGGAGATGCTCTCCGCCACCAGGAAGGGCATGGAGATCATCATGGCCAGGAAGCGTGGCAGCACGAGGTAGTCCACCGGATGCACGCCCATCACGCGCAGCGCATCCACCTGTTCGGTGACTTTCATGGTGCCAATGTCCGCCGCCATCGCCGCGCCCACTCGGCCCGCCACCATCAGCCCCGCCAACACCGGCCCCAGCTCACGGCACAGCGCCACGGAAACCACCGCGCCCACCGTCGTCTCAAAGCCAAACTCCTTGAACTTCGCGTAGCTTTGAAAAGTGAACACCGCGCCCGTGAAGGCCCCGGTCACGATCACCACGCCCTGGGAGCCGTAGCCGATGGCCACGATCTGCTGCGCCACCAGCTTCAGCCGCCACACCCCGGAACGCAGCGCGATCATGAGCTCGCCCGCCAGCGCGGCGAGCTGGCCGAGGTAGCTCAGAAAGTGAAAAAAAACGCGACCCGGCAGGGTCAGCAATCCAGTGGCATCCATCGCGTCACATCATGACATGATGTGACGCGAAGGCAAATCACCATGCCGACACATGTTTTTTGGTCTGTCCCGCGTTTCTTCGCGATCAGTTATTAATGCGCCGTCGCCTTCTCGGAGCCGAGGCCGGTGTGGGCGCGGACTTTGAGTTCGGCGAATTTGACCTCGGCCTCGGGTTCGCGCCTCATCAGCGAACCGATGATGGCGGCGAGGAAACCGAGCGGAATGCTCAGAATGCCGGGATTGGTGAGCGGGAAGATGGCATCGGCCTGGATGAGGTGGCGTTTGGCGACTTCAACGCTTGGAGCGTCGATGCCCATGATGCTGGGGCTGAGGATGATCAACACGATGCTGCTGACGAGGCCGACGGCGAGACCGGCGACGGCTCCGGTGGTGCTGAATTTCTTCCAGAAGATGCTCAGCACGATGACGGGCAGGTTCGCGCTCGCGGCGACGGCAAACGCGAGGCCGACGAGGAAGGCGACGTTGACGTTTTGCAGCTTGATCGCGAGGAAGATCGAAATGGCGCCCACGACGAAGGCGGTGATGCGGGCAACCTTCACTTCCATGCCGGGACGGTTTTCTTTGCCGTGATGAAGGACGTTGGAGTAGAAATCATGCGCGAAGGAGGCGCTGGCGCTGATGGTGAGGCCGGCGACGACGGCGAGGATGGTGGCGAAGGCCACGGCGCTGATGAAGGCGAAGAAAATCGGCCCGCCGAGGAATTCGGCGAGCTGCGGGGCGGCCATGTTGTCGGTGACGATGTTATGCGGCTTCAAAATGGTTGCCGCGCCGAAGCCGAGAAAGGTCGTGAGAATGTAAAACGTGCCGATGATGACCATCGCCCACACGACGGAGACACGGGCGGTCTTGGCGTCCGGCACGGTGTAAAAGCGCACGAGAATGTGCGGCAGCCCGGCGGTGCCGAAGACCAGAGCGAGGCCAAGCGAGATGAGATCGAGCGGTCCCCAGCCGTTGGTGACCTCCGCGCCGAATTTCATGCCGGGTTCGAGGAAGTTCCTGGTCACTTCGACACCCGATTTGTCGATGTAGGTGAGGTTGGCGATGGCTTCGAAGAACGTGGTCAGGCTGTAGTCGAAGTGCTTCATCACCAGGATGCTCAGGAAAATCGTGCCCGTCATGAGCAGGATCGCCTTGATGATCTGCACCCAGGTNNCCGCCAAGGCCGCAACCGCCATGAATGTCGCGCCTGTCAGCAACAGAACGGCTTTGATGATCTGGACCCAGGTGGTGGCCAGCATGCCGCCAAAGACGACATAGACGACCATCAGCACGCCGACGCCGATGATGGCCCACTCGGTGCTGATCCACGGCAGATCTTTGAGCAGCAGCTTCACCAAGGTGCCCGCGCCGATCATCTGCGCGACCATGTAGAGGGTGGAGACGGTGATCGTGCTCAGCGAGGCCATGGCGCGCACCGGCCGGGGCGTGAGGCGGTAGGCCAGCAGGTCGGCCATGGTGTATTTGCCCGCGTTGCGCAGCGGTTCAGCCACGACGATGAGCACCGTCAGATAAGCGACGAGCCAGCCGACGGAATACATGAAGCCGTCGTAACCAAAGAAGGCGATCATCCCCGAGATGCCGAGGAAGGAGGCCGCGCTCATGTAGTCACCGGCCACGGCGAGCCCGTTCTGCCAGCCGGTGATGCTGCGGCCCGCCGCGAAGTAGGCGCTGGCCCCCGTGTTCTTTTTGGCGGCCCAAACAGTGATGCCGAGCGTCGCGACGACGAAGGCGAGAAACATCCAGACAGCGATGGTCATAAGAGAAAGATAAAAGATGAAGGCTTAAAGATGAAGGATCTAGAGACGACGTTTGGCGTTGATGACCATCGTGGTCATGATGGCATTGAGTTCGTTGGCTTCTTGAAACAAGGCTTCCAGTTTGGCGGGCTTTAAAAGTTTGTGATCAACGATGAGTTCCATCCAGAGCGTGGTTTCTTCGAGTTCCTGGATCGCCCCCTCGATCTTGCTGATGAAATCCTTGGGAGATTTTGGCCTTTTGCCCTCGCGCGTCTGGGCGGCGACGGAAGTGGCTGATCGCAGGATTTGTGGTCCGAACACTTTCGTCAGGTCATTCTTTGGCAACACCAGGTACATGTTAATGATTCGTGACGCAAAGCGCTTCGTGCGATCAGGCAGGTCGGTCATGTTTATCTTTCATCCTTGATGACAGCGGCGGCTTCTTTGTCCCATTGGGCGGCCTTCCGCGTGTAGATGAAGGCCAGCGCCCAGGCCATGAAGAACTGGGAGAGCGCAAAGAGATAGGCCCAGTTCAGCCTGCCGAGTGCCTCCTGTTTCATCATCTCCGGGAAGTAACCCACCAGCACCGGCAGAGCGAAGTAGTAGGCCACGAAAAAGATCGTGGAACCGATGATGAAACGCGATTTGCGGGCCAGCAGCGCGCGGAACTCCGGCTTCGCCTCCAGTTGTTCCCAGTTCACAGGTGATTTTTCGCTCATAGAGGGCGGGAGGTTAGGGACTGCGCTTCTCTTTGGCAAGCGTGGTGTCTCCGGGAGCGGTTTTTTCCTCGACATTCCTCACCCGCGTTGATGAAATGCCGCGTCCGCTCAATTCAACCACCACCGCATCATGGGATTCGAAAACGTTGGCAAAGTCTGGACCCCGCAGGGTCTTCAGGAGCTTCTCGGCACTCTTACCAAGCCGGACTGGTGTGATTCCGTCACGCTGCATCACACCGCCGCGCCCTCGCTGGCGCAGCGGCCGGACGGCTTCACCGCCCAGCACATCAAAAACATCCAAAGCTTCTACCAAAACCAGCTCGGCTGGTCTTCCGGGCCGCATTTGTTCGTGGATGACGACCAGCTCTGGGGCATGTGCGACTTCCGCCGCAAGGGCATCCACGCTGTCAGCTTCAACAAGCGCTCCATCGGCATCGAGGTGCTGGGGGATTACGACAACGAAAGCGCGAAGACCGGGCGCGGTTTCGACTGCTGGAAGACGGCCGCCGCCGCCAC
Organism: Verrucomicrobiales bacterium; assembly: GCA_003506995.1. GTDB lineage: Bacteria > Verrucomicrobiota > Verrucomicrobiia > Verrucomicrobiales > Verrucomicrobiaceae > Prosthecobacter. The sequence continues at coordinate 11,203 of DNXB01000354.1, forward strand.
GAAACTGCTGCTCGCCTGGCTGGGACTCCCGGCCAACGCCAAGACGGTGCTGTTTCATCGGGATGATCCCAAGACCTCGAAGACCTGCCCGGGCAAGAAGGTGGAAAAAGACTGGGTGCTCGACCTCATCGCCAAAGCCGACGCCGAGGCGGACGACACCGCGCATGCGAAGCCGGCGCTCGACGTGACGCTGAAAAGCACCGAGTGGCGCTTCGTTGGCGAGCGCTGGTGCATCCCGGTGCGGGTGTATCTGCTCAAAAGAGGCGTGGCCGATGCGGAGATCGCCGCCAAGCTCAAGAAAACCCCCGCCGGCTTCCACTTTGACGACGAACTGCTCGAAGGCGCGTTCTACGACAAGGACAGCGCCATGACCTGGGCGCCCGCTCGTGAGTTGATCGACTTGGTTTGAGTCGGCAGCTCACTCAAACGCGCTCGTCACCGGCTTGCCGTCGAATTCGGCGGGCAGCGGCACATCCAGCAGCCACAAGGCTGTGGCGGCGGTGTCGTAGGTCGTCACGGGATCGGTGATGGTGAAGTTTTTCTTCACGCCCTGGCCCCAGGCCACCCAGGGAATGAGCATGTCGTCGGGAGTGTTCAGACCGTGTGTTTTGTCGTGACCGCCGTGGTCGGCGCTGATGATCAGCACGCTGGAATCGGCGATGCCCGCGTCCTTGATCGCCTGCCAGACCTGCCACAATGCCTGGTCGGTGACTTTGAGCGCCTCCTTCTGCTGGGGTGAACCCCAGCCGTCCTTGTGCCCGGCGGTGTCGGGATCGGGAAAGTGGATGAAGCAGAGGCGCGGCTTGTGCTCCTTGATCCACGGCGCGGCCTGCTTCGCCACCATCTGCGAGGGCTTTTTGTCCTTCTCGATCTCGGGCGATCCGGCCACCGGGGCCGTCGTCTGCGGCCCGCCGAAGTCGAAAAGATCGACCGAGTCCTTCAGCCACAGGTGGCGGAACTTGATCTTGCCCACAAACATCGCGGTCACTGCCTTCGGATCGGTGGCTTTCAGCAGGGAGAACACCGTGGGCACCTTCACCGGACCCCGGATCGGCGTGAAGGCGTTCCACAGGATCTGATGCTTGTCCGGTCCCACGCCCGTGAGCATGGAGGTGTGCGAGGGCAGCGTGATCGAGGGAAAAATCGTGCTCGCCTGCCAGGTCACCGCGCCTTCGGCGGCGATTTTCTTCAGCGTGGGCGTCTCCGCCTCCGCCACGACCGCCGGCTTGGCTCCGTCGATGCTGACAATGAAGACATGCTCGGCACGCGGCGCGGCGGTGGCAGGAAGATGAAGCAGAACGGCGAACGAGGCGAGGCAGGTGGTGAGGCGCATGACGATGAGAGCGCCAGATAACGCCACGCGGCGTGAATTGCTTCCAAAACATTGCGACACGCTTGTTGCAGCGCTTGCGCCTTGAGCGGCCTCGCACCCTGCGCCAAGAATGGTGCTGTTCATGGAAGCCTGGATCGTCATCGCATTGCTCGTCGTCGTCGTCGTCGCCTACGCCACGGAGAAAATCTCCGTGGACCTGGTGGCGTTGTCCATGCTCTGCGTGCTCGTCCTGACCGGCATCCTCAGCGTGGACCGCGCCTTTGCCGGGTTTGGCGACCGCGTGCTCATCATGCTGGCGGCGATTTTCGTGATCGGCGCCGCGTTGCGCGAGTCCGGCGTGCTGGACGCGCTGTGCGGACTGCTGGCGCGGCGTTTGGGCGGCCAGCCGGTGCTGCTGAGCGCCGTGCTGATGGGCGCGGTGGGCCTGCTTTCCGCGTTCATGAACAACACCACGATCACCGCCGTGTTTGTGGGGCCGGTCATCGGCCTGGCGCGGCGTTTGAAGATCTCCCCCTCGCGCCTGCTCATGCCGCTGGCCTTTGCCTCCATCCTCGGCGGCACCTGCACGCTGATCGGCACCTCGACGAATGTGGCGGTCAGCGGTGTCATCAAGCGCATGGGCATGGAGCCGCTGCGCATGTTTGAGTTCACCTCGGTGGGGGTCGTCATCCTGGTGGCGGGCATCGCCTACATGGCGGTTTTTGGCACGCGTTTGCTCTCCGGCCGTGGCCGTGCGGCGGACGCGCAGGGCGACACCATGCGTGAGTACCTCGCGGAGGTCGTCGTGCTCTCCGGTTCGCCGCTCATCGGCCAGGAGGTGTTTGAATCTGACTTTTCCGCGCTTGAATTCCAGGTCATCAGCCTGCGGCGCGGCGAGCAGTTGCTCCCCGCCGGCCGCCATCTGCGCTTTGAGCTGGGGGATGTCGTGCTCGTCGCCGGCAAGGTCGAAAATCTCATCAAGGTGAAGAAAATCGAGGGCATCGACATCCTGGAGGACGCCCACCTGCGCGACTCCGGCATCGACATGCGCGAGGCGCTCGTGGCCGAGGTCGTGCTCACCCAGCGCAGCGGCCTCGTCGGCCAGTCCCTGAAGGAAAGCCGCTTCCGCCAGCGCAGCGGCCTCTCCGTGCTCGCCCTCATGCGCGGGGACCGCTCCCTCATGCGCCACATGGCGGATGAAAAGCTCCAGGCGGGCGACGTGCTCCTGCTGCAGGGGCCGAAGGAGCGCTTCCACGACTTCGAGGCCAGTGGCGAGATGGTGCTCATCAACCAGCATCAGTTCAACCACGAGACACAGCGGCGCGGCTTCATCCTGCTGGCGACGTTCGCCGCCGCCGTGCTCGCCAGCAGCCTCGGCTGGGTGCCGGACACGATCGCCTTCGTGCTCGTCGCCATGCTGGCCGTCTTCATGCGCTGCATCAGCCTCGAAAACGCCTATCAAAACATCGACTGGCGGCTGCTCATCCTCATCGGCGGCATGCTGGCTTTTGGGGAGGCCATGAAAAGCTCCGGTGCCGCCGTGATGGTCGCCGACGCCATCACCACGCTCCTGCAGCCCTGGGGCGTCTTCGCCGTCTTCGCCGGCTTCTGCGTGCTGAGCATCCTGCTCACGCAGCCGATGTCGAACGCCGCCGCCGCGCTCGTGGTGCTCCCCATCGCCATGCAGGCCGCCGCGACGATGGGCGCCAGCGCCCGCTCCTTCGCCATCGGCGTCATGCTCAGCGCCTCGGTCTCCGTGCTCACGCCCTTCGAGCCGAGCTGCATCCTCGTCTATGGCCCCGGCAAATACCGCTTCAGCGACTTCCTCAAGGTCGGCGGCGGCCTCAGCCTCATCGCCCTCGCCATCATCCTCATCCTGGTGCCGATCTTCTGGCCGCTGAAGTAAGGAGCACTGGCGGATCAGCTAGCGTAACAGTGGGAGCCGTTCGCCGCAGACATGATTAGCCCTTCATTCTTTACTTCACGGGTTTCAGGCGAATACCGTGTCCGGCGGCGAGTTTATAAACGCGCTCCTCCAAGACATCGTGGCGTCCTGCATCGGTTTCAGTGACCTGGAAAATCAGCAGAGTAGAATCCTTTGATTGCTTCGGTTTAAGAATCACTTTGCATTCGACCCATCCTCCCGCACCAACAGCTTGGAATCGCTCTATCGTGGTGATACGCCAGATACCATTGTCGCCTGGTCGAAGCAGAAATAGGGCGGCGACATAGGAGCGGGTGTAGTTCGTCGGCGGTTCGGCTTGGAGAAAATAGGCACAAAGGTCAGGCTCTCGTGATAGCTCGGTGACTTTGGTTATCGTCTCTGCAAAGATGGTCTTCCCGTAGCGGGATTGGTCGTTGCCTCGCTCTGGTGCGGAAAAAATGTAGCCGAGTTCAGAAGGCTTCGTCGCGGGATGAAAACTTCGAGCTACCTGCAAGAACTGTTCCGGTGAAGCGAACTTCGTGGCACGAGAAAAGCCGTCAACGTCCGCAAGGCAGGCATTGGAAAGGAGAAGCAGCGTCGTTAGTGTCAGCGTTTTCAAAGCGGGCGCTCAAGATGGCAGTCCAGACGCAATCAACTCCGCGAGGGAAATAGATCCCGGCGTCTCCAACGGATCCCGCAAGTGCCTGCGCCTGAACTCGGCATATCTCAGCGCGTTCTGCGGATGATTCCGCTCCATCTGGGCGAGCAGCTCCAGATAGGAAAGCTTGCGCTGATTGGAGCGCACTTTGCGGAGATTGTCCGGTCCTGTAACCATGCCGCCGAGTGTCCATGCTGGGACGGCGGGTGTCAAGACGAGTGGTGCAGCCCCCTTCCAAGCCATCGCTCCTTTGCCATCGGCGTCATGCTCAGCGCCTCCGTCTCCGTGCTCACGCCTTTCGAGCCGAGCTGCATCCTCGTCTATGTCCCCGGCAAATACCGCTTCAGCGACTTCCTCAAGGTCGGCGGCGGACTCACCTTCGTCATGCTCCTCGTCGTGCTCGCGATGGTGCCGATGTTCTGGCCGCTGAAGTAGTCAAGCCGTTCAGTGAACACTACCGATGTTGATCATAGAATCATGCGGTTCGGTCGTGGTTCCAACTGGGTCGAATAATGGCTTCAGGGCAGGACTATAAACGCCAAGAGACTGGGCGTATCCGTCCAGTCCTGGAAATAAGCTCGTGCGTGAAATTGACATAAAAAATAGCTGCTTGCGCGCTTCTGAAATCAGGGCGGATGGAACAACGATTTTGATAAGTCGATCTTTTGCTTCGGGAATGGCATCAAGGTTCTCGACGAATGTTTGCGACACATCTCCAGGAACCAGAAAGATGCCCTGCTGAATGCGCAGGCGCTCGTTAAGTCGAAATGCATTGATCGGCCAAGCAGCACGGACATACGGCGCAGAAAAGAACGATTTGGAGGCGACGTCCTCGTCCTCCTCATTGAAACGGTGGGACAGGCGAGCGACAATTTCTTGCTCTTTTCCGTTCGCATGAAGAATTTCCATCGCTTGTTCCCGCAACCAAGGGGAATCAATTGCCCAAATGGCGCAATCTCCTTCGGCCACTTCAGTGGCAAAGTAAGCTGCAACATAGACAGAGTAAGTGAAGTCTAGCAAACGAGTAGGCGCACCATGGTGTTGCATGAGAGACAACCACTCTACGATCGCGCCTCGACCAGGAAGATGGAGAGCGTATTGATGATAAATGCGGCGAAACTCACGAAAGATCCTGTCTTCGGTAGCACGGCGTTCGTTCGGAGGAATCTGATGCCGATTGCAGCATCGCTCGATGGATGTCTGCAGCTCCCACCCTTCCTTTTGATGACCTCTGAAAATCCAGCCCGGTCGGTTTGCATACTCGTGAATCTGCTCCCAATTCGCCAGAGTAATTGTGTCTGCGGTCATGTACGTTCGACAGAGTTAATTATGATGAGGCCAATTCCCCCGCCACCGCCGTCGCCTCAGCGAGAAACACCTCGCCCAGCGGTGACAGGCGCCCGGTCCACAGCGCACCGAAGCTCAGCGGCGGGAAATCATCGAGCGCGAGGGCTTTGACACCGGCGGGCAGCTCGACACGCGGATGACGCAGTGCCAACCCCGCGCCAAAACCTTCAGCGACGTAACGCAGCACGAGATCAAGGCTGCCGACTTCGAGGCTGGGCAGCCATTCCACGCCGCGTTGACGCAGCGCGGCCTGGAACGAGCGCGACAGCACGTCCTTGGCCTCCAAAGCGACGAGTGGCAGGTCGATGCGGTCTTTCTCAAAGATCTGCGAAGCCTGCGTGACGCCGCTCTGCTTTGGCACGAGCAACACCATCGGCAGGCGCAGCAGCTCACGGGCCTCCATGTTCGCCGCTGTCTTGTCCATGAGCGTGCTGAGGCCGATGTCGATCTCCTGCGCGGCCAGCAGCGCCTCGATCTCCTGCTGCCTGCCATGCGTGAGCGTGAAATGAAAGCCCTTCACCCGCCGCCGCATGCGAGCGAGCAGCTCCGGCAGATAATCCCGCTGCACAATCTCGGCCGAGGCAATGCGCAGCCGCGTCTCGCCACCACCACGCAAACGGTCGCTGATCTCCCCCAGGCCGTTGAAGAACGGCATGGCGAAATCGTAGAGCGTCTGCCCCTCTCGCGTGAGCTGAAACGGCCGCCGCTGATACAGCGTGACACCGAGCGAGTCCTCGAGCTGGAGGATCTGCGCACTGATGGCCGGCTGCTGGATGCCATACGGCATGGCCCGTGCCGCCGCGCTCACGCCGCCGTGCCGCGCCACATAGTAAAAAAGTTCGAGGTGATGGACGTTCATGCGCTGGGCGGAAGGCTATGCGTTTTATCAATGATGCCACCTGGAAATATCAATTTCCATCTCCCGCCGATCCTGAGACACTCCGCGCCATTATGGAAGAACTCATCCTCCTCATTCTGCTGGTGATCGGCGGCCTGGTTGTCATCCTGCCCATCACCGCGCTCGTTTTTGCCCGCAAGGCCCGCCGTCAGGCCGACGAGCTCGGCAAGCAAGTCGGTTTCCTGCGCGAGCAGCAGGCCCGCACCATCGAACGCGAGGCGCAGCTCATCCAGCGCATCGAGCTGCTGGAAACCGTGAACAAAATGCCGCAGACGCCAGTGGAACCTGTAGCCATGGAGTCACAGGCCAAATACGCGCCGCCGCCTGTGGCACCGCGAGAGTTCATTTCGGCCCCTGCTGCTCCGAAACTCGTCGCCGAACCCGTTCTCCAGGCAGTTGCGCCACCGCCGATTCCCCAGCCTGAGCCGAAGGTCACGAAAACTCCCGAACCCGTTCGTAGTTCGGGCTTCAGCCCGCCCGTGGAAGCCAAACCACGCCCCGCTCCTGCTCCAAGCCTCAATCTGGAGCAATTCATGGGCGCGAAGCTCTTCGCGTGGGTCGGCGGTCTCGCCTTGTTCCTCGGCGTCATCTTCTTCGTGAAGCTCAGCATCGAGCGCGGCTGGATTTCACCCGAGTTGCGCACGGCCATCGGTTTTGTCATCGGCATTGGCTTGGTCGGCGGTGGTGTGGTGATGCACCGCCGCGCGCGCTACCAAACCCTCGCGCACACGCTCTGCGCCACCGGCATCGTCATGCTCTACGGCGTGACCTTCGCCGCGCACTCCATCTGGCGCATCCCACCGCTCGATCAGCCGTTGGTGGCTTTTCTGCTCATGACGCTCATCACTGGCGCGGCGTTTTTGCTCTCGGTGCGGCTCAATGCGCAAGTCGTGGCCGTGCTCGGCATGCTCGGCGGCTTTCTGACGCCGATCCTCTGCTCCACCGGCCGTGATAATCCCTTCGGTCTCTTCAGTTTCATCGCCCTGCTCGACATCGGTGTGCTCGCCGTCGCCAAAAACAAACGCTGGCTGCATCTCACTGCGCTCGCCGCCGCAGGCACCATCTTCATGCAGGCCGGATGGCTGGTGAAATTCTTCCACTCATCGCAATACGCCATCGGTTCGGCCACCTGGACTCCCGTGATCGTGTTTCTCAGCTTCGCGGCGCTGTTCTCACTCGCCGCATGGTGGTCAAAGCAACGGGATGCCGACGATCTCTTCCCGGCGGCCTCCGCGCTTGCGTTGTGCGGCAGCGCGCTGTTCACCGCGTTCGTGTTTCTCGGCTTTGGGGCCATCACGGAGCGTCCCGTGCTTCTCTACACCTTCGTGCTTGGCATCAATGTCATCGCACTGCGCGTCGTGTGGCATCAATCGCGTGTCGGCAGCGCGCAAAGCATCATCGGCACGCTCGCCTTCCTGCATCTCTCGCTTTGGACGGCTGACAGACTCACCACCGAGCTGCTGCCGCACGCGCTGGGCATTTATCTCGCCTTCGGCCTGCTCCACACCGCGTTTGCGGTGCTGATGGAGCGCAAAGCGCCGAATCAGGCGCCCTTCGCGGGCTGGGTGCCCGTCATCACGCTCGTTCTGCTGCTCATGCCCGTGCTGTGTCTCGATGCGATCAGCCTCTCGATCTGGCCGGTGATCCTGCTCGTCGATCTGCTCATCATCGGCCTCGCGGTGATGACTGGCAGGCTTATGCCGGTGCTGGCGGCCCTGGTGCTCACTTTGATCACTGCGGGCGCATGGCTATTTCGCTGGCCGCGTGAACTCAGCGGCGCGTTGACTCCGTTCCTGTTCGTCATCGGCGGTTTTGCCGTGCTGTTCGGCATCGCCAGCAGTTTCCTCTCGCGCAAACTGCCGAAAGCCGCGTTCGCCGCGCTGCTGCCGGTCAGCTCGGCGGTGCTGCCATTCCTGCTGCTCATTCTTGCCACCCTGCGGCTACAAATCGCGAATCCATCACCCGTTTTTGGCCTCGCGCTGCTGCTCATCGTGTTCCTGCTCGGCCTTGTGCGCATCAGCGATATCACCGCGCTAGCGCCGACGGCATTGGGCTGCGTGCTCGCGCTCGAATGGGCCTGGCATCAGCAAAGTTTCAGCGTGGAACAGGCCACCACGACGCTGCTCTGGTATCTCGGCTTCTACGCCATCTTCACCGCGTTCCCGCTCGTGTTTCAAAAGCAGTTCGCCACGCGCAAACTGCCGTGGATCGCCTCTGCCGCAGCAGGCATCGGCACGTTCAGCCTCGTGTATCGACTCGTCGGTCAAACCTGGCCGAATGAATTGATGGGCCTGCTGCCTGTCGCCTTCGCCATCGCTCCCCTGCTCTGCCTTGTCTTCGTTTTGAAACAGCACGGCCCCGAAAATCCGGCGCGTTTGACGCAACTCGCCTGGTTTGGCGGTGTGGCGTTGTTTTTCATCACGCTCATCTTCCCGATCCAGTTCGAGAAGCAGTGGATCACGATTGGCTGGGCGCTGGAAGGAGCCGCGTTGTGCTGGCTCTTCCGCCGTGTGCCGCATCCCGGCCTGCGTGGCACCGGCACGGCACTGCTCGTCGCCTCCTTCATCCGTCTCGCGCTCAATCCCGCCGTGCTGGAGTATCAAATCCGCGCCGAAACGCCGATCCTCAACTGGCAGCTTTACGCTTACATCCTCTCCGCGCTGGCAATGTTCTTCGCCGCCTTCTGGCTCACGCCGCCGACGCATCTTTGGGGCAAAATCAACCTGCGCGGCCTGTTCGGCTCCCTCGGCGGCATCCTGCTCTTCCTGCTGCTCAACATCGAGATCGCCGACGCCTTCACGCCGGCGGGCCAGCGCTCGATCACCTTCGACTTCAGTGGCAATCTCGCCCGTGACATGACCTACACGATCTCGTGGGCTCTGTTCGCGCTCACACTGCTCGTGCTCGGCATCTGGAAACGCAACGCCCCCACACGCTACGCGGGCATCGGCCTGCTCGCGGTCACGCTGTTGAAGCTCTTCCTGCACGATCTCGCGAACATCGACAGCGGCTACCGCATCGGTGCCTTGATCGCGGTTGCCATCATCGCGCTTGTTGCCTCGTTCCTCTATCAACGCTTCCTCACCGACGACAAAAGTACTCCAGAGCTTTAGCTCGCCTTCACCGCGCATCAGAACGAGCTGAAGCTCATTACTACTTTCCAATCATGAACACGCATCCCCTGCTCCTCGCTTTGTGTCTCTCCACGACCGCCAGCGCCGCCGATTTCGCCGCGTGGACGCACCGCCAGACCGTGCGCATCACGCAGCCCGGCCTCACGCGTCTCGAACTCGAACCCGCGCTGCTCGATGCCTCGCGCACCACCGGCGGAGCGCCGTTTCATGATCTTCGTGTCATCAATCCCGCCGGTGTCGAAACGCCCTACATCATCGCCTTGCCGCGCACCATGCGTCCGGCGAGCGTCGGAGCTGTCGGCTTCAAGGCCACGCTGAATCCGACGACCACCGTGCTCGAATTTCAGCCCCCTGACGCATTGACGATCCAGGAGCTGGTCTTGAAAACCAACGGCGAAAACTTCATCAAGGCCGCCACGCTCGAGGGCAGCAGCGACGGAAGCACCTGGCAGACGCTCAGCAGCGGCGAGGTGCTGTGCCGTCAAAACGGCACGGAGCGTCTGCGCCTGCCCATCGCTCCTGCGGCTTGGAAACGCTTCCGCGTCACCATCGACGACGCGCGCACAAGGCCCATCGCCTTCACTGGCGCTCAAATCGTGCGCGAACTGCCAGAGCTGCGCACCGTGGCGCATTCAGCGACGATTCGCGCTCGCACTGAAGAAAAGGGCGCCACGCGCCTCACGCTCGATCTCGGCACCTCGAATGTGCTGCTCGGGACCGTGCGCGTTCACACGCCCGAACTCGTGTTTCAGCGAGTGTCCACGCTCTTGAACACGACGCACACGCTGTTCCGCATCCAGCACGAAGGATTCACGGCTGAAGATCTCGAAATCCACGCGCATCAGCTCGCCGCCAAACGCGAGGTCGAACTCGTCATCCACAATGGCGACAGCCCGCCGCTGCGCCTCGACCGCGTCGAGGTCACGCGTCATCTGGTGCCCCTCGTGTTTCAAGCAGACACCGCTGGCGACTGGCAGCTCTACATCGGCAACGCCCAGGCTCCCGAGCCACGCTACGACATCGCCGCGCTCAGCGACAAACTGCGCGATGCGAGCGCTAACAGCGCCACGGCCAATGCCGTCGAGGCAAACACAGAGTTTCGCAAAACCGCCACCGCGCCCGAAGTCGGCGAGAGTGGTGCGCTGATTGATGTCTCCGCGTGGTCGTACCAGCGGGCGATTCAGTTCAGCGAAACCGGCGTCATCGAGCTGGAACTCGATCCCACCGTGCTCGCACGTTGCGAGAATGATCTCAACGACGTGCGGATCGTTCGTGAGGGCCGTCAGGTTCCCTTCCTCGCCATCAAACCGGGGCTGGAGCGCGAACGCGCCGTCTCCTTCGTCGAAGTCACCGACCCGAAGGCTCCGAGCTGGTCCAAGTGGGACATCACGATGCCTTTTCCCAATTTTCCAGGCAGCACCCTGCTGCTCGACTCGCCCACGCCCTTGTTCCGGCGCACCCTCAGCGTCACCGAACAGATTCAGAACGAGCAGGGCCACTTCGAGCGCATTCTCGGCACCGCAAACTGGCAGCGCACGCCGGGACAAACACCCACCACTTTCCACCTTCCCCTCTACACCGCCCCGCGGGCCGAGACGATCCGCCTCGCCACCGACAACGGCGACAACGCGCCGCTGCAAATCACCAGCGTGCGCGTCGTCTATCCCGTGGTGCGCCTGCTGTTCCGCGTGCCCGACACCAAGCCCGTCCACCTCTGCTACGGCAACCGCCGCGCCACCCGCACCCGCTACGACCTCCAGCTCGTCCGCCGCGAATTCGAAACCGCCACCAAGGTCGCCGCCACGCTCGGCGATGAAGAAAAACTCCCCGGTTACGAAGCTGATCCCCTCACCAGCGGCAAAGGCAGTTCCTGGCTCTGGGCCGCACTTGCATTGGTGGTTGGTGCGCTGCTGTGGATCGTTGCGAAAATGCTGCCGAAGCAGGCGGCGGAGTGATCGCGGCCTGAGGGGCCGCTCGAATCAGCCCAGGGCGCAGCGCAGCAAGCCCTGTGTTATCTCCATGTGATGCATTTTCCCCAAGGTCGCGCTCTGAAGGAGCGCGGGAGAACCCTCTTCAATCCCAGACATACCTCTCGTCATACTCGACCTCATACCGCTTCAGAAACCGCCGAAACTCGTCCTGAAACGTCACCACTCGATGATGGTCTTTCTGTGTGCGGATGTATTCACGCACCTCTTCCACATTGGACTGGCTCACGGAAAATGCGCCGTAACCATTCTGCCAATGGAAGTTCTGCAAAGCAGGCAACTGCTGTTGCAGCCATCCCGTGGAACCGGTTTTCACCTGGCCCACAATCACACTGAGAGGCTCCGTGCGTGACAGCAGGAACAGCACATGGGCGTGATCCGGTTCCGTGTTGAACTCGACCGCTGTGCAGCCGAGATCGCGCAAAATACCACCCATGTAGGCATGCAGTTCGGGATGCAGATGACGTGGGATCATCCGTTCACGATTCTTCGTGGAGAAGATGAGATGGACGTAAATCTTCGACAAGGATTGAGGCATGGCAGGCGAAAGAACGTGTTCCCGCGCCCCTTCAGGGCGCTCCCGAAATGAACAATGCGTCTTGGAATCATGCAACCCAGGGCTTGCCGCTGCGCGTCGGCGCCCTGGGCTGAATCCGCAGGTCTTTCAGACCCGATTCGGAGCAATGCACAAAGTCGTCAAGAGTCGTGGCAATGGCCGTCTTGACCACCTTTTGACATTCTTGACGCGCAGCTCTTGACCGGCGCAGCCGCCTTGACCTCGAAGCACCCCTTGCAACCCCGCCCCTCATGCGGACGTTAGCTCAAACCGACCCCCACCATGAGCGACACGACTGCCACCGCCCACAAATTCACCAACGCCCTCGCCAAGGAGCGTTCGCCTTACCTGCTTCAGCACGCGCACAATCCCGTGAACTGGCTGCCCTGGGGCGATGAGGCTTTTGCGAAGGCCAAGGCCGAGGACAAGCCGATCTTCCTCTCGTCCGGCTACTCGACCTGCCACTGGTGCCACGTCATGGAGCGCGAGTCGTTTGAGAACGAGGAGGTCGCGAAGCTCATCAACGAGAACTTCATCCCCATCAAAGTCGATCGCGAGGAGCGGCCCGACGTCGATCTCACCTACATGACCTACGTCCAGGCCGCGAGCGGCCACGGTGGCTGGCCGATGAGCGTCTTCCTCACGCCGGAGCTGAAGCCGTTTTATGGCGGCACCTACTATCCACCGGAGAACACGCCAGGACGCATCGGTTTCAAGAATCTGCTCAACGAACTGCACAAGGTGTGGACGGAAGACCGCAAAGGCATCGACGAACGGGCCGCGCGCTCCGTGGAGAAGCTGCAGGAGCATCTCGACAACGAGAACACGGCCCTTGCCGACATCAATCACGACACGCTCGTGCAGAAGGCCTACGACGACCTCTCCGGCTCCTTCGATTACCATGAAGGCGGCTTCGGCGGCGCGCCGAAGTTCCCACGGCCTAGCACACTGAGCCTGCTCATGCGCATCCATCGCATCCTCGCCGAGCGAAAGGACAATGACCGCGAATCCGAGAGCAACTGGGCCATGGAGATGACGGTCAAAACGCTGCGCGGCATGGCCAATGGCGGCATGCGCGACCACATAGGCGGCGGCTTTCATCGTTACAGCGTGGATGCCTACTGGCACATTCCGCATTACGAAAAGATGCTCTACGATCAGGCGCAGCTTCTCACGGCTTATGTCGAAGGCTGGCAGATCACGCAGACCGCGCTGTTTGAAGCCATCGCCCGCAACACCGTCGCCTATCTCAAACGCGATCTGCGCCACAAAGACGGCGGCTTCTTCTCCGCCGAGGATGCCGACAGCCTCGCCACTGCCGATGCCGCGCACAAAACCGAAGGCGCGTTCTACGTCTGGAAGGCCAGCGAGATCGACGAACTCCTCGGCAAGGAAAACGGCAGCATCTTCCGTTACGCTTACGGCGCCCGCCGCGATGGCAACGCACGGCCCGAAAGCGATCCGCAGGGCGAGCTCAAAGGCCTCAACACCCTCTACCGAGCTGTTTCGTTCAAGAAAACCGGCGAGTTCTTCAAAAGATCGCCCGAGGAGATCAAGACCATCATCGACGAAGGCTTGGTGAAACTGTTTGAAGCCCGCAACCAGCGCCCGCGCCCTCATCTCGACGACAAAATCATCGCCGCCTGGAACGGACTCACCATCGCCGGACTCGCCCGCGCCGGAGCCGCCTTGGGCGATGCTGAAACGATCTCGCTCGCCGCCGGAGCCGCGCAATTCATCCACGACCAGCTCTGCACCACCCCCGGCAAAGGCATGCACCGTTCCTGGCGCGAGGGCGAACGCGGCCCCAAGGCCTTCGCCATCGACTACGCCTGCCTCATCCACGGCCTGCTCGATCTCTACCAGGCCTCCTTCGACGTGAAATGGCTCCAGTGGTCCGTCGAATTGCAAAGCGAGATGGACCAGCTCTTCCTCGACACGAAAAACGGCGGCTACTACAGCGTCCACACCGACATGCCCAACAGTGTCCTCCGCATCAAGGAAGACTACGATGGTGCCGAGCCTTCACCGAACTCGTTGGCCTCTCTCAACCTCGTGCGCCTCAGCGCCCTGCTCGCCAAGGACACCTGGAAGCAGCAGGCCGAGAAAATCTTCGCCCTCTTCGGCTCCACGCTGCAAAGCAGCCCGTCCTCCGTGCCCGTCATGGCCATCGCGTTCGATTTGCACCATCGCGGCAAGCAGCAAATCGTCCTCGCCGGTGATTCCACCACGCCCGAGTTCAAAGCCCTCGCCAATCATCTCCATCGCAAGTTCCTGCCAAACGCCGCCCTCCTCCACGCCGACGGCGGCGCAGGACAAACCTGGCTCGGGACACACAACGAAGCCATCGCCGGCATGAAACCCGTCGGTGACAAACCCGCCGCCTACGTCTGCCAAAACTTCACTTGCCAGGCTCCGGTGACCACAGTGGAGGAGTTGGAGAAAGTGATGGGGAAGTAGTTGCGCCATCATGCGCGTCATCAAGCCATCCACGCTCATTCGCTGGGCGGAAAAACATCCGGCAGCAGCACCGTCGTTGCTGCGCTGGTTTGAAATCACCCGCAAGGCATCTTGGAAGTCCCTGACCGAGATTCGCCGCGACTTTTCGCAAACTGACCTGGTCAAAGTCGAAAGTCTGCGCCCGGTGTTCGTCTTCAACATCGCCGGAAACAACTTCCGGCTCATCGCCGCCATTCATTTCAACACCGGCCGGGTTTTCCTCTTGGATTTTCTCAGCCATGCCGAATACTCCAAGGACGCTTGGAAGAAAAAGCTCTGACACGCCATGTCCCGCACTTCAACCGCCTCGCAAATTCGCAAACTACCGGACACCATCTCCGGCCTGTGGGCGCTTTGCGCTTTGACACCGTTTCGCAGCCGTGCCGTCTATGAGGAAGCCGCCAGCCTGTGCGGTCGCTTCGCCGTCCGCCGCCTCAATGCCGTCCAACGCGAGTATTTCCGTGAGCTGCTGGAACTCGTCGAAGACTACGAGGCCGAGCATGGCGAAGAGGCCAAGACGCTGCGAGAACTGAAGCGACTCGCAACGCGGCAGACAACATCGGCACACTGATCTGCCAAATGCCCGTCCCAGACTTCCAATCCATGATGCTGCCGGTGTTGCGACGAGCTGCGCTTGCAGAACCCGGCACAATTGGTTCTTCGGACATGCGCGAAACGGTGATCCAAGAATTCAAACTGACTGAGGCTGATCTGGCGGAACTGACTCCGAGCGCCAAAGAAAGCACTCTCATCAATCGAGTTGCATGGGCCATCGTTCACCTGCGCAAAGCACTCGCACTTGCCACGCCGGAGCGTGGCCGATATTCCATTACCGAACGAGGCAAGACACTTCTCGCTCAATACAAAGACCGCATTGATCTGAAGATTCTTCGACAGTTCGAGGAACACCGGCTTTTTGTCCGTGACAAACGACGAGATTCAGATACGGCAAACGGCAAAGCCGAGGAAGAAAATGAAGATAGCGGAACCGCACCACTCGAACGCCTCGAATCGGCACACCAACTTCTGCGCAGTGCTGTCAGAGCCGATCTGCTCCAGTTAATCCGCAAATGCACGCCAGCTTTCTTTGAGCGCCTCGTCATCGAACTGCTCGTGAAAATGGGCTACGGCGGATCCTTGCGTGATGCCGCTCAGGTTGTCGGCAAATCAGGCGATGGCGGCATCGACGGCATCATCAAAGAGGACAAACTCGGTCTCGATGCCATCTACGTTCAGGCGAAGCGCTGGCTCGACAAGACCGTCGGCAGACCGGATGTGCAGCAGTTCGCCGGTGCTCTTGCCGGCAACAAAGCGACCAAAGGCATCTTCATCACGACCTCCACGTTTACCAAAGAGGCCGTCGAATTCGCCAAGAACGTCAGCAACAGCAAGATCGTCCTCATCGACGGCGACGAGCTGGCGGAACTCATGATCGACCACAACGTCGGTGTCTCGGTCGCTCAAGTCTATGAGGTGAAGCGCATCGACTCGGACTACTTCGCCGAAGGCGAGTGAATCCCTGATCCCGAAGGGATCATCGAGGTAGCCCGCTTGTGCCGCAACTGGAGGATGCATGGCTTCACCGATGAGGTTCACGAGGTCATCCGGGAGAAAGTCGGCAAGGCGCTGCGTGTGCGCTGCCAGAACCCGATCCGCATCAACCGCCACAACGGGCCGCAGCCGGACATCGCCGTGGTCGAGCAGCGCAGGGATGGCTACACGCTGTCGCATCCCGGCCCCGACGACGCGTGGCTGATCATCGAGATTTCCGACTCATCGCTGGAGTTTGACCTGAACACGAAGCGCCAGACCTATGCGAGAGCGGAGATCGCCGAGTACTGGGTGCTGGAATGAATGGCCCGATTTTACCTCAACTCAACGCGCTTGGATGCGTTGGTGCAGGGGGCTGTTCATTCCCACTTTTTAAAGCCTGCCTCACTCTCTTGTTCTTCCTTTTAGGCGTGTTGAACGAGGCAATGGGTTGACCACAGAGACACGGAGCACACAGAGGATGAGCCCACCGACACCCGCACCGGCGGGCGCGGCTCATGACCTCTGTGCTCTTCGTGTCTCTGTGGTCGATTTGCATGGCTACGGATGAGGGAGGGTGGGCGTGGCGGGGCTGGTGTGCCGACCAGGGGCGGCAAGCGGGCCTGCCGCGCCACGAACGCGGCTGTCCGCCGCGTGAAATATGAGTCAAGCATGCCGCTTGCTGCTTGTGCCCACTGCGCTAGCCTCAGGGCATGGCCACTATCCGTCACCCCGCCTTGCCTGATGGCGTGCAAATCAGGCTCAATCCCCGGCTGATCCTCCTCGGCGTCGGCGCCTTGTTCGTGCTCATCGGCCTGTATTCCGGCATTTACCAGGTTCCGGCGAACTCCGTGGCCGTGATCCAGCGCTTCGGCGGTTATTTGAAGACCGCGCCGCCCGGCCTGCACTTCAAGCTGCCCTGGGGCATCGACAGCGCGATCATCGTCGAGGTGCAGCGCCAGCAGAAGCTGGAGTTCGGCACCGCCTCGCAGGGTGCCACGAATTATTACCAGTACACCGAGTACGAGGAGCAGCAGCAGGAGAAAAACATGGTCACCGGCGACCTGAACGCCGTGCTCGTGGAGTGGGAGGTGCAGTATCACGTCGAAGACCCCGTGGCCTACACCTTCAACTTTCGCGAACCCCTCGCCACCCTGCGCGATCTTTCCGAGGCCGTCATGCGCGAGGTCGTGGGGGACCGCACCGTGGATGAGGTGCTCACCATCGGCCGTCAGGAGATGGAGCAGAAGGGCCTGGAGCGCCTGCGCTCGCTCGTGGACACCTTAAACATGGGCCTGCGCATCGACCTCATCCAGCTCGGCAACGTGAACCCGCCCGCGATGGTGAAGGCCAGCTTCAACGAGGTCAACAGCGCCCAGCAGGAGAGAGAATCCGCCATCAACGAGGCCAGCGGCGAGTACAACCGTGTCGTGCCGAAAGCACGCGGCGAGGCCGTGCAGAAAGTCAGCGCCGCCGAAGGCTATGCCACCAAGCGCATCAACGAGGCCGAGGGCGACGCCGCGCGCTTCAACGCCCTGCTCGCCGAATACAAAAAAGCCCCCGAGGTCACCAAGAAGCGCATGTACCTCGAAACCATGAGCGAGATCCTGCCCACCGTGCCGGGGAAGATCATCCTCGACGAAAACGCCTCCTCCTTCCTCCCGCTCATGAACCTGCGCCAGCCAGCGCCGCAAGAACTGCAAGCCCCCGTCTCCCGATGAAATCCACCCTCGCTCTCATTGTCTCGCTCGTGCTCTTCATCGTGCTGGGCTCCGGCTTTTACACCATCGACGAAACCGAACAGGTCATCATCACCCAGTTCGGCAAGCCCGTGGACGAGCCGGTCGTGCAGGCCGGTCTGCATTGGAAAACGCCCTTCATCCAGACCGTCAACCGCATCGAAAACCGCGTGCTGGAGTGGGACGGCGACTCCACGCCCATGACCACGAAAAACAAGGTCTTCGTCATGGTCAATGCCTTCGCCCGCTGGGAAATCTCCGACCCGCTGGTCTTCTACCGCCAGCTCACGGATGAAAACCGCGCGCTCTCCCGCCTCAACGGCATCATCGGCAGCGAGATGCGCATCGTCATCGCCAAGCACGACTTCATCGAGGCCGTGCGCACCACGAAGGACCGCAAAGTCGTGCGCGACGGCCCCGCGCCGGAGGTGGGCGCCGCCATCTCCACCGCCGAGGCGCGCATCGGTGTGCTGCCCGCCATCCAGAATGGCCGTGGTGAGCTGGAGGCCGAAATTTTCGCCAACGCCGCGCCCAAGGTGAAGGAACTCGGCATCCGCCTGCTCGACGTGCGCCTCAAGCGCATCGACTACGATGCCTCCGTCAGCACCTCGATTTACCAGCGCATGATCAGCGAGCGCCAGCAGATCGCCGACCGCTACCGCTCCGAAGGCGCGGGCGAGGCCGCCAAGATTAACGGCGAGCGCGAGCGCGACCTCGCCACCATCGAGTCCGAGGCCTACCGCAAAGTGCAGGAGCTTGAGGGCACCGCCGACGCCAAGGCCACCGAGATCTACGCCAAGGCCTACAACCAGACTCCTGATGCCGCGCAGTTGTTCGAGTTCAAGCAGACGATGGAGGCCTACAAAAAGCTCATCACCAGCGACACCACGATGGTCTTCACCACCGACAGCGAGCTGTTCCGTTATTTGAAATCCAGCAACCCGCAGCCCAAAGCCGCCGCCGGAGCCAGCGTGGAGATCACGCCAATGAACAAGCTGCCGACGCTGCTGGAAGTGGGGCGGTGATTTTTTGATCCCGCAGGGGTCGAAAGACGCCTGGAATCAGCAGGATATAAGGGTCCACGGAAGAGCGCATGCCGGAGGTGTGCGAGAGGCTCAGACACCCTGATGCGCTACGGTAAAATCAACGCCCAACTGGAAATTCGATGACTCGAAAAGAAAGCGGAATGAATTCCTTTTCGGCTGTCTTTTTGGTTCATCCGCGCAGTTGGTGCATTCGCGGCGCACAGCGAGGTTCCCCTCACCTAACCTCTCCCCGCAAAGACATGACAGACCAGGCGCAGGCTGTGAGCGGGGAGAGGGACTTGAAAGCGGGCCTTCTGGCCTGACAGCGCTGTCAGGAATTCTCTGTCATCGAAGCCGCCCTCTTTTTCAGTCCCTCTCCCCGCTGTGGGTGATCCCATGATCTGAAACATGACGCGGGGAGAGGTGAGGTGAGGGGGCTGATGCCAAACTCGTGTGGCACGGCAAACACTGCACCAACTCCTCGGATGAACCGTCTTTTCCAAGCGCTTGGCTTTCACCTGCGGTCAGGATGTCTGCGGCTTGTTCATGCCAAACGGCTTGGACACACGAATGCCTCTCGCATCCCTTCAGGATGCAACCTTGAACCCGGCAATTCCGCTCGCAGTCCAGGGGTGGCACTCGCTTCGCGAGTTTGCCCCTGGCTATCTTCTTTGATCCCTTCGGGATCATCCAAAATCACGGCTGCGGCTTCGGCGTGGGCAGCGGCACGGCGTCGGGTTCGAAGTCGAGCACGTCTTGATGCGTGCGGAGAGCCTGGCGGGCTTTGGAGAAGAAGGAGCTGAGATCCTCCGCGTTCATCTGCTGCTTGTCGTCGATGTAGGCGTGGAGTTTTTGGATCTGCGCATCGGCGTCGAGGTTCACACCGGCCATGGCGCGCTGGGCGGAGGAGTAGGCGGTGGTGAACTTGCCCTGGGCCTGCTCGAAGGCCTCCTTGGCGCCTTCCTGGCGGGCGTACTCCTTTTCCTGCTCGCGGAACTCCTTGCTGAACACGCGCTTGAAAAAGCCGCCCTTCGGTTTCTCGACCTGTTTCGAGGCCTGGGCCTCAAAATAGGCCGCCAGCTCCTGGAACTCCTGCATGGGCTTCTGGTACTGCTTCTTCAAATAACCGAGGCCGGTGGTGATGATGGTGAGCTTCTCGACCTCGGCCTTCGAGAGCGTCTGCCCGGCCTTCACCTTGTCCTCCAGCAGGTTGATGTATTGCAGGGTGGTTTTGTTGCCCTCGAAGATGTTTTCAAACTCCTTCGCGGCGGTGGCCAGGCGCTGACGCTCGCCGGAGCGCAGGGCGTCGATCTTCTTCTCGTGCTCGTCATTGAGCGCGGTGATCATTTTCTGATGCTGCGCGGACTGCGCGTCGAGCGTGCGCTGAAACTCGGCCTCCTTCGCCTTCAAATCGTCGGCGTGAGAGAGTTTGAGCTGCTCCATCTCGCCGCGCAGGGCGGTGAGGTCGGAGCGTGATTGGAAGAGGAACCAGCCCAGCACGCCGGAGGCGAGGAAGCTGAGCACCAGGAGCGCGGAGAGGTTTTTGATGGCAGTCATGAGAGTGGAAGGGTTTCTGAGACGGCGGCAGGGCGCAACGGCATTCAATACGCACGTTTTGTGCCTGCCATCCTGCGTCATGCACGCCTTTGAACTTCGCATCAAGCCGGAATCCTGCTAGGGCTGGCAAAAATCCCGCGTCTTCTTTCCCCGATGTCTTCCGCCGCCCGCCCCTCCATCGTCCGTCATCAAATCCTCGCCACGGCGACCATGGTGGCCTTCCTGATGTATCTGGACCGCATCTGCCTGGCGCAGATCATCACCTCGGATTCTTTTGAGGCAGAATTCACTTTTAGCAAGCAGCAGACTGACTGGATCACTGGTGCCTTTTTTTGGTCTTATGCTCTGTTCCAAGTGCCCGCCGGATGGTTGAGCGACCGCTTTGGAGCGAGGACTCTGATAACCGTGTACATAGCGGCGTGGTCCCTTTTCACAGCAGCCACGGGCTTTGCAACGGGGTTCTGGACGCTGTTTTTCGCGCGCCTGCTGTGCGGGCTGGCGGAGGCTGGCTACTACCCGGCAAGCAGCAGCCTCATCACCCGCTGGACGCATATCGGCTCGCGCGGGATGGCCAGCAGTATCATCACCTTAGGCGGACGCGCCGGTCTGGTGCTGGCACCGATTCTGACGGTGAAAGTCATCATGGGATTTGGAGACTGGCGCTGGGCTGGCTGGGTCTATGGCGCGGCCGGTGTCGGGGTGGCGCTGTTCTTCTGGCGGGTGTTCCGCGATCACCCGCGTCTGCATCCCAACTGCAACGATGCGGAAATAGAACTGCTCGCCGAAGGGCGCGGGGATTTCCAGCCTCAGCGCGAGCCAGCAAGGCGTTTCCCACTCCGTGCGGCCTGCCGTAGTCGCAGTCTTTGGATGGCAAATGCTGTGCAGTTCTTCACCAACATTGGCTGGGCCTTCACCGCGCTGACCTTCCCACGTTACTTGAAGGATGTGAAGCACTTTGATGATGTCACGAATGGCTGGATCACCAGCGGGGCGCTCTTTATTGGCATCGGCGGCATCATCGTGGGCGGCTGGAGCACAGATTTCATCACAAGGCACCACGGCAGGCGCCTTGGTCGCATGCTGCCGATGTCCATCACCAAGTTCATCGCTGCGGGACTTTACATCGTCGCCCTGTGGATGGACACGCCGTGGACGATCCTGCTCGCTTTTGGAATGGTGGCGTTCTTTGGTGATTTTGGCCTGCCTGCCATGTGGACGACCATGCAGGACATCAGCGGCAAATATCAGGCGCAGCTCTTTGGCTGGTCCAACATGTGGGGGAATTTTGGCGCGGCAATCATGCCGCTTCTGTTCACCGCAGTCTTGGATCGCTACGACACGAACAATGACTTCCACGAGGGCGTGTGGCTCTGCGCGGTGGCCTTTGTGCTGGCAGGCTTCTTCGCGCTGTTCGTGAACGCAGAAAAGCCCGTGACGCCGGTGGAAGCCTAGGCTTCCAGACCCACATCACGGGCTTCGAAATAAAGGGAGGGATGAAACGGCTTACCAGCCGCCTTCTTCGCCGCCACCTTCACGACCGCCACGGCTGCCAC
>DNXB01000016.1 GCA_003506995.1 Verrucomicrobiales bacterium
GGCATCGTCGGCAGCGAGGCCCCGCCCCCGCCGCCCGGAGACGCCGCCGCGCCCCGCATCACCGTGACCGCCGTCTCCGGGCCGGACCACCAGCGCGGCCGCGTGAAGTTCTTCAAGGACGGCCACCAGTACATCATCATCGACAGCCGCCGCGGCGGCGCCTGGGAGCAGTTGGTCATGGCCCACAAAAGCCCGCACCTCGACGACCGCCCGCTGCTGGTGGCCGGCCAGGCCGAGGTGCGTGAGTACCGCGCCCGCTTCTTCGACAACGGCGCCACCACCAGCGACTGGTGCGACGTGGCGAAGGTGACGATCGGGCCGTGAGCTCGCTGCGCTCGCGTTGGCGGTGGTTGGCGGTGGTTGAGGGCGCTCCGCGCCGTTGACGGTGGTTTTCAAACAACCGTCAACCACTGCAAACAATCGTCAACCATCGCAAACCTCCTGATCGAGGACGAGCCAGAGGCGGACTCACGTCCGCTGCTACGAACTACGAACAGCGAACAGCGAACCGAGAACGATTCCCAAACCACCGTCAACCACCGTCAACAACCGTCAACGGCGCTTGGCACCCTCAACCTCATGTACGACCCCACCCTCCCCCAAGCCGGCACCGAGATCGACGCCGTCCAGATGCGCGGCCAGCTCAACGGCCTCAAGGATCTCATCGACGCCATCCAAACGATCACCGCCGCGCAGGTCGATGGCACCAACACGCTGCCACCGGGTGAACCGGCGCTGGTCACGCTCAGCGTGCTCGGCCAGACCCTGCACTTCACCTTTGACCTGCCACAAGGCTTCAACGGTGCCGATGGCAGCAACGGCAGCGATGGCAGCCAGGGAGAACCGGGCACGCAAGGCGAGCCCGGCCCCCAAGGCGAACCCGGCGAGGTCTCGCTCCAGCAACTCACCGATGCCGTCGCCACCACCAGCAGCAACAGCAACGCGGTGAACACGCTCGGGATGACCGTGGGCGATCCGCCGACGCAGGCGGAGGTGCAGCAGATTGCGGACAAGCTGGATGAGCTGATCAATGCGTTGAGGAGGTAGGAGGCTGGGGCATTGTAGTCCCGCGTTCGCTCCGCGGCTTCGCAGCAGGTGGTCTGGCGAAGCTCTCCGAGCCGGCTAAAGCCGGAACTACAGTGCGAGGAACCGCCTGAAGGCGGAACCACAGAACGTCAAGACTGCCCGTCTTGACCACCCCTTGACTTCCTCTCCCCATTTCTTGACCGCCTCTTCTCTCTCGAAAGTCCGCGCCCTTCAGTCCCGTAGTTCAGAGCATCATCCCCCTATGATGTCCAAAACCACCCTCTCGCTGACTTGCGCGGCCTTCGCCTCATTGTCCCTTCATGCCCAGGACGCAGGCGAAAAAATCACCTATCAGGACCACATCCGCCCCCTGCTGGAGAACAAATGCTTCTCCTGCCACAACCCGGACAAGAAGAAGGGCGATCTCGATCTCACCAGCTTCGGTGCCCTCATGACCGGCGGCGGTGGTGGTGCCATTGTGGATGCCGGCAATGTCGATGGCAGCCGCATCTGGAGCACCTGCGCGAAAAAAGAAGAGCCCTTCATGCCGCCCGAAGGCGCTCCTTTGAGCACCAAGGATCTCGACCTGCTCGCTGCCTGGGTCAAAGGCGGTGTGCTCGACACCAAATCGTCCATCGCGAAAAAGTCCGCCAAACCGAAGATCGACATGACCGTCGCCGTCACCGGTGGCAAACCGGAAGGCCCCATCGCCAAGCCTGAGCATGTGCTGCTGGAGCCCGTCATCGTCACGCCGCGCACCACCGCCATCACCGCGATGGCCTTCAGCCCGTGGACCTCGCTCTTCGCGCTCGCCGCGCCGAAGCAGATCCTGCTTTACGACACCGACACACGTCAGCTCGTCGGCATCTTCCCTTACACCGAGGGTTACGCCCGCAGCCTGCGCTTCAGCCGGAATGGATCGCTCCTCATCATGGGTGGCGGTCGTGCCGGTAAAATCGGCCACGCCATCGTCTGGGATGTGAAGACCGGCAAACGCATCACCGAAGTCGGCAAGGAGTTCGACCAGGTCATGTCCGCCGACATCAGCCCCGATCACAAGCGCATCGTCATCGGCAGCCCGTCGAAGAAGGTGAAGTGCTACAACACCGCCACCGGCGAGGAAGAATACGTCATCGCCAAGCACACCGAGTGGGTCATGGGCACCGCCTTCAGCCCCGACGGCGTCCTGCTCGCCACCAGCGACCGCAACGGCAACGTCATGGTCTGGGAAGCCGACAGCGGCGGCGAGTTCTACATCCTTGGCCAGCACAAAGGCTCATGCGTTGATCTCTCCTGGCGCGCTGATTCCAACATCCTTGCCTCCTGCTCCGCTGATGGCGTCATCATGACCTGGGAGATGAACGAGGGCAAAAAAGTCAAGGAATGGGCCGCCCACGGCGGCGGCACGCAGTCCATCTCTTTCACGCCGGATGGCAAAATCGTCTCCTCCGGCAACGACGGCCTCGTCCGCACTTGGGACGTCAATGGCAACAAACTCGGCGAAGCCCCCAGCCAGGGCGATCTCGTGACCAAAGTCGTCGCAGGCTTTGATTCCAAGTCCGCCATCTCCGCCAACTGGCGCGGCGAAATCATCCAGTGGAACTTCGGTGCCACCGCTCTCACCGAAACCGCCCGCTACGTCAGCAATCCCTCGCAGATCGCCCAGCGCATCGTGCAAACCGAGCAGCGCACCGCCGAACTCACCGCGAAGCTGCCTTCGCTTCAGGAAGCGATCAAAAAGGCCGAGGCCGATGCCAAAGCCCGTGATGAGGCACTCGCCAAAGTCCGCGCCGAAGTCGCCGAATACGACCGCCGCAGCAATGCCTACCCCGGCGAGATCGCCAACGAGGAAAAAGCCCTCGCCGCGCTGAAAGCCGCCCGCACCAAGGCCGATCAGGACAAAGCCGCCCGCAACGCCGCTATCAAAGCCTACGGCGAAAAAACCGCCAGGATCGCCGCGCAGGAAAAAGAACTCGCCCCTGCCGCAGCAGAGGCCGCCAAACTGCCCGCAGCCGACAAAGCCGTCGCCGATGCCACCGCCTCGCTCGAAGGCGCGAAGAAAGAGCTCGCAGCCAAGGCCGATGACGCCGCCCTCACAGCCAAGGTGAAGGATTTGGAAGGCAAACTCGCCACTGCGAAGACCGAGCAGCAAAAAATCGCCCCGCACAAGGCCAAGGCCGATCAATTCACCGCCGCCATCGCCAAGGCGAAGGCCGAACTCGGTACCGCACCCGCTCCCGTCGCCGATCTTGACAAACTGATCGCCGAAACCGACGCCAAGATCAAAGCCACTACCGATGGCATCGCCGCGAAGAAGGCCGAGCTGCCCAAACTGCCCGCGCTCGTCAAAGCCGGCCCGGATCGCATCAAAGGAGCTGAAGGCAATGCTGCCGCAGGCAAAACGGCCCTCGCCGCCGCCCAGACCGCCGCGAAATCCGCCAGCGATGAAATCGGCATCCTCCAAAAAGTGCCCACCGCGCTCAAAGCCGCCCGGTTCAACACCGGCGTGCTCGCCGAGAAGGAAATACTCGCCAAGCTCGAAGCCGACTTCACCGACTTCACCGAGGCCAAAAAAGACGCCGAGGCCGCCAAAGTCTCCGCCGCCGCCCGCATCGAAGACTCCAAGAAAGCCATCGCCGAATCCATCGCCGCACAGCCCGGCCTCGAAGCCGCTTTGAAGAAAGTACAGGGCGAAGCCGCCGCTCTCGAAGCCACCACCAAGCCCACCCGCGACGCCGATGCCGCCGCTGCCGCGAAAGTCGCCGAGCAGAAGACCATCATCACCACCAAGGAAGCCGAACTCGCCGCCGCCGCCAAAGCCAAGGACGAAGCCATCGCCGCCGCCAAAAAATCCGCCGAGGACATCGCCAAGCTCATCGAAGCCAGGAAG
Source organism: Verrucomicrobiales bacterium (assembly GCA_003506995.1). Taxonomy (GTDB): domain Bacteria; phylum Verrucomicrobiota; class Verrucomicrobiia; order Verrucomicrobiales; family Verrucomicrobiaceae; genus Prosthecobacter. The sequence goes on from DNXB01000016.1 coordinate 3,917, forward strand.
AAGAGCCTCGCCGAGGTGAACGCCAAGCTCAATGGCCCCGAGGCTCAGGTCACGGCCAAAAAAGCCCCAGTCGCCAAGTTCGAGGGCAATCTCGCCGCCGTGAAGAAATCCGCCGCCGATTTTACCGCAGCACTCCCTGCTCAAGAAAAAGCCGCCAAGGACATCGAGGCTTCGATCCCAAAGTTCACCGCAGAAATCCAAGCTGCTGATAAAGCGCTCGCCGACGCCAAAAAAGCCGCTGCCGACGCCCAAACTGCCGTCGCCGCAGCCAAGAAGGAACTTGCTGCCAAAGCCGGTGATGCCGCGCTGACCGCCAAAGTCGCCACCACTGAAAAAGCCGCCTCCGAGGCCGCCGCAAAGCCTGCGCAAGCCCAGCAGGCACTTGATGCCAAACGAGCTGCTCGCACCGATGCGGAGAAGAAGCTCGCCGAAGCACGCAAGGTCGCCGGCAAAACCAAGAACGACCTCAACAACGCCAACACCGCCATTGCGCAGACCGAGAAACAGCTCGCCCAGGCCAAAAACGAACTCGCCACCGCCGAGAAAGCCGCCGCGCCTCTTCGCGGCCAGCGCGACAGCATCGCCAAAGAAATCGAAGCCCAGGGCAAGGCCCTCGCCGAGAAACAAGCCGCGCCTGCCGCCATCGAGAAAGATTACGCCGCCAAGATCGCTCCAATCAACGCCGCCCTCGCCGCCGCCAAAACGGCGCTTCCTCCGCTCGAACATGCCTACGCCGCCGCCCACGCCAAACTCGATGCCGAGCAGAAGGTTCTCGACGCCAAGAAAGCCGAAGTGGCGAAAGCGAACACCGACTTTGAAGGCGCGAAGAAGAAGAAAACCGACGCCGAGGCCACCATCGCCGCCGCCACCAAGGAAATCCCCGAGAAGGATAAGATCATCGCCGAAGCCACCGCCGAACTCGCCAAGCTCCAGCCTCAGCTTGAGCCGATGCGCACCAAGGTGAAGCAGATGACCGAGCAGTATCTGACCATGCTGCCAAAGTAGCCCAGTTGCGCCGCAACTGGTTCATTCTGCCTCCAGTCGCGGCGCGACTGGACTACTCTTCATTTCGCGGCATCGTGCGCACCCCGTGAAACCCTACTACATCACCACCGCCATCGACTACACCAACGCAGCGCCGCACATCGGCCATGCTTATGAGAAGGTGCTGGCGGATGTCATGGCGCGGTTTCAGCGACTGAATGGACGCGAGGTGTATTTCCTCACCGGCGTGGATCAGCACGGCCAGAAGGTGCAGAAGAGCGCGGAAAAGGCCGGACAATCGCCACAGGAGTTTGTCGATGGCATCACGCAGCACTTCACGGCGCTGTGGGACAAGCTGAACGTGCGTTACGACGGCTGGGCCGCCACCACGGACATCAAGCACAAGCGTGTGGTGCAGGCGATGCTGCAAAAGCTGCACGACTGCGGCCAGCTCTACAAAAAGAGCTACGCGGGCTTCTACTCCGTACGCCAGGAGCAGTTTCTCACCGACAAAGAACGCGGCCCCGACGGCCAGTACGGCGAGGAATGGGGCGAGGTCGTCGAGTTGCAGGAGGAGAACTGGTATTTCCGCCTCAGCGACCATGTCGAGTGGCTCAAGAACCACATCCGCGGCAATCCCGACTTCATTTACCCGCCACATCGCGCCAACGACGTGCTCAACTCGCTCGAAGGAGCCGCGCAGGACCTTTGCATCAGCCGTCCCCTCGAACGCCTGAGCTGGGGCATTCCCCTGCCCTTCGACGAAAAATTCGTAAACTACGTCTGGTTCGACGCGCTGGTGAACTACGTCAGCTTCGCCGGCTACTTGGCCGATGAAGTCGGCAACACAGGCCTGCCAGAGTTTGAAAAAATCTGGCCCGCTGATGCTCATGTGATCGGCAAGGACATCCTGGTGCCCGCGCATGCCGTCTATTGGCCGATCATGCTCCACGCGCTCGGTTTCCCGGACGACCAGATCCCCAAACTCATCGTCCACGGCTGGTGGAACGTGAAAGGTGCCAAGATGAGCAAGAGCCTCGGCAATGTGATCGACCCGAACGTGCTCTCAAACACCTTCACACCCGACGGCCTGCGTTATTACCTCATGCGCGACATCGCCACTGGCTACGACGCCGATTTCAGTGATGAGCGCATCATCATGAGCTACAACAAGGAGCTGGCCGGAGGCCTGGGCAATCTGCTCAACCGCTCGATCAACATGGCGCAAAAGTATCGCGCCGGAGTGCTCACGCCCGGCGATTACGATGACGAAATCAACCAAGCCCTGCGCCAGACCGTCGCCGATGCCCTGCCGCTCTACCTTGAGAAGATGAATGGCTGGGACATCCACGAAGGCATCGCCGCCGCGTGGAAGATCGTCACGCATGCCAATGCGTTCGTCGATAGCACGAAGCCCTTCTCACTCGCCAAAGACCCTGCGCAAGCAGCCCGGCTCGACAGCGTGCTCTATCACCTCGCCGAGGCGCTCACGCACGTCACTGTGCTGCTCAATCCGATCATGCCCACCGCGATGGTCACGGCGCGCGCACAAATCGGCTGGGAACTGCCGGAAAATTTCAAGGTGAGCGATTTGAAGTGGGGCCTGCTCCCCAGCGGCCATCAACTCGGCGCGCCCGTGCCGCTGTTCCCGCGTTTGGAGATCACGGAAGCCGCTTAATCAGCCCTCAAACTCCGTGTAGTGCCTGCGCCTTGGCGGCTCGGTGACGGCGGCCTTTTGTTTCCAAAGCATGGCTGCCTGAAAATCCTTTTCGCAGCCGACGCCGTCCTGGTAGCACTTGGAAAGGTTCTTCATCGCCTCCAGCACGCCGGACTCGGCGGCAGCCTTGAGCGCGGCGAAACCATTCTTGCGTTCGCGGCTGGTTTTGCCGTGGTTGAGCATCACCACGGCGGCGAGATGCCTCGCTGGCGGATGCTTCTCCGCCACGCGCGAAAGAGTGTCATGCACTTCCGGCCAGAGAGAGGGATCGCGCTCCGCCTTCAACCAGAGCCACTGCGCGGCCAGGAACGCCTCCAGCGGATGCTTGGACCGCGTCATGGACGACAAAACCAGCATGCCGGCCTTCTCCAAATCCTGCGGCACACCGCGCCCCTCAAACAACGCCTCGGCATAATAAAACCGCGCATCACGCCGCCTGCCAATCTCGAAGGCCTTCTGATACAGCTCCACCGCGAGTCTCTCGTCCCGCGCAACCCCGTAACCGGCCATGCGCAAGTGCCCTTCCAGCAGTATCGCGGAGACAGAGCCGGTCGCCGCCAGTTGGCGCACCTGGCCGGCCCAGGTGCCGTCCTCCCAGCGTCCTTGTCTGAAAAACTCACGCGCCATGCGGTCGCACAACTTGTCCGCGAAGGGCCGCCAGAACGCCTCCTGCGGAAAAGCCGCAGCCGCCCCCAGGATAAGCGAGAGCGCGGGCTTGAAGTCCTGCGTCTCCTCAAGGCCGCGCATTGTTTCGAGAATTTCCAGCCGCGACTGCTCCACCCGCTCCACAGGGCTGAGCGCGGGCTTCAGCGCGCGCAGAGACGGCCCGGTCAAAAATTGAGCCCCCGTTGGGAGCATCTCGTTGAGGGCGATCTCATCCTGCGCGCTGACCACACGCCAGCCAGCCTCCTCACGCGCCACCGCGCAGGTCAGCAAACCACGCCCGCGCGCAATCCGCTCTCCGCGTTGCAGCTCGAACTGAAACGGCTGCATCACCTCAACGCGCTCAAAGCTGTGCAGATTGGCCGTCCCGCCGCCTTCCACGCTGATGCGACGCTTCGGCCACCACGCGCGCAGTTGCTCCTCGGCCCGCAGCAGCGTCTCCATGGACGGTTTTTCATGCTCGAAGAAACGCTCTGGCGCGGTCGAGACGTGATCGGGCAGCGAAGCCACGGAAGGCTCGTTCCACGAGCGCACAAAGGCGGCCACGCAGCCCAGCGCATCACGCTTCGCAGCCAGCTTGACCGCAGCACGCCGCTCTCCGGCGGCGTGAGCCTTTTCGTAGGCCGCGAGAGCATGTTCCAGGCTCCTGGCCACGCCATGCCCATGCTCATACCGTTCTCCCAGCGGCATCCAGGCGGAGGATTCACCGAGATGCGCGGCGAAATCCAGGTGCTGGAACGAGTCAGGGCTGTAACGCGCCATGTTCAGCGGATTCTCCACCGCCTCGGCGAGATCGGCCAGGGCATCGCGCTCTCCACTCTCCGCCGCCTGCCGCAGCAAAAACACCGCCTCCTCGCTGAACTCTCCGGAAGCGAGCAGCGCCAGCGCCAGCTCATGCATGGCCCGCGCGTCCCCTTCCTCCGCCAACGGCATCGCCAGATGCGCTGAAATCATGGGCAGGCTGGCGCGACGCAGGCCCATGACGGCTTTCAGTACCTGGTCTGCCTCAACATCACGCATGCCAGGCTCCGGCGAGTCGAGCACCATCTCTGTCTCCTGCGCCCCGGAGTCCAGATGATGCTGCCAGTAGAAAATGGCCGCGATCATCACGCCGCAAATCATCAGACTGGCAAACAGGAGCGGCGAAGACTCTTCAGGCACCGCCTTTTCAACATTCGGATGAGTCTCATGGCTGGCCTTGGATGCCACAGGCGTGGCGGGTGGTTCGGCGGCCACGGTGAACAAGGGAGGAAGATCGATCAACACCTCGCCCAGGCGCTCTCCCGTCCGGGGTCTCACCGTGATGGGTTGCAGCAGATAGTCACGCCGACTCGCGCGCGCGGCCACCTGCTGCCACTCCGTGGGAGCCAGGATTTCCACCGCTTCCTCAGCAGCCACCGGCTCATCTGGAGGGGGCGGCGCGGCTGCGGGCTCCGGTTCAGCAGCCGGTGCTGATTCTGCAACTGGCTCAGGCTCGGCCGAAGGCTTCGGCAGGGCAACAGGCTCGTCCCAGGCAGGTAATTCCGGCAGAAGCATTCCCTCGGTGGCGAGATCAAAGGTGATCAACTCATCGCCAATGCCGAATTGAAACGGCGTTTCGACTTCGAGTTCCGATGCCGTGACTCCATTCACCGTGAATCGCGCCTCCGGCACGGCCCGGCTGATTTGGAACCGCCGCTCCCCGATCCTGCGCAGCACACAATGCCGTGAGAGAACCGCCTCGCCATCGAGCACGATCTCACCCTCCGGCGCGCTGCCCAGCGCGATGGAAGAATCCATCGCACACGCCATCTCGTGCAGGCCGTCAGCGGAGCGCAATGTCAAAACCGTGGGGGGCATCGGCGCGGAGTATGATCAGCATCCATAAAGGCGTCGAGTCCCCATTCCGACAAAGAATCTCGGACTTCCTTACTTTCCAGCGCCCAGCTCTTTGTAGTAGCGCTTCACGAGATCGCGGAACTCGGCGGGAACCGGATCACGGTCCACAGGGGCCAAGTTTTTACCGGCATCCTTCTTCGAAAGTTCTTCAACGACGCGATCACGCAGTTCGATGAGCGGTTGCGTGATGCGCGTGTTCAGAACCGCGACCTGCGGGGCTTCGTTGCTCCGCTTGAGGTTGATGCGCAGCTCACGCGCACGGTCGAGCACCTTGGCGGCCTCGTTGCGGAGTTCGGGGTTGTTGAGAAGCTCCTCCACATTGCGCAGGCGGTCGCTCCAGCGGTCGTAACCGTCGCCAGTGAAGACGTTTGTGTCGGGCTGCTCTTTGGAATCGTCGAAGAAGAGAGATTCTGAGAGCGCACCACCTTGGATTTGAGGACGAGAGCGGTCGTTGTCAGAGTCACGATCACTGATGGGGCCGCCTGCGATCTGGTTGTTGTCGCCGCTTTCATTGGAGCGCGGACGCCCTCGTCCGCCTTGGTTCGGATTGTTGGCGTCAGCCGTTTGCTGCTGTCCTTCGCCTTGGCCTGCTTGCTGGCCTTTGCCTTGCCCTTCGCCAGGTTGTTGGCCTTCGCCAGGCTTCTGGCCGTTGGGGGAATTGGCATCGGCTTGTTGGGCCTTGCCTTGGCCTTGTTCGCCGGGTTTTTGGCCTTGCTGGCCCTCACCCGGTTGCTGACCGGCTTCAGCCATCTTCGGGTCTTGCCCCTCGCCTGAGCCCTGACCTTTCTCGCCGGGCTTTTGACCGTCCTTGGCTTCGCCCTGGCCTTTTTCACCCGGCTGCTGGCCTTCTTTGCCTTCGCCGGGTTTTTGGCCCTCTTGGCCTTCACCGGGCTTTTGGCCAGCTTGAGCCATTTTGGGATCTTGGGGTTCGCCCTGGCCCTTGCCGGGTTCTTTTCCCTCTTCGCCTTTCTGGCCGGGCTGCTGGCCTTTCTCGGCGGTCTTGGCTTCTTGGGCTTCACCTTTTTCGCCGGGCTTTTGGCCTTTGGCGTCGGACTTGTCGGACGGGTCAGACTTGTCCGACTTCGCAGCGGCTTGCTGGGCACCTTTTTGACCTTCTTGACCCTCTTGACCTTTCTGCCCCCCCTCCTGCTCCTGCGCTTCCTTGATCAGCTTATCGAGTTCGTTTTTCGCGACACGCAATGCCTCGCTCTCGCTGCCTAGCACGCTCTCCGCCGCTTTCTCGACGCCCTTTTGCAGTTCCTCGACGGCGTTGGCGGCTTTGCGCTCGGCGTCTTTGGCTTCGGCTTGGGAGCCGTAGCGGAGTTGGTCGCGTGTTTCTTGAAGGTTCTCTTCAAGGCCGCTGGTCTGGGCTTTGCGCACGGCGTCGTAGAGGTTCTTGTGGAGCAGCGGCTCACTCTGCTCGGACTGCTCGCTGAGCTGGCGCATGTTGTTGAGGAGTTTTTCGACGTTCTCCTGCTGCTCGGTGACCTGACGGGCCTGCGCCTGGTTTTGCAGGCTCTGAGCGATGTCGCTCTCAGCGGGCTTCTGGTTTTCGAGGGCTTCGCTGATCTTCTTCTGCGCTTCAGCGGCTTGTTGAGCCTGCTGACGGAGCTGCTTCATCTCGTCGGCGAATTTCTTGCTGGTCTTCTGACGGAAGTCTTCCTGCATCTTCTCCAATTCACGCTGAGCACGCGTGGCGGAATTGGCGGCGTCGGTGAGTTGCTCTTCCTTGAGTTTTTCGGCGGCTTCATTGACCTGCTCGCGGGTCTTTTCGAGCTGCTCCTTGGCCTCGGCCATGTTTTGAGCGTTCTCGGGTTTGTCCATGCGCTCTTTGAGGTCGTCGAGATCACTGAGGAGCTGTTCCTGCTCGGCCTGGAGGCGTTTGAGCTGGTTTTCGAGTTCTTGTTTTTCTTCCTCGGTCTTGGCCTTGGCGAGCTGGTTTTGCAGCTCCTTCATTTTCTCGGCTAGCGCTTCCTGGCGGCGTGCGAGTTCTTTAAGTCGGTTCAAAACTTGCAGGTTCTCCTGCTGCTCGGCGGTCTGCTCCTCGGTGGCGGCTTTTTCTTCTTCGTAACGCTGATCCTGCTGCTTCAGCTCAAGATCCATGATCTGGTTCTTGTTAGCCTGCTGCGCTTCGCCAGGCTGTGGCGGGCTGTTTTGGCGCATGACCTGATGCTCGCGGCTTTGCGCACGATGCAGCCATTCGAGCGCGGTCTGCTCAAAGGTGAGCGCTTGATTGAGTGGCGAGCGCTTTTTCTCGGCGGAGGCCTGTTGAAGCGGCGGCTGTGCATCCTTGAGAGCTTTCCAGGCTTCGGTGAGCGCTTGTTTGATCTCGGCGTCCTCGGCTTCTTCCATGCCTTCCTTGACCTGCTCCAAAGCGATGCCGACAGATTGATCCACGACATCCACATCCGGTGCGGCGGCTTCCATGACGCGACCGGCGTTGGTGTCGCGGATGATCTTCCAGGTGGCGTTGACGATCTGCTTCACCAGATCGACGAGCTTGTCGCTTTTGGGCTTGGGTTTGCCAGGTTCGCTCGGCGGGGCCTCCATCTCGCGGAAGATGTCCTCAAAGTGGCGCACGTCGGCGAAGAACATGTCGCTCATGCTGCGGCGAACTTCGCCCTTGGGGCCGGTGTCCTCGGCCCAGAGGTAGTAGCTGACGAGTTGGCGCGGCTGCGCGTTTTCTTTTTCGAGCGTGAGATCGGCGCGCACGTCCTGCTTCTTCTGTGGCGCGGTGACGGGATGCTTGAAGAGGATTTCTTTGCTGTTGCCGTTGATGCTGAAAACCGCGCCGGATTTCGTGACGCCGAGATCGTCAGAGATCTTGGCCTCAACAGGAAGCTCCTGAATGCTGGAGACTTGCAGGTCACGTTTCGGGAAGACGACTTCGATTTTGGCGAGCTGGTTGGATTGAACCGTGACCGTGAACCACGGCGGATTCTTGTTCGCACGCTCGGCCTCATCGACGAGATGGAGGCGGTATTTTTGCGTCTTCTCGGCTGTGAGGACGGCTTCGAGCACGGTGGGGTCTTCGCTCGAAGGCGTGAGCGGGATGATGGTCTTGTCCTCGCCGAAAAGTTCGGCGGCGGTGAGGTGAGGGGTGAAGGGGGAAGCCGCAGGAGTGGTGGAGTTTTGGAGTGATGGAGTGACGGCAGGTTTGGCGAAGGGATCGGAGGAGACGGGGCTTTGGTCGGGAGATGGGGGAGTGGGAATGAGCGGTTTGTTGACCTTGATCTTCCAAGCGATCTTCGAGCCTTCGAGGGCGGTGACTTTCTGCGTGTTCTTGGTCTCCTTGGCCGGGAGCTTCGTGTATTCGGGCGGTGTGACGATCACGTCGCTGCGGACGAGCGCTGGATAGTCGAAGACGGTGATGGTGTGCTGCCGGGACTTTTCGTTGGCAAACTCGACGTGGTATTTCGTATCGCGCTCCACTTTGGCGATGAGGCCGCCGAAGACCTGCTCATCGACGGTGAGGCGCATCGGAAGGCGGTCGCGGATCTTGCCATCGGCCTCGCTGACGACCAGCATGGCGTCGGCGGGCACGGGGCCATCGAAGCGAGCCTCGATGATGAGGCGGGAGTTGCGCTCGATCTCGGCATCGCCGGGAGTGAGGATGGCTTTGAACTCGGTGGGAGAGGCAGGTGAAGTGCTCAGTGCTGAGTGCTCAGTGCTGAGTTTGTTGCTGCTTGTTTGAAGGCGCAGCGCCACGTCGGTGGCCAGGAAAGCGACAACAGCGATCCACGCGGCAGCGAGGGCGCGGGTGTAGGGCTTGTTGGCGACGGTGATGGGCCAGTTCTGCGTGGCGGCGCGGGCGAGCGCATGGTCGATGAGGCGCTCGTGGAGGAAGCCGGTGGGTTCATCCGCTTCCGACTCATGCTCGATGGCCGTGAGCAGCAACGAGTCGAGCGAGGGATGCTTTTGCTCGATGACGCGGGCGATCTCGCGGTCGCTCCAGATGTTGCGTCGTCCTTTGAGCCAGGCAACGAGCGCGAGCGCGATGAGGCCGAGCATGGACCAGCGGTCCCACTGCTTCGGGATGGTGTGGCCATTCAGCGTGGCCAGCAGGAAGGCTCCGCGCACGAGAATGCCGAGCGCGAAGACAACGGCGAGATGGCGGAGGAGTCGCGCGCGACGCAGGGCCTCGCGAACTTCAGCAATGCGGGCGTCGAGGATGGTGCGTGCGATCATGGCGGTGATTGGGTATGGACGTTGCTATCCGTGACGAGAGTGACGAAGCCATTCGGCAACGGTTCCGATGACTGAAGAGGCTTTGGCCCAAAATGCTTCACCATGGCGCATGGCGAGAAATGCAAACACGGTGGCTACAGCAAGAACGATTAACCAAGCACTAACACCCTCTCTGACGATGGCTTCCATCAGAAACAAAAACGAGAGAACCCCTCCAAAGACAAAGCCACACCCGAAGTGCAGGCGTTTGTCATGTGAGATACGGGTCATGGTATTCGGGAGAAATAGGATCGAGACACTTTAAACAGAAGTCGTTGCAACTAACTTGGCCGCACCGGCTTGGTTGCGGATTGCGGTCACAGATGACTGACGGCGAAACCATGCCATGCGCTCTGTAATGCTCATGCCTGCGGTGGCAGCGGCGACAGTTTCTTTCCAACGACGGCTTTCGGCCACGGCGTCAAAACCGCGTTGGTGTTCAGTCTTGCTGGGATTGGTCTGCATAGATGATCTCCTTTGGGCTGATGATAAGGTATGAAAACCAGCCGTACTAGGCTGGAGCTGGGGCGCTGTGTCTGGAACGTCCAGCCACGGCTGTTTCGAGCAAAAGGACGGCCAAAAGAGTGACCAAGAACCACCACCAGAGATTTTGGCGTTGTTCGGTGTCGGTGGCGGTGAGGCGCTGGTCGGTGGTTTCGCTGGCGGCGGCGGTATCAGAAGCGGTGGCGAGCTTGATGCCGTATTCGGCGAGTTTTTGAGGTTCCAAAGGCAGGACGCGGCCTTCGTCGGGCGGGAGATTGACGGCGAGGGTTTGGGTGAGAGCAGCGTTTTGGACCTTGTGGAGGCCGATTTGGCTCGTGGTGAAGGTTTCGCCGGGGTTGAGGCTGTGCGTTTTGTTTTCGGGATCGGTGATGGTGTGGGCCTGTGTGGCGTCGAGGGGCAAGGAATCGCCGACGAGCAACGTGGCGGCGGGATCGTGGCTGAAACCGGCGGCGGCGAGCCAGCCGTAGAGGAGCGGGACGAATTTCGTGCTGAGGGCGAACTGGCTGTCGCCGGGATGCCAGCCGGAGGCGAGGACGATGAGCGTGCCTTTGCCGATGCGGGCGCTGAGGATGGCGGGATGGCCGTTGTCGAAGGTGGCGAGGGTTTCGAGTGAGGGATTGGCCATTTTGATCTCGATGTGGCGATGCTTCCAGAAGCGGAGTTTGGTGAAGTCGCGCAGTTTGGGATCGGCGAATGGCTTGAGCAATGGGTGCTCGGTTTTGACTTCGGCGAGCATGCGATACTCGTCGCTGGTGTCGGCCGTGACGGTGAGGTCGAGACCGGTGAGCGTTTTGAGCAAGGTGGCGTCCGAAGGCACGGTGACGAGAAACCCGCCGCGCTCGAGGTAGTCGCGCAAGCCGTCGGCGGGGGCGCTGCCGACAATGAAGAGGATGTCGGCGGGCTGGGCGGGGAGTTTTTCGTCGGCGGTGAGCACGGGCGCGAGCGTGGCGGTGGGCTGGAGGGCACGGGCGAGGTAGTAGAGCGGCGCGGAGGCCTCGTCGCGAGTGGCGTCTTTGCCGAGAAAGTGGATGCGCACGGTGCGCGGCTGCGGCGGGGTGATGAAGACGCGGTTGTCGAAGTCGTGCGCGTCGCCGGTGAGGGTGAGCGTGGTGGCGTTCGTGGAATTCGGCGGCGCGGTGAGGATGC
>DNXB01000019.1:0-177 GCA_003506995.1 Verrucomicrobiales bacterium
TGGTCGCCTGCTTGCCGATGTCCACAACATTGCCAAAAAGATCCACCACAACCACGCGGCCTTGCGAGTCGAAGAGTTGCACCGCCACGTCGGTGTTGTCGTCGGCATCGAAGAGTAAAGTGACCACCAAGTTCCCACTGGCGATGCGCGAACGATCCAGGGCGATCTCGAGCCTGC
>DNXB01000019.1:234-3477 GCA_003506995.1 Verrucomicrobiales bacterium
GGAGACGCCCACCGGCTGTCAAAACCCAATTCAGCCACCTCAGGGGTGACCGCTGCCGCCAAGACCGAGGTGAGGGCAGCCATGCCGCAGGCAACAAGAACGCGAGTATTCATTCGGCCATTTTGCTCATTTTGATCTCAATTAACAATAAATATTAAGCTGCGGTAACAGGAGGCTTGATGCGGGCACTAACCCCTGTCACTGAGAACGATGCCCACGCTCAAAGCCTTCATCTTCGACCTCGACGGCACCCTGNNCGACCCTTTTCTTCGCCCTCGACGGCACCCTGATCGACTCGCTCGCGGACATCGCGGAGTCGATCAACCGGATGCTGGACGCACGGGGCTATCCGCGCTGTGAGCAGGAGGTGTTCAAGCAGATGGTGGGGGATGGGATGGAGAAACTCGTCGAACGGGCGTTGCCGGAGCATGCGCGGCTGCAGGATCTCATCCTAACTTGTGTGGAGGAATACCGGGCGCATTACGACACGCTTTGGAACGCGCAAACGCGGCCCTATGAGGGCATTGTGACGATGCTGGCGGAGCTGAAAGCGCGTGGCGTGAGGCTGGGGGTGATCTCAAACAAGTCACACCGCTTCACCGTGCCGATGACGGAGCATTTTTTCGGCACGGGGGTGTTTGACCACATCCTGGGGCAGCGCAATGAGGTGCCGCGCAAGCCGGCGCCCGATGGTGCGCATGAGATGGCGGCGTTTTTGGGCCTGAAGACGGCTGAAATGGCCTATGTGGGCGATTCGGGCATCGACATGCAGTTTGCGAAAAGCAGCGGCATGCGTGCGGTCGGTGTGCGCTGGGGTTTCCGCGGCGAGGCGGAACTTATTGAGTGCGGTGCGGACGTGCTCATTTCCTCACCGGCGGAATTGTTCAATCTGGGCTGAAAAGATTGTCCCACGGGCGACTTGAGAGGATGCGGCAGTCCCCTTAGAATCCGCGACCGTGAAATCAAACCTCCTCCTCTCCCTGACACGCGCCACCCTGGTCATTGGCGCGGTGCTGCTGGCCTCCTGCCAGCAATTTAAGAAGAAGCCGGCCCCGCCGCCAGAGCCAGTGAAGGCGGAATGGAAGTATCCCGGCGAGTGGACCGGCGGTGACAAGTCGATCACCCACATCCGCATCAATGTGGACACACAGCGGGCCACGCTTTACCACGGAGACGAGGTCGTCGGCTGGACCTATGTGGCCAGCGGGATCACCAGTTTCCCCACGCCCACTGGCGAGTTCAAAATCCTGGAGAAGATCAAGGACAAGGTCTCCAACCTCTACGGCAAGGGCTACGACGCCAGCGGCAAGCTGGTAAACTCCGACTTCAAGCAGGGGCGCGATGTGATTCCCCCAGGCGGAAAATTCGTCGCCGCGCCGATGAAGTATTTCATGCGTCTCACGGGTGACGGCGTGGGCATGCACATCGGTTTGATTTCAAAACCCGGACGGCGCGCCTCGCATGGCTGCATCCGCCTGCCGTCGAAAATGGCTCCCATCCTCTATACTCACACGTCCATCGGCACGCCGGTGACGATCACCGGCAACGGGCCGGATTACAAAACGTATCTGGCGCAGTCCGCCGCCAAAGCCCGCGCCAATGCCGCCAAATACGCCTCGGCCAAAAAGAAGCTGGATGACGCGACCGCAGCGGCGACCGCCGCCACGGCGCTGGCACCCGATGATCCCAACGGGCCCAACCCAACGCCAACCAACGGCAACACGCCCGCACCGGCTCCCGGCACTCCAGCCCCCACGCCTGCTCCGGCGGCACCCGCAGCCACATCAGCACCGGCTCCTGCCACGCCGCCAGCCGAGGAAGTGAAGCCAGCAGTGCCCGCAACACCGGCTCCCACGCCGGGCACGGTTCAGTAAGAGGAATCATCCTCTCGAAAATGACGGGGTGGGCCGAAATGCCCGCCCTGCTTGTTTTTGACGGTGCGTTATCGCCCGGTTGAAGCAGGCTTCTCGCATACCTACGGCATGCGCCCTTGAAGAATAAAGCCACCCCTCGAATTCCAGGGGCGACGGCTTCGTGCCTCAGCCTTGCCCATGGCCACCTTCTTGGATCCCTGCGGGATCGATTGAATCTGCCGATGCCTTACTGCGGTGCTCGGCCAGTTTAATCCGCAGTTCGGCCAGTTCCTCCTCCAGATCGGCGATCTTCTTTTCCAAAGCGGCGCAGTATTTAGCCGGATCGCGCTGCTGGAGGCGGTCAAAGAGGTTGAATAGCAGCGCCAGCCGCCAAAGTCGCGACCAGAGGCCACGCAAGCGGTAGGCACGGAGGAGTTTGCCGGCGCGGATCATGCGGGCGAAGCGGAAGGCGCTCAGCACGCGCAGAAAGGCCACCAGCGGCACCAGGATGATGACGAGATTGATCCAGTGCTTGAGGCAGTAGGCCAGCTTGTTCGGCGCGGCGGCCACCATCCACACAAACTCCACCGTGAAGCCGATCCAGATCACGCAGGTGGTCAGATGCGTCGCCAGGGCGAGGCGCGGGTGATTGTCCAGCGTCTCGCCGCCGGTCAGTTCCGCGCCGAGCACGGGCAGTACGAGCAGGGTGAGCACGACCATCGGCAGAGCGAGTTTTTGCTCAAGTTTTTCGGATGTTTCCTCGCCCGCGCGTCTCCAACCGGCCCCAGGCAGCCACAGCCAGCCGTCCGGCTTGCTGGTGGCCACGACCATGCGCAGCGGGGGAATCAGAAGAGTGAGAAAAAGCCGCCTCAGCCGTGCGCGCCATGCGTCCTGGGTGAAAAACAAGCCCGCCAGCCCTTCAAAGGCGACGATGCCCCAGAGACCCCCGAGCAGCGATCGCAACCCGGGACGCGCCATCAGCCAGTCACGAAAATCATCCCCGCTGTCCCCATGCGGCAGCAGCAGCCCGACGGTCGTGAGGAAGGCCAGGGCCACAAGAAGCATGAAAGCATGGCGAAATTCGCCGCCCTGGGGCGCCGGACCGGAGGTGCTCACGGAAGTCATGGCGGCGAGTTTAGAGCAGCCTCCGCATTTGCAAAGCGCGTGCTTTCCCCCATCTTCGCGCCCCTTTTATGCCCGAACTCGACAAGACCTACACGCCAGCCGACGTCGAAGCCCGCTGGTATCAGCGCTGGCTGGATGACAAATGCTTTGAAGCCGATCCCGCTCGTGTGAGCGAGAAGCGCCCGGCTTACTCCATCGTCATCCCGCCGCCGAACGTCACGGGCATCCTCACGCTCGGCCATGTGCTGAACAACACCATCCAGGA
>DNXB01000207.1 GCA_003506995.1 Verrucomicrobiales bacterium
CGCGACTCGCTCACGCGCCGCATCACGCTGGACCGCGTGACACGCCAGGACGCGGCCAGCGACTTCCGCGGAGAGCAAAACGTGCCGCATTTCGCCATCACGATGGGTGTGGGCACGATTCTGCGCGCGAAGAAGCTCGTGCTGATGGCCTGGGGAGACAACAAGGCGGCGATGGTGGCCAAGGCGGTCGAGGGCCCGATGACGGAGGCGGTTTCCGCCTCGTTCCTGCAAGACCATCCCGACGCGAGGTTTTTCATCGACAGCGGCGCCTCGCGAGAGCTCACACGCACCAAACTGCCCTGGCTCGTGGGGCCGGCCTCCTGGACGCCGCGTGAGACGCGCCGCGCGATGGTGTGGCAGGCGTTCAAGACCAAGCGGCCGATTTTGAAGCTCATTGACGAGCATTACAACGAGCACGGCCTTTCCGACCTCCTTTCGGAACAAGGTCCGGCCTACCAGCTCAACATCCGCATCTTCAACCAGCTCCAGCACACAATCACGGGCTGGCCGGGCGGCAAACCGGATGAAGATGACACCTACCGCCCGGAACGTGCCCGGCCCTATCCGAAGCGTTGTCTCGTGTTCAGCGCGGAGCCGCAGGACGCGGTGGTGGGCATGGGGGGAACGATCGACCGCCTGGTGGAGCAAGGCCATGACGTTCGCCTGATTGCGCTGACCTCTGGCAGCCTGCGCGTGCCGGACAGCGAGGCGGACAAATTCGCCGGCACGCTGCTGGAACTGGCCTCGAACGCGGCCCATCCCGAGGCCTGGGGCCCGCAGGTGGAGTATGCCCGCGAGGCGCTGGCCCTGCTGGAGGCGAAGGGGGAGTTTGGCGAGGATCCCCCGCTCCTGCGCCAGCTCAAGGCGCTCATCCTGCGTGGTGAATTGCGCGACGCCGCACACACGCTGGGCATATCCGCCGAGCACATCGTCTTTGCAGACCTGCCATTCTATGAGGAGGGACGCTACCGGCGCTTCAAGAGCACGCAGGCGGACATCGACGCGCTGACGCGGCTGCTGCTGGATCACAAACCACACCAAATCTACATCACGGGCGACGCGGCGGACCCGTCCAGCGTGTCCGGCATCTGCTTCCGGCTGCTGGTCGCGGCGCTCCAGGCCTGCGCGGGCGAGGAATTTGCCGGTTCATGCAGTGTGTGGCTTTATCGCGGCAAGGAGCGGCCGCTGGAGCCGCATGAGATAGACATGGCGATCCCGATGAGCCCGTTGCAGCTCGAAAAGAAGGCGAACGCGCTTTCCCGTTACGGTGCTTTGTCATCCTTGGAGAAAGAGGCACCGGAAACCAGCCGGGAGAACGCGCGTCTTTACGACGCGCTCGGCCTGGCCGAGTACGAGGCCATCGAAACCTTCCAACGCTGGCGGCGGTCATGAAAATGACCCGCCGACGGCTTGTTCAGGCCTTGGCGAGCTGGGCGTCGCGGTAGCTGCATTTGCCCAGCCGCATCAGCTCATCGCAGTGCGCCTCGATGCGCATGCTCTTCATGCTGGGCTGGAAGCCGAGCCTGCGCGTGATGCAGTCATGCAGCAGGGCGGTGTGATCGTCCTCAAACTCCACCACACGGTCACAATCCAGGCAGATGAGATGGTTGTGCTGCGGCTTGTCGAGGAAATTGGGGTCGTAGTAAGTCTGGTCACGGCCGAGATCGACCTCCCGCAGCAGATCACACTCCACCAGCAGGGTCAGCGTGCGGTAAACGGTGGCACGAGACACGGTGCTGTCGAGTTTGCGGGCTTTTTCGAGCAGTTCCTCGGCCTTGAAATGATCGTGGGTGGCAAAAGCAGCCTCGACAATGACATCGCGCTGCTTGGTGCGGCGCAGCCCCTGGCTGGCCAGATGTGCCTCCAAGCGTTGAATGATACGTTCGTCCATGAAGCTGCGAGGTTAGACAAGTCTGGCACCGGGCGCAAGGCAGTGCTCCAGCGTTGATTGGCATTTCTCTGATTTTTAAGTCACTGGCGTGCGAACTGTTCTGATAAATGGCAAATGCCACAAAAATCTAAACTGCTGATAAGCAATGGGTTAGTTTGCAGTCGGTGCCCCTGTTTTGCACAGGCAAAGCGGCTAACAAGACATTCAAGCTGAACCAACTATTCAAATAAATATGAAAAAATTATGGATTTTATTGTTAATATTGTTAAAATTACATCAATTGCCTGATTCCACACATGCCTTTACCTTTTTCATTCTCGACACAACGCCATAGTCCTGAGGGCCACACGCCTGACATGACTGGCGCCACAGCTGCGTCTGAAATGATCATGCAGCAGGCTCCGGGGCACATCAGCACCGAACCTCTGCTGGGAACGCCAGGCAACACGTTTACTCCTCCTGTGCTCGAAAGCGCCCCGCACAGTGGAGGGGAGCAGCAAAGGCAAGTGCTGAACTTTTTGCCGCCTGCCCCATCCCCCAACCAGCGTTTTGAATCAGATGCTGAGTTTTCGCGTCCGCCGGTGCTGATAGCGGAGACGTTGCAACTGGCTCCGCCGCCGGTGCAGGCGCCTTCGCGCTCCGTGTCTCAACCGGCCCAGGAGTGGGCGGTCCAGATCGAGCAGTTGCGCAACGACATCTTCAGCATCGCCATGAATGTGAGCGCCTTGAGTGACCGGATCGACCGTCTCGACACGCGTGGGGCACAGGCCGCCGGTCTCGCCACCCTCCGTGGCGAGATTGAGACATGGCTGGAAAACCATCTCAACGCGGCCGTGGAGCACTGCATGCACCGCATCATCAGCCGCACAGCGCCGCCGGCCTCCGGCTCAGTCAATTAAACCCGCCCAAGCTCCGCCCACCACTCCACCCACCACATCATGAACTCCCTGCGACTGCGCATACTCTTCCCCCTCTGGCTGTTCGGCTTCCTGCCGGCCATGGGCGCCACCCGCCTGATGGGCCATTCTCTGGACTGGTTCTTCGGTGTCACCGGTGTCCTGCTCGGCGGAGGTGTTTTTCTGGGGGCTTATCTGATTTCCGGCTGGCTGCTCAAGCCGACCACGGCCGTCATGAAGGGTACCACTGCGGTGCTCCGCGGCGTGCCGCCGGACGCCCATTCCGCCGAATGGCTGCCCTCCGACTTCTGGAAGCTGCGCTGTGACATCAACATGATCTTCGCCAAGCAGCGCCAGGCGCTCAACGCCGCCGAGCAGCACGCCTGTCAGACCGCCCAGCGCCTCCTGAATGCCGAGCGCCTCCTGCGCGAGGCATTCACCGCCCTGCAAGGCCTCTTTGCCGCCAGCGATGAAGGCGTGCTCGTCGTCGATGCGCAGGGGGCCATCATCGCCTCCAATACCAGGCTGGACGATTTCCTCGGCAAGCCGGTGGAAGAACTGGCCGGCCGTGATGCCACCCGCCTGCTCAGCGCTCTGGTGGAACGTTTCCAGGAAAAGGCCGTCATCACCGCCTGGATCGAAAAAACCGCCTCCAGCATCGAGGCCCAGGACGAGACGCCGCCGCTCGTCGCCAACGACAGCCGCGTCTTCTCCCTGCGCTCCAACCCCATGCGCACGGATGCCGGCGAGATCATCGGCCGCATCTGGATCGTGAAGGACCGCTCCGCCATGCGCGTGCTGGAGACCCAGCTCCGTGAGTCGCAAAAAATGGGCACCATCGGCCAGCTTGCCGGCGGCATCGCGCACGATTTCANNTCGCGCATGACTTCAACAACCTCCTCACCGCCATCCGTGGCAATCTCACGCTCGCCGAGCTCACCCCGGCCTCCAACCAGGCGGGGGTGCGTGACAAGCTGCAAAACGCCAACCACGCCACCACCCGTGCCGCCGAGCTGGTCAAGTCCCTCCTCGGTTACTCCCGCCGCAGCAACGGCACCAGCATTCGCAAGACGACCAATCTCAAGCGCCTGCTGGCCGATGTGCAGAACCTCCTCAAGCACAGCGTCGATCCTCGCGTCACCATCCAGATGCGCGGCGGCATGGACGCCTCCTATGTCACCGCGGACGCCACCCAGATCGAGCAGGTCATGCTCAATCTCTGCCTCAATGCCCGCGACGCGTTGCCCGCTGACAAGGGCGTCATCGAGATCGCCGTCGAAAACGTCACCCACCAGAAGCCTTCTGCTACAGGTGCTCCGGCCGAGGCCTCCGACTTCGTCATGCTCGTCGTGCGTGACAATGGTCACGGCATCTCCGAAGAGCATCGTGGGCGCATTTTTGAGCCCTTCTTCACCACCAAGTCCTCCACCACCGGCACCGGCCTCGGTCTTTCCACCGCCCAGGACATCGTGCGCGAGCACGGCGGCTGGGTCGAGTTCGACAGCGAGGTCGGGCGTGGCACCGAGTTCCGTGTCTTCCTTCCGCGTGTGCTCAATCCTGAGCAGGTTGAGGACGAGGGCCCCGTTGATAACGGCCCCACCGTCAACGCCCCCGCAGGCGCCCAGACCACCATTCTTGTCGTTGATGACGAGGCCCCGGTGCGCTCCATCGCCATGAACATGCTCGCCTTCCTCGGCTACCGCGTGCTGGAGGCTGGCGACGGCCAGCAGGCGCTCGACATCCTCCTCCGCAGCGGCGAGAAAATCGACGCCGTCCTGCTCGACATCTACATGCCGAAGCTCTCCGGCCGCGACACCTTCAAGGAGCTCCGCGCCGTCGGCAATGACGTGCCCGTCGTCGTCTGCAGCGGCTTCGTCATCGACCCCGATGAGTTCATGATCCTCAGCCAGGGCCATCCGCCGCCCGTGGACATCATGCTGAAGCCCTACTCTCTCGACGGCCTCAGCAAGGCGCTCGCCAAAGCCGTGCAAAAGCCGCTGGACCGTGAAAGCGCCTTCGACCTCACCGCCAGCCGCTCCCAGATGGCGCAGGCTCCGATGCTGGTTTCGTGAGTCAGCGCTACCGCCGCCCAGGACCCAGGATACAAACGGGGCATATCAACGGCTCTGCCGTAACCATGCAGATGGGAGGATAAGAGCGCGACTGCGTCTTGGAGTGCTCCACCCCTGTGGAGCTTTGCGCAGGCCAAGCGACACACGAAAGCGCCAGAGGACTGGCGCGAGCCTTCACCCGAGGGGTGCCAAGGTTCACTTGGGGCATTCGAATTGAACTGCATGCTTACGGCTCAGATATGAGTGACACTTGGTGAAGATTCTTGCTCGCTGATTTGGAATCCTTCGAGTAGCGCGGACGCTTGTCCGTGGGCCGGATGTGTTCGGCGCACAAAACATCGCCAACACGATGAATTTCCTTCGCCGAACTATCCGGCTGGTTCGGGATCGTGGGAGTCTGCGGCGGCCGAAGAAGCCGGATAGTTTGGCGAAGATGCCGTGCATGTTGGCAGGCATTTGCCCGCCAAACACATCCGGCCCACAACAAAAAGGCACCCGATCTTGCGACCGGGTGCCGTGAGTCTGATGTGTGATGGTAGTTCGACCGATCAGGCAAAGATGTCGAGCAGCGGGGTGCCCTTGTCGCCGACCGTGAACGGACGGTTGGAGGGCGACATGACCACTTCGTCCACCGGCAGGCCCATGGCGTGGCCGATGGTGGCCTGGAAATCCATGGGCGTGGCCTGTTTGTCGGCCACGCGGCGGCCATCTTTGTCGGTGGCGCCATAAACGAAGCCACCTTTGACACCGCCGCCTGCGAAGACTGTGGAGTAGGCCAGCGGGTAGTGGTCGCGACCGGAGTTTTGGTTGATGTCGGGTGTGCGGCCAAACTCAGACCCCATGACCACCATGGTGGACTCCAGCAGGCCGGTGGCGGCGAGATCTTGGATCAGCGTGGCAAACACACTGTCCATCGTCTGACCGGTGCCGCCCAGGGCTTGGTCGATGTTGTTGTGCATGTCCCAGCCGCCAAACTGCACTTCAATGAAGCGGACGCCAGACTGCACCAGACGGCGGGCCAGCAGCGCGCCCTGGCCGAAGCTGCTGTTGCCGTATTTGGCCCGGGTGTCGGCGGACTCCTGCGCGAGGTCAAAGACTTTGAGGTCTTCGCTCTTCATGAGCTTCATGGTTTCATCGTAGAATTCCGTGTAAGCCTTGACTTCCTCGGACTGGTATTTTTTGCGGAAGGAATCGTCCAGCTCGTTCATGAGCGAGACGCGCTTCTTGAAATGCAGCTCTGAACTGGTCTGCTTGATGTTTTGCAGGCCGGTCTGCGGATTCGCAATTGGGATCGGGCTGCTGGCGGGCGGGAAAAAGCCCGCACCGGGGAAGGCGCTGCCGCTGTTGACGATCACGCTGTCGGGCAGGGTGACGCCTTTGATACGACCCAGGAAGTGGGAAGCCCAGGCTCCCATGCAGGGATGCACAATGGTGCCACGCGGCTCATAGCCGGTTTTCATGATGTAGGTGCCGGCATCATGCACGCCGGTCTTGGAGCTCATGGAACGCACGATGGTGATTTTGTCGGAAACCTCCGCCATTTTGGTCATGGTGCCGCCGAGGTAGTCGATGCCGCCCTTGCCCTTGATTGGCGCCGTCGGGCCTTTGGTCTCGCCGGTTTTGGGATCCCAGGTGTCGATGTGGGTCATGCCGCCGTTCATCCAGAGGAAGATCACGTTCTTGGCCTTGCCGTAGCCGGGTCCGGGAGCTGCGGCTGCCGCGCGCAGGTTGAGGGCTGGCATGACGGTGACGCCAAGGGCGGTCTGGGCCGTGCGCATGATGAAATCACGGCGGGCCAGCGGGCTGAGTTTGTTGAGTTCGGTTTTCATGGAAAGTGTCGTGCTAGGTCAATGGATGCGGTTGTTTGAGAAAGGCTGGATTATTGGATGAAAATGAATTCGCGGGTGTTGATGAGCGCCCAGACCATGTTGGCGTAGCCGTCATCTCCACCGCCGATGGCGCGCTGGGCGATCTGTTTTTCATTCATGGTCGGACGGCGGCTCAAGACCGTGAGGTACATGGCATCGACGCGCTCTGAAGGAGTGCGCACTTTGTCCATGGTGCGGAAAATCAGCGAGTCGCTGCTGGTGAGCATTTGCTGCGCCTGGCCGTTCATCATGGACAGCACCTGCGGCACCGTGCCGATCTTGGAGCTGCCATCGATGATGTTTCGGGGCGACTGGCCGAAGTCGATGAGGAAATGGCCGTTGGGCGCGGGCTGCTCCAGCTCGGAGGCGCGGCGCAGCACGAGCTTCCCGAAGCTCAACGAGGCGTTTTCCATCATCATGTCAGGCTCGGGCTCCTTAGATTTGGACCTGCCCTTTTTGGCATCCTCCATGGCGCCTGCCTCGGCCAGACCACCGCCCAGCAATGCCTCCTCTTTTTGCTGCATCTTTCTGAAGGCATCGTACTTCATCAATACGGTTTGAGCGTCCAGCTTGGGATTGTTCAGATCAAGGTCAATGGTGTTGCCATACAGGTCATCCAGCGGCTTCTCATACTTGTCGGGTTCGCCGAGCACGAGGGTCATGTAAGAATCCCAGGTCTGTTCAGCGGTCATGCGGCGCAGCAGCGGCCCCTGGAAATAATAAGGCTCGCCCATGGCAACGAACTCGGTGGTCGATGCGGCTTGATAGGCGCGCGTGTTGTAGATGATGCGCATGAATGCCTTGAGGTCGAAGCGCACCCGCTTCATTTCCTCGGCCAGGAACTTGAGGAGCTCGGGGTTGGCGGACTGGTCTGGATCATCAATGTTGGTCGTCGGTTCGGAGATGCCCAGGCCGAAGGCGCGCTTCCACATGCGGTTGGCGACCGCCATCGCGAAGCGCGGATTGCTGGGATGCGTGGCCCAGGCGGCAAACGCCCGGCGCGGGTTCTCAGCGGTGGCCTCGCCCGCTTTGTAGCATTCAAGATCACCATCGTCCTTGGCCCACTTGATGAGCTTGGGGGCGACCGGCGAGTTGGGCGCCGCGTCGGGGTACTTGTAGTCATGCGGCATCTTGGTGGCATTGCTGCCCGTGTCGTTGACTTCATAGCGGTTGGCGTTGATGAACTGCTCGATGCCGTTGCGCAGCCGGGACATGTCCATGCCGTTTTTCTCGACGATTTTTTCAATCTCCGGCATGATTTTGCCTCTCACATCAGCCATCTGCATTCCCTCGCCTCCTTTGCTCCGCTGATTCCGGTAACGGGTTTCCGTGCCGCCAAAAAATGAGGCCATTTCATAGAACTGGCGCTGGGTCCAGTCAGAAAACGGATGATCATGGCACTGGGCGCAGGCGACATCGGTGCCGAGAAACACGGCCAGGGTGTTGGCCAGGTTGTCGAGCGGCATGCCGGAGTCACGGAGGAGGTATCCTGCCGCGCCGTTGTGCCACATTTTGCCGGTGGCGGTCAGCATGTCGAACACCATTTTGTCCCAGGTGACGTTGGCTGAAATCTGCTTCTGCAGCCAGTTGATGTAGGGAATGCCGCGGATGTTGTTGCCGCCGTCCATGCGGTCTTTCACGCGCAGCATTTCCGCCACAAAGTTGTACATGTGGCTGTTGTATCCGGGGCTGTCCAACAGGAGGTCAATGAGCTTGGCGCGCTTGTTAGGCTTGGAATCCTTGATGAATGCGGAGGCTTCCGCGTGGTTGGGGATGCGCCCGACAATGTCCAGATACACCCGCCGGACAAATTGCTCGTCGTTCGCCAGGTCGTTGAATGTGGTCAGCGGCTTTTTCCCACTTTTGACGCGCTCCGGGTTGGCGCGCTGGATGCCTGAAAGCACCAGGCTGTCGATCGTCACCGGCCGTTCCGCCGGCTTCAGGGTTTTGGCCAGCGCCTGATCTTCCGCGGACAACTTGGTCAGCGGGAAGGTGTGGGTGCTGCCGTCGGCGACTTGCAGGATGATATTCTCACCTTCGAGCCCGATGAAGGTGGCGTTCACCTGACGTCCGGAGGTGTCCGTCCAGGTGCGAACTTCCGCCAGGGCGGAACCCGTGATCAGAAGGCTGACAATGAGACTGCTGAGCAGTTTCGTGGTTTTTTTCATGGTGGTGTGGAATCGAAAATGTGGAGTTATCGGGGTGGGAACGCGGTGGCGGGGCTTCAAATTGGACAAAAGTGCGTGTTTTTAGATTTAGATGGAGGCGAGACCAATGATGGTCCGGCTCTTTCCGTCCTCATCTTTCCCCTTTTCGACCGCCGCAAAGGCGCTACCATCCGCGCCCCATGATCAAAGTCGGCCTCGTCTCCCTCGGTTGCGCGAAAAACCTCATCGACTCGGAAATCATGATCGGCCACCTTCAGCAGGCGGGCATGGTCATGACGCCCGAGCCTGATCTGGCGGACGTGCTCATCGTGAACACCTGTTCATTCATCGACATGGCCAAAAAGGAGAGTGTTGGCGCGGTGCATGATGCCGTGGACCAGCGGGCGGGCTCCAAAAAGCGCGCACGGCAGAAAATCATCGTCGCCGGGTGTCTCTCCCAGCGCTTCTCGCAGGAACTCCCCGGTTTGATGCCCGAAGTGGATGCCTTCATCGGCCTGGATCAGATCACGCAGGTGGCCCCGATCATTCAGAAGCTCATGGGCGCCAAGGATCACGAGCAAGAAAACCTCGTCACCCGCCAGCCGCAGTACATTCCCGATTACGACACGCCGCGCTTCCGCCTCACGCCACAGCACATGGCCTACATCAAGATCGCCGAGGGCTGCAACCATCCCTGCTCCTTCTGCATCATCCCGCGCATCCGTGGCCGCCATCGCAGCCGCACGCAGGAGAGCATCATCAAAGAAGCGAAGCAGCTCGTCGCCAGCGGGGTGAAGGAGATCAATCTCATCTCCCAAGACACCACCTACTTCGGCATGGACAAGTGGACCGAGGAACGCCCGAAGCCCCGCAGCGGCGTCGATTCCACCAAGGGAGAATCGCTTTCCACCCTCATCCGTGAGCTTAACAAGATCGAGGGCGACTTCTGGATTCGCCTGCTCTACACGCACCCGGCGCATTGGAGCGATGACCTCATCCAGGCCATCGCCGAATCGCCCAAAGTCGCCCGTTACATCGACATGCCGCTGCAGCACATCAGCGACAACATGCTCGGCCTCATGAAGCGCGAGACCGATGGCGCTTACATCCGCGATCTCATCAAGCGCATCCGCACCGGCATCCCAGGCATCGCCATCCGCACCACCTTCATCGTCGGTTTCCCCGGCGAGACCGAGACCGACTTCAACGAGCTGCTGCAATTCATTGAAGACACCAAGTTCGAGCGCGCCGGCGTCTTCAACTACTCTCGTGAGGAAGACACCCGTGCCGCCAAGATGGAGGATCAGATCCATCACATGACCCGCAAGGCCCGCTGGAACGAGGCCATGCGCGCCATCCAGCGCAGCATCGAAGGCTTCAACGTCAGCCAGGTTGGGCGCAAAATGCGCGTCCTTGTCGAGGAACCCGGCGTCGCCCGCAGTGAAATGGACGCCCCGGACATCGACACCACCGTCTTCGTGAACAAGAAGCTCCCCGTCGGCAGCTTCGCGGATGTCACCGTCAAGGAATGGCGCGGTTACGATCTCGTGGCCGCCTGATGGCGTGTTTACGGCTGCCCGAGCCTGCGGGCTGGAACGAGCTGCCACAGGCCGACCACATGCTCCCAGCGCCGGATTCCGGTGTCGATGAGGAAAATCATGAGCAGCATCACAAGCAGCGGCGGCCAGAGTTCCTCGTGCTGGATGGCCTTCGTCGTCTCCAAATTGGGCACCCGGCCTGCGTCGGCCAAAAACTCGCCACCAGTGATTTTCACGGCTTCTTGGAGCAGCGCCTCATTCACCGTGCCGAGGCTGGCTTCAGACGATGGATTGTGAACGAGTCCCGTGGTGACCATTTCGGCCCCGGATTGGGCACGGATAAGGTAAACGCCGGCCTGCGTCGGCTGGAAGCTGCTTTCATAAGTACCGGGGGCGCTTTGACGCAGCGTGAGCTTCTGCACCGGCTTCATCGCCGCGCCGAGCGCGTCAGCGGCCACATGAAACACCTCGGCCTCGACGACCGCGTTGTTCGCACGCGTGCCCGCATCGGCCAGAAGATCGACGCTGACGCGGGCATCGTCGCCTTCGAGCTGGGTGGACAAATCCATGAGCCGTCCCTGCGGTGCGCGGGCGGTTTCGCGCAGGACTTGCGA
The DNA here is from genome assembly GCA_003506995.1 of Verrucomicrobiales bacterium. Lineage (GTDB taxonomy): Bacteria > Verrucomicrobiota > Verrucomicrobiia > Verrucomicrobiales > Verrucomicrobiaceae > Prosthecobacter. The sequence continues at coordinate 11,027 of DNXB01000207.1, forward strand.
CCAGAAACGACCATAGCCATTCCAGCGCGCGATCCACAGTGACGCCCAGCGGCTTTTGGCATCGGAAGTGAAGGCGGTGGCCTTGCCGAGGCCGAAACGCCAGTGCGCGAGCAGCGGATCACCCGTTTCAGTGACGAGCGGCACCTGGGCCGAGGTGCGGCGCGTGGTTTTCACATAACCGAGCAGCGGTGGTGAGTCCCACTTCTCGAATCCGGCCAGGATCGGCTGCTTTTCCTTCAGTTCCGGCGTGAACGGCTCCTCGCGGATCATGCGGCCGGTGTGCATGAGCGTGTCCTGCGTGAAGATGCGCGTGATGCCGCTGGCATCGAGCGTGTTGTAGCTCTGCCCGGCGCCGCTGGAGGCGATGGCCTGGAGCAGCGCCACATGCGAGCCCTCGCCAATCGCCACGGTGGAAATCGTCATGCCTTCGCCACGGCACTGTGTGGCGAGCTGTTCGTAGCCCGCGCCTGCGGTTTGACCGTCGGTGAGGATGATCATGTGCTTCACTCGCGCCTTCGCCCGCAGCAATGCCTCGCGGGCGAGTTGAAAGGCAGGTTGCAAGTTCGTCCCGCCACCCGAGGCCACGGCGGCGATCTGTCCCGACACGGCGTTCGTTGAAGTCAGCCGTGTCATCGGCGCGACGACATGCGCTTCCGAGTCAAAGGCCCACACGCCGAGCGAATCATTGTGCCCAAGCACTTCCGCCGTGGCGATGGCCGCGCTCTTGGCCATTTCGAGTTTCTCCCCGGCCATGGAACCGGAACGGTCCAGCACGAGGGCCACGGCGGCGCTCTGCTTTTCTTCTTCATCCGGCGCTTTAAGCCGCACGGGCAGCACTTCCTCAATCGGCGTGCGGTAAAAGCCGCCGACACCGAACGAACCCGGCCCGCCGAGCATCACGAGGCCGCCGCCGAGCTTATCGACGTAATCCCGCAGCGCGTTCATCAGCGGATCGCCGAGCTGATGCGCGGGCACATCGGAGAGAATGACACCGTCGTAACCGCTGAGCTGGTCAAAGGTGATGGCGAGATTGCCCGGCTGGCGCAGATCGAGCTCGATACCCTCCTTTTCCATCGCCTGCATCAGGTAGCGTGCCTCGTTGGCATCAGACTCAATGTAGAGCAGCCGCAAACGTCCGCGCACATCGACGATGGCGAGAGCGCTGTCGTTGCCGGGCAGTGTGTCGCCGCGAACGCCCTCCAGCACGGCGCGGTATTGAAACGTGTTCCGCGTCGAGGGCGTGCGCGTGAAGGTGATCTCCTGCGTCGCGCCCGGTTTGAGCGTGACGGGCCGTTTCTCCACCTCGATGCCGTTTTCGTAGAGCTTCAGCGTGCCGCTGCCTTCGATGGTGCTCTCAAACACGGCCTTCAGGCTCAAGCTCGCGCCTTCAAACAAGCGCGTGCGGTTCGGTGTGAGCACAATCATGCGCGCATCCGGCCTGCGCGGCCCGGAAACCGGCAGCGCGTGCAGTTGGATGCCCGAAACCGCCGCCTCGCGTGCCGCATGGAGCAAGCTGCCGCGTGTCTCGTGTCCGTCGCCAATGATCAGGATGTTGCGGCTCACTCCGGGAGGAAACATCGCCTCCGCATACTCGATGGCGGCCGCGTAATGGCTGTCGCCCCCGTTTTTCTTCTGCCAATTGGCCTGCATGGTCGGAGTGCTGCCTTCGGGCAGAAGTTCCGGCTGCGAGCCGAGCTGCACGACGAACGAATCAATCCCGCTGCCGAGCGCCGAACGCACGCGAGCCGCTTCAGCGAGGGATTTCGTCAAACCTTCCTCACCCATGCTCTGACTGGCATCCACGACGATGCCAAGCGCCTTCCGGCCGGTCTGCGTCACCCGCGCCGGACCTGCCAGCGCGGCGAGCGCCAGCATCACGCCGATGGCACGCACGACAAGCAGCAGCCGCTTGCGCAGGCCGGACATCGTATGCGATGAACGCGATTCGATCCACAGCAGCAGCGCGACTGCAGGCAGGATGAGCAGAAGAAGTTTTGGTGATTCCCAGTCCAAGGTCGGGAGTGTTAAGGTTCAAAGCTCAAAGTTCAAAGTTCAAAGTTGGCGAAGAATGAACTGAACCGGACGTTTGATCGGCTGACATAACCTCTCCCGCCCGAGAACGGTCTTCCTTTAGAACCCATCCATCCCTATGAAAACGATTCGTATGATGCTCATCACCTTGACCCTGGCAGGCATTGCCGCCCAGGCCGAGGACAAACCGGTCAAAACGCCGGCAGGTGACAGCAAGCCGACGATCAAGAAACCTGCAGCAGACGACCAATCAGTTGAGTTCAAGAGCAACTCTGGAGCCAAAGACCCGGCGAGCTTGGAAAAGTGGTTCAACGGCCGCGATTTCGACAAAGACGGCCAGCTCACCGCCGCCGACTTCGCTCCGCATCCGAAAAAGTAGCCACGTCGCCACTCACAACGCGCTACGCAGCGTTGCCAGCAGCTTCTCGATGTTCTCCGCCGTGGTGTAACCATGCACGGCAATGCGGATGCGGCCGACTTGGTGCATGACGTGAATGTTTTGCGCGAGCAGCGCCTCATTGATCTGCGCCGTGTTTTTGTGGAGGAAGGCGACGATGCCGCTGGAGCACTCGGGCTGCGCGGGTGCCAGCGGGGTGATGCCGAGTTCGCGCAAGCCTTCATGCACGCGGGTAACGAGCGGATCGGCATGGGCGATGATTTTGTCCATGCCCACGGCGTCGAGATAACGCAGCGAGGCGTTCAAGGCGTAGAGCGCGGCGAAGCTGGGCATGCCGACGGAGAAACTGAGTGCGCCGGGTTTGATGCGGGCGCTTTCAAAGCGGTCGGCGTCGAAGGCGTTGGCGATGTGATACCAGCCGCCGGCGCTGGTGGTGAGACGCGCGGCGGATTTTTTCGGAATGCCGATGATGCCACCGCCGTGGATGCCGAGCGTCCATTTGTGCGTGCTGGAAATCATGATGTCCGCGTCCTGGCAGTCGAGCGCGACACGCCCGAGCGCCTGCGTGACATCGACGGCGAGAACGGCGTTCGGCGCGAGGCGGCGCACGAGATCACGCAGCGGCGCGAAGGCGATGCGGTGGCCGTTGTAGAAGCTCACGAGGCTCACCTGTACCAGCGCGGTGCGTTCATTGAGCAAGGATGCGAGATCGTCGAGGCTCAAAGCACCGGCGCGATTCTTCCAGAGGTGTGAAACCGGGCGTGAAGCGGCTGGGGCTGTGAGCCAGGGCGTGGCTCCGGCGGGAAAGTCGAGATCGGTGACGACGACTTCATCCTGCGGCGTGAGTTGCAGAGCGTTGGCGAGCAGGTTGTAAGCCTCGGAGCTGCAGGAGCAGAAGGAGACTTCGTCCGTTGCGAGTCCGAGGTGTTTGGCGGTGATTTCGCGGCATTCCTCGACGCGTGGGAAGTGGAAATCGCGCCCGCGCATGCCGAGCGACTTGTGCTGCATGTATTCGGCCACGGCCTCATTCACGCAGAGCGGTGGAATGCTCTCGGCAGCGGTGTTGAGGTAGTGGATGCCGTGGAGGCTGGGGAAATCGGCGGCGCGGGAGGTGGCGGTGAGCATGTGGGGAAAGATGAACGGATGAGGCGATTCGGCAATCTACCAACGCCCCTCACCCCGGCCCTCTCCCCGAACAAGCGCCAGATGAAATGGGTTTCTCGGCGGGGAGAGGGAGAGTTCCGGTTCCCTCGCCCCTTTGGGGAGAGGGTTAGGGTGAGGGGTGAGTTGGATGCCGATCTCAGTTATCCCGCTTCAGTTCAGGCGCACCCTCCGGCAGCTTGATGAGCGGTTCGCCGCCGAGATAGCCGAGGGAGATGAGAAACTCGTCCATCTTCTTAGCCGTGACTCGAATCCACGGCTCTTTGTTGAAAAAGCCGTGCGGCATGTCGGCGGCGGTCCACATTTCAGCGCGCACGCCGAGTTTGGTGGCTTTTTTGATGTATTCATCGCCGCCGACTTTGAGAGCGTCCGCCGTGCCGAAGAACAAGATGGCCGGGGGCGTGTCCTTGCTGACGAAATTGTTTGGCGTGATGGCCTCGGCGGTGTCGAGCGTGATCGGGCTGTTGCCGGTTTCGCGTTCTTTGAACAGCGTGGCGATGTTCAGCGCCGGATTGAAGAGAACCATCGCGTTAGGCTTTGCAGAGATGGATTTGTCATCGGATTCGGCGTCGTAAGTCGTGACGAGCGCGGTGCAGGCGGCGAGATGGCCGCCTGCGGAGCCTCCACCCGCGATGACCTTGTCTGGATCGATGGCAAGCTCGGTCGCATGCCCGCGCACCCAGCGGATGGCGCTCTTGGCGTCTTCGATACATTTGTCCGGCGTCGTTTTGTGGATGCTGGCGATGCGGTAATCGGCGCTGATGGCGATGATGCCACGGCTGGCGAGGTATTCGGCATGTGGGACGAATTGCAGGTAGGAACCGCTCTTCCAGCCGCCGCCGAAGAAGAACACGACGCATGGCCGCAGCGCGGCGATCTGGACTTCGCCTGCGGGAGAGAAGACGTGGAGCTTCAGTTCGCCCTGCGGCGTGGTTTTATAAACGATCTCCTTCGTCGCGACCTCGGCATCGGTCAGTTTGATCGTGGGCTTGGTTTTACCGGCCTTTTGGGCCAAGGCGGGCAGTGTGAACGCGAGGAAGAGTGGCAGGATCAGGCGCATGGTGCGGGTGAAACGACGTTAAGGCGCGGATGTTGCGCTTTTGGAGTGGCGACGAGTCGTCGCCAAAGTAGTCCGGTTGCGCCGCAACCGGGAATCCCAAACCATCTTGTTGCGGCGCAACAAGACTACTTTAGCTGCTGCAACCACGCGACGAGATCGGCCAAGCCTTGAGGGCCAATAGCTGCCGCGAGTCCTGGAGGCATCAGGGAGTCCTTCAGTTCGTCCTTCTTGACGATGCTGGACTTCTTGACCGCCATCGTAGCGCCGCCGTTGATCCGCATCGTCAATTCATCCGCCGTTTCGCTGATGACGTAGCCCATGGCGGTCTGACCTTCTTTCGTGGTGACACTGAGGCCGCCGAAGCTGTGCTCGACGGCGGCGCTGGGATACAGCACAGCGGTGAAGAGGCCGTCTTGGCTGAGTTTGTTGCCGATTTGGGAGAGATCAGGCCCGAAGTTGATGAACTGGCCTTTGACCTGATGGCAGGCCACGCAACCGGCCTGCATGAACATGGCCTGACCTTTGGTGGCATCGCCTTTGAGCTTCATGAGATCGGCGAGCGGCGGGAATTTCTCCGCACCGAGCGCGGCGGGCAGCGGGAGTTCGGTGGCGGCTTGGTTGCGCAGGCCGGCATCGGTGCTGCGGCTGAGGGCGAGCGCGGCGGTGGTTTTGACGGAGTCGGGCAGTTTTTTCTCGCTCTGCCATTTCAAGATGGAGCGTCCGCCTTCGCTGCTGAGTGCGAGGGCCTCGACGATGCTGCGGCGCACGTCGTCGCGCTGCTCCGGCCAGAAGGCCTGGTTCAACACGGCCACGCTGGGCCGGTCGCTGACCTTGCCGAGCGCGGCGACGAGTTTCTTCGCGGAAGCGGCGTCTGCCTTCGTGAGGAAGGCCACGGTCTTGCCGACGTTCGCGGCGAGAATGCGTGCGGCGGTGATGGATTCGCCCGCATCGGGATGCGCGGTGATGTAATCGACGAGTTCCTGCTCGAACCCGGTCAAATTCAACCGCTGCACGAGGTCGATGAACTCCGCCTTGCCGATGACGGGCTTCAGCAGCGAATCCAGCCGCGCCTTGGCCTCGGGATTCGATGCGATGGTGTTGCGGTCGAGCAGCGCGGTGGCAGCGAGAGCGGTTTCGGCGTCGGCTTTGAGGAAGATGGTCAAAGCGGCCTTGGAGACTTCGGCGGGGTGTTTGTGGGAGAGGAGTTGGAGGGCGCGGAGCGTTGGCAAAGAAGGTCCCATCCACTCCTTAGCTGCATCATCAAAATCAGGTCTAGCCATCCCGGCCAACATCTCGACCGCTTCTTTGCAGCGACTGCGGCGGACAATTTGCCACAAGGCGTCGATGCGATTTCCAGAATAGCTTTGCACGTTAGTCAGCGCAGCGATCCGTTCACGCCAGTTCAACTCTGCGCCACTCCCCAGGGCTTCGATCGCCCAACGATCATCGCGTTTGGCACTCAAGACCAATTTTGCCCACATCTCGGCTCCTGGTAGTCCTGATAGCCCTCTTAACGCAATCGCTGCCTCGCGGCGGACAGCGGGTGATTGGTCGGTGACGACTTTCGCAATGAATTCGCGGAGCTTTTCGGGCTGTTTTTGCTGCCAGAGCTGGCGGGCGGCGCGGATGGCGGTGATGCGGAGGTTCGGGTCGGGGTCGGTGAGGTAGTCCGCGAGTCCGCTCGCGGCGAGCGTCTCTGGTTGTGATTCGCTGCCGGGCGTCTGGGGTGATTCGCCGCGAGAGGACTCGCGGACTACGGCCCAGAGAGCACGCGCCCGATGCTGCGGGAGTGATTTGGGGTTCTTGAGGAGCTTGGTCAACTCCGCTTGGGCGTCCATCTTCTTCAAAGCCATCCACGCAAGATACCGCGCCTCCTCATTCGGCGACTTCAGCGCTGCCACAGCACCTTCAACCGTGTCCATCTTGAAACTTGGAACCTGAAACTTCTCCGCCGCCTTCGTCGTGACGCGGAACAATCTTCCACGCGTCACATCGCCCATGCCGTGGCCGCCGACGCCGGGATCGTACCAGTCGGCGACGATCAAGGAGCCATCGGGGGCGACGGCGACATCGCTGGGGCGGAACCAGCGGTTCTTGGTGCCTTCGAGGAGGTTGACGATCTCGGCTTTGTAGCCTGCGCCGTCGGGTTGCGTCACATAGGCGCGGACGACGTTCGGTCCTGCGTCGCAGTGGATGGGCTGGCCGTGGAAGACGCTGGGCAGGAGGTCGCCTTCGTAGATTTGCATGCCGGTGGGGGAGCCTGCGCCGGTGATGAGCACGTTTGGGACGACGCCGGGATCGTTTTGATGCCAGTGGCGGCGCGGGATCTCGCTCTCGATGCCGAGGCGCGGGATCTGCCAGCCTTCGCCGGTCATCTCGTCGGAGTAGCCGTAGTTGCCGAACTCCATGACGTAGTTGATGCGCACGGCTTTGTTGCCGTCGTCGTCGTTGTCGCTCTGCCACATGGTGCCGAAGCTATCGACGGCGACTTCCCAGTTGTTGCGGAAGTTCCAGGCGAGCACCTCGACGTTGCTGCCATCCAGTTCGCAGCGGAAGACCATGCCTTGCTGGTAGGGGCGGTTGTTTTGGTTGGTGCATTTGACGCCGTGGATGTCGGTGATGAGGTTGCCTTTGGCATCGCAGAGCTGTTTGCCAGAGTTGCCGAAATTGAAGTAGAGGCGGCCATCGGGGCCGAAGTGGAAGGCGTGGATGCCGTGGTCGTGCTGTGCGCCGCCGATCTTGGTGAACAGGAGCTCTTTGCGGTCGGCCTTGTCGTCGCCATTGTCGTCGATGAGCCAGAAAACGTCGTCGCCGCAGGAGATGAGGACTTTGTTGCCGAGGACGCAGATGCCGTGGGCGCTGTCCACATCAGGGCCCTGGTAAAAGACAGTGGATTTGTCGGCCTTCGCGTCGCCGTCGGTGTCTTCGAGGATGAGGATGCGGTCACCCTCGGGTCGCTCGCCCTTGTGCTTGCGGTAATTGACGACTTCGCAGACCCAGACGCGGCCCCGGTGGTCTATGTCGATGCTGGAGGGCGAAAGCATCATCGGCTCACTGGCGAAGAGCTGCACGGTCAGCTCGGGATGCACGTCGAGCTGCTGGGTGGAGTCCGCAGGCTCGTGCGAGGCTACCGCAACGGCGCTGGCTTGCAACGGGCCGGGATTCTCGGTGTAAACGCGGAACTCGACGCTGGTACCCGCGCCCTGCTTCGTGCCGCCTTCATCGAGAGCGCCGCGTGCTTTGAAGCGCTTCGTGCCCGCTGGCAGATTGAAGGCGATGACGCTGTTCGCGTGGGTGCCGATGCCGTATTCGATGGCTTTGCCAGCGCTGCGGAGCTGGCCGCCCTGGGTGTTGGAATTCACCCGCACGCCGCCCCAGCCGGACTGCGCGGACTTCCATTCGATCTCGGTGAGTTTTTTGTCGCTGCCATCGGCCAGGATGAGACGCGGCTCCGCCCAGTCGGCCCAATCGGCCCCGAAGCCATTGCCGCCATCCGTTACGACGAGGAAGAGCTCCTTCGCGCCTTCGAGAGAGACATCGATGTCCACGCTGTGGTTCGGCGTCTTCTCGTCGATGACCTTGGATTGGAAGAGCGGCTTCGGCGCGGCGAAAACGAGGGTGGGAAGGAGGAAGAAGAGAGCAAGGCGGGTCATGGCACGCCTATGGGAGTGCGGACGGGCTTGTTCGCCAAGCTTTTTTTGCGGGTGGGGGCACCCGCGCTCCTATTTGACATCGTCGCCGAGATGGATCGCGAGGTGTTTTCGCAGTTCGTTGCGGGCGCGGAAGAGGAGGCTCTTCACGGCGGGGAGGGACATCTTCAAAACGGTGCAGATTTCCTCATACGGGAGGTCTTTGCGGCCACGGAGGATGACGGCGAGGCGTTGCTTCTCGGGGAGCGCCTCGATGGCCTTGTCGAGGGCGTCGTGAAACTCGGCTTTGGCGAGGTTTTCATCGGCACCGGGGACGCTGTGGTCGGCGAAGTGCCTGGGCGCGTCGTCCTCGTTCTCCTGCTCCATGCTGACTTCCTTGCGGCGGGAGCGGCGGCGGGTTTCGTTGAAGACGAGATTGCGGGTGATGGTGTAGAGCCAGGTGGTGAACTTGGCGGTGACCTCATAGCGCGGGGCGCTGCGCCAGACGCGGATGAAGACCTGCTGCGCGATGTCGTGCGCGTCGTCCACGTTGTTCAACATGCGGGCGCAGGTGCCGATGATGGCGCTCTGATGCAGCTCGACGAGGCGCTCGAAGGCTTTCACGTCGCCCTCTTTGACGCGGAGCATGAGCCGGACGCTTTCCTGGTCGGATGACTCCTCCACACCGTCGGCGGCGGCCTGCGGCGTGGAAGTGGGAGCGGTCCGTTCCGGTTCGGGCATGAGATAGGCTGGCAGTGTGAGCGCCATGCTAGCGAGGGTCATGAGCGCTGTAAACCACGGGAGGAGTGGATTGGTTGCGCACGAAAGTTTGACGCTCCCAGCGGCACCGCTAGTTTCGCGCACGATGAATGATCAAACCTGGGACACGACATTTGGTGAACTCTTCGAGCGCTGCGCGAAACTGCATCGCGGCGGCGACAGGCGTGGTGAAAACTGGTTCACCGCCGCCGACAAGGCGTTTCTGGATGGCATCGGCCACACGACGCAGGAGTTTTTTGACTTCGTGGACGATCACTGCCGCTACGGTGCGGAAGGGCCGTCGTTTGAAACCGCGCTGCTCGTCGCGGCGGTGCGGCGGGATTACTTTCGTGTGGTGCAAAACGGCAAACGCAGCGGCAAGATCGTGCCGCCGGGTGAATTGCCGCCCAAACCGGCGGCGGTGGACGGGATTCCGTGGCTGCCGCGTTTGATCGTGAAGGCACGGGCGAAGCTGAAGGGCGAGATGGACCCGGACACGATGTTCGGCTGCGGCGGGGATCGTGCGTTCTTTGAAGAGCACAAGCTGCATCCGGCAGACTTTTTGCGCGTGACGTGGGCGGCCGGGGACGATGACCGGAAGATCATCGACTTTGTGAAGACGGGGAAGATGTAAAGCCGAGTTTCAAGTTTCAGGTTCCATGTTTCATGGCCGCACTTGAAACTTGAAACGCGAAGCACTCACTTCTTCGGCTCCACGCCGCCTTCTTTGGCGACCTCGTCTTTCTTGTTCTGCACGGCGTCGGAGGCGACTTCGAGGAGCTTGGGGGCTTCGCCGCCTTTGGGGACGAATTTCAGGGCGACGCCGTTGATGCAGAAGCGGCGGTCGGTGGGGGTCTTGAAGCCTTCGCCTTCAAAGACGTGGCCGAGGTGGGCGTCGCAGCGTTTGCAGACGGTCTCGACTCGGCGCATGCCGTGGCTGTTGTCCACTTTTTCGAGCACGCCCTTGGCCTTGGACGAATCATAGAACGACGGCCAGCCGCAGCCGGAATGAAACTTTTCCTTGGAGGTGAAGAGCTCGGCGCCGCAGCACACGCAGTAGTAGGTGCCTTCGCCCTGCTTCTCGAACTCCTCATAAATCTGGCCGAAGGGACGCTCGGTGCCGCGTCCGCGCGTCACTTCGTATTGTTCGAGCGTGAGGAGTTTCTTCCAGTCGTCTTCGGTTTTCACTACTTCGGGCTTGGGCATGGCTTTGGGGTCAGATTTGGGTTTGTCCTCGGCATGGGCGATGCAGACGGCGGCGAGGAGAACGGAAAAGAGGGCGGGGCGGAGTTTCATGGCGTTGGGGTCTGCTGATACGTGGGAGACACGGTGAAGATTGCGTATTCCCGCAAAAGAGGCGTCTTCAATCCTCATCCGCACGCGCCATCTGGCCGATGTTCCAGAGCAGCAGACGGAACCCGGCGTCGGGATGACGGTCTCCGGCGTTGGCCTGACGGCGGAAGGAGGCCAGCAGCTCCTGGCGCTCGGCGGTGGTGAATGACCCACCGCGCAGCACCCCCTGGTCGGGCATGTCTTTCCACGGGTCGGCCACCCATTCCCAGACGTTGCCGGAGAGATCGAAGAGCCCGCGGCCATCCGCACGGAAGGAGCCGACGGGCGCGGCACCGGCGACGCCGTCGATGTAACCGGCGATGGCCGTTTTACCGCTGCTGTCGGCGGTTTTGTCGAGGTAGTTGCCCGATTTGACCGGCGGCGGCCAGATGAATCCCCATGGGTAGATGCCTTCGATGCGCAGGCTGCGTTCGGCGGGTGTTTTGCCGAGTTCACGCGAGAGGTAGGCGGCCATGCTCCATTCATCGTCGCTGGGCAGGCGGTATTCCTGATCGGGTTCGAGCAGACCCTGGGCACGTTCACGGTCGGTGAGCCAGCGGCAGAACTGCTCGGCCTCAGAGCGGTTGACCATGGTGACGGGCAGTTCGGGATCGGCGTCGAGAATGCGGCCATCGACGGGCGGCTGGTTGGTGGCCTTGGCGAACTCGGCAAACTCTTTTCGGCGCGTCTCAGTGCTGGCCAGCATGGCCTTGCCGAGCGGCACAAGCTTGATGCCGAGGCTGTTCTGCCACGATTTTCCGAAGACGACCGCGCCCGTGGCCTTGAGGCGGAGATTGAAGCTGATGCTCTGCTTTTCCTTGAGCTTGCCGCTGGCGATCTCGGGCTTGTAGCCGGGCAGGCGGACCTCGTAACTGAACGCGTCAGCACGAACCTTCGGCAAGGCCAGCGGGGTGCGGCCAACGAGGCGCTCGCCATCAAACACATCAGCCCCCACGGGCGTGCTGGCGATGTTCAGGCTGCCGAATTTCACACCCACGATCTCGCAGCGGATGGCGCTGTGGCCGGGCTTGGGCGCGGTGGTGCCGGCAGGGCGGGGGATGTTGGCCGTGCGCCAGACATATTCGTGCTCGGGATCGAGCCGGCTGACCTGGCGGTCTGTGGCGGTCATCCAGGCGCAGAAGGCATCCGCTTCGCTGGAGGGAATGACCGCCGCGTAAAGCGTGGTCTTGTCTGGCAGCGTGAACGGGGCCACCTCGTATTCGGCGGCACGACCGGTGGCTTCGAGGAAGTTGCGGAAGAGCAGCGCATCGAGCGGCAGGTCGGCCACATGGCGGTCTTGTTTGAAGGTGAACCACTGCTTGAGCCGGTTCTGCCACGGCTTGCCCGGTGTGGGCGGCTGCGGACGCGCGGGCAAGACGGGCAGCGGCTTCACCGGCAGCGGGATCTCGTAGGCCCACTCGCGCTGATGGCGGGCCATCACCAGGCCGCTGGCGAGCAGAAACGACCCCAGCACCGTGAGGATGGCCGCGCGGCTGAAGCGGCGTGCGAAACTCTCCGGGCGCTTGATGCCCACCTGCTGCAACGATTCGGCGAAGTCCGCCGCCGTGGCAAAGCGGCGTGACAGGTCGCATTCACAGGCCTGGCAGATGGAGCGGTTTAAATCGAGCCAGAAGGGCCACTCTTCATCGGAGAGATTGTCCGGCACCTCGGGAAACTCCATGCGGTCCTTCCCGCTGCTCATCTCATAGAGCACCTTGCCCAGGCTGTAGATGTCCGCCTGAGGCGTGCCAGGACCTTCCGGCGGCACAAAGCCTTCCGTGCCCACGAACGTGCGCTCTCCGAACGCGGCGACGAGGCCGATGTCGGCCAGTTTGCACACACCGCCGACGAAAATGATGTTCGAGGGCTTGATGTCACGGTGCGTGAGGCCGTGGTTGTGCATGTAGTGCAGCGCGTCGGCCATGTACACGCCCGCGTCACGGCAGAAGAAGGGGTCCAGCCGTCCGTGCCGCCGCATGTCCGTGGTGAGCGTGCGCGGAACGTAGGTCTGCGTGTTGATGATGTTCGCGCCATCCTCGGCGTCGTCCGCCAGCTCCATCACGCAGTAGTAAAAGCCGCGCGTTTCATTCCAGCCGACGTGCAAGATGTGAACGAGGCAGGGATGGCCGCGTGAGATCGGCTCGAACTGCTGGATGCCCTGAAACTCGCGGTGGAAGGTGCGGGTGAGCTCAAAGTCCTCGCGCCAGACGATTTTCACCGCGCGCAGCGCCCCGGTGACGCTCTGCGCCAGCCACACCTCGCCATACGCGCCGGAGCCGATGCGCTTGATCAGCGTGTAGTCGGGGATGACGATGTCATCGCGGTGCGAGGGCGGGCCGTCCTTGTCGCGGCGCTTCACTTTTTCACGCGCCGCTTCCGGATCGATCGGCGGCGAGGGCAGATCAACGCTGGAGTCCCCCGTCTCCTGCAAATCCTCCTCCGCGACCACCGGCACGCCCGCTTCATCGTCCATGGGCTTGGACGGGGGCGGAAGCGTGTTGGGATCACTCATGAGGCGGTCGTGGCAGGATCAAGGCGCATGGGCTGTGCGGCCGGTTTAAGCGCGTGGAAGTCTCCCACCAAAGCGCGGTGTTCTCAAGCAGTCGGTTGGCTTCTTTGATGGCCGGGCCGGGCTAGAGCATGGTGTGCTCGAGCGCCTGCACCTCTTTCTTCACCAGCGCTCCCACGCGGTGCTTGGCCAGATAGACCTGCGCCGCGTTGATGCCGAGCGCCTCGGAGGTCTTCTTCACGCCCCAGCCTTTCATCACATAGCAGTCGAAAATCTGGAACTGCCGGGGGGAAACCTTGGCCTTCACACGCTCCAGGGCGGCGGCGGTGATGTTGTCACGCCATTCCCGGTCCCAGATCTTCTCCAGCAGGTTGTCCTTGTCCTGGGACAGGCGGTCCACGATCTGCGAGCTGGTGTCCTCGCTGTCGGCGTTGCCCTGGTCGGCGAGCGAGGGCTGGCGTTTGCGGGCGCGGAACACGTCCAGAATGCGCCAGCGCGTCATTTGCAGCAGCCAGGCCTTGAACGAGCCGGCGCGGGGGTCGTACTGCCCCTTCTGCACCTGGCGGGCGATGGCGATGATCGTCTCCTGGATCACGTCAAACGCCTCCTCGCGGGTCAGTCCGGCCTTGGAGGCGACACTGAAGATCAGACGCCAGTAAGTCTGGTAGAACTCATTCCACGTCTTCTGGTCCTCCCAGTTGTTGAGACGTTCGATCAGGCTTTTGCGGGTTTTCTCCCACAAGCCTTTGTCTTTCTTCACTTCCTCCGGGATTGGAAGGTCTGGTATCGGGTCGCTCATGAGCCGTTGATTCTCAGCGGATGGCCGACGCTGTCAAACCTTTGAAACCCCTCGTGGGCCACGAAAATCACCGATAGAACAAATCGCCTCGCGGCGGGGGCGTGGTGAAACTTTCCATCAGCGCCGTGATCAGCTCATTTATCTTGGCGCAGATGGGTTCTGGATCTGCGAACGAATTCAGGTCATTAAAAAAGGCGGGCAGCGCACTCACGTTATTGCTGTTGCTGCTCGTACTGCACATTAGGTGACTCCCGGAAACCTCTCGGAATCAGAGCTCTCGCGTCTCTCTATTCTCGCGGTGTGAAATTCTGGGACGGGGAGTTTTACACATGAGAGATCGGAGAGACGCGAGAGGTGGTATCAGAAGTGGTTTCTGAAGGGCACATCCGAAAAACCGGTCTTCTGCAGGTTTCCGGGAATTCCCATTAGTCACTTCGTCAGGCGGCCCCTGGGGGCAACATTTCCATTCGCGCCTTGTGGCCCTTGCGGACCGGTCGGCCCACCTGGAGTTTGTCCCCCCTGTGTGTCCGCCCGAAACGAGCAGACACGACCGTGGCAAAGCCAAATGCGAGCCGTTAGACCTGCCACGGTCGTGGCAGGGTCAGAAAAGCGGCGTTTGGTGGCAAACACCTTGGGCGATTCCCCGTGCGCGCTCTTTTTTCCTTGTGTCAACAGCGGTTTTTTGCCACAAACGCACTTAACCAAACCTTAACATCTATGAATTCGCCCCATGTGACTCCGCCCGGACCTTGGCAGCGTGGCATTCTCTGCATGCTCAGTGTTGTTTTGATCGCGTTCGGGACAGCGGCAGAGAATTCAAGCTTGGGGAAGACGTTAACGGGTGTTGATTGGAAAAAATTGGCGAAAGGCATACCTGATGACTCGGAGTTCCAGTCATCGGTGCGTGGTATTTTTGGATCGTTAACCCCAGAGGGGCAACGGAAGGTAACGGCTGCCATCAATGGACTGCGGGAGGGGCGCGGGCCGACAGTCACAGGCACGCCAGTGGACACGTTGGTTGCCAAGAAGCTTGCCAAGGCATTGGGTCCATTGGTGTTTGATCCCGACTCAAAAAACACTCTGGTTGCCTTCGAGGCAAACGGCAGCCTGCCTGAGTTAATGGACTCGATTACGGGGGGCAAGACAGCAACGTCGGCAACAAAGCCTCAAACAGCCTCTCGGACGACAAATGCAAAACAAGCCGTCGATCTCGCATGGTTCGTGGACAAGACATGGGTGTCCGATTCAGGAACGAAATGGGCTTTTAGCGAAGGTGGTGGTGGTGAAAAAGCATTTGGGAACAACAAAAGTAACTTTACGTGGCGGGTTCTGAAATCCGGATTGGTTGAGGTTTCAGGAAGAGACACGCCACAGTCACCCCCACGCGTATGGTACGTGCAATTCCAGAGTGAGAGCGAGGCGTCGTATGGGACCGCTGAGAAGAATCTGCCCAACAAAATGCATCAGCCATAAGCGGCTAGTCACATGCCCGCCGTCATGAACACACGTCTCCTCACCCTCTGCCTCGCTGCCGCCGCCTCCCTTACGCTCGCCGACACACCGGCCGCCATCCTCAAGGACTACCGCACCCGGGCCACGGCGGCAACGAAACGCCTCGACGAAACGCTCGTAAAGCAGGGCGCACAAATCGTGACCAGCCTCGTGCGCAGCGGTGACACCGCCGGTGCGGAGGTGGTCACCACCCAGATGAAACAGATCGCGGCCGGCGAGGCCATCCCTGCTCCGCACAGCGCCGCCGCCCAGCTCTTCACCCAATACAGCACCGCTCGCAACGAGGCCCTCAAGCCCGTCCAAGCCGCCGCCCTCGCCCGCCTCGACTCGCTCCTTAAAGTCGCCGGCGGTGCCAACCTGGAAGACCTGCAGGTTATCACCAAGACCCGTGTGGAGATTGAAGCTGGCAAGATCACCGAACCTCCAGCCGTCCCGCTAAAATGGACCTACCACCAGACACTCACCAGCAATTCTGCCGCCGACATCCTGATGAAGCCCGACGGTGTTTTCGAGATCAACGATGGCTCCGGCCCGCAATTCGGCAAATGGCAGGCCAAGGGGGACGGTTTTGAGATCGAGATGGATAAATATGTGTGGCAGGTGACCGTCGTGGACGGAGTCGGCACCATCAAACGCGAAGTCGGCACCCGTTACATGAAGGTAAAGGGCAAAGGCCGCTGATCCAGGGCTCAAACGACAACCGGAGCGGGGTGTTGTCGTTCGAGTGGTCGATCACCTGTGTTCATGGCGTGCATGAAGTCATTTCATCCAACTCGGCGGCGCGGTCTCGCATCGCGGGTTGCCTTCGGGAGGCGGCGGGTTAGTCTGGCCGTCCTGCGCTGCGGTTGTGGCGTGATCCCTGCTTAATAGCCATGCCCGAACAGGAAAATCCCTTCCAAGAAACGCTTCTGTCCCGCCACCGCGCGGAACCCTGCACCGTGGTCATTTTCGGTGCCACCGGAGATCTCACGAATCGCAAGCTCATCCCCGCCTTCTACAACATCGCCGCCGCCGGTGACCTGCCGCCGCAGTTCAAGGTGGTCGGCTTTGCCCGGCGTGAAAAGACCGACGAGGGTNNGGGAGGCCGGCAACCGCAAAAACAGCCGCCAGGGCCACAGTGACGAGCTGTGGGGCAGCTTCGCGCAGTGCATCCATTACCACCGCAGCGAGTTCGAAGACCCCGCCGGTTATGTGCAGCTCAAGCTGCTGCTGGACAAATTCGATCAGGAGCGTGGCGCGCCTGCCAACCGCCTGTTTTACCTCGCCTCGGCTCCTGAGGCCTTCAAACCCATCCTGGAGATGATCCGCGCCGCTGGACTCAGCGAGGGCGTGGGCGGCAAGTGGGCGCGGGTCGTTTGCGAGAAGCCTTTCGGCAAGGATCTCGCCACCGCGCGTGGTTTGAATGCCGTCGTGGCCGAGACCTTCGAGGAAAAGGACACCTACCGCATCGACC
>DNXB01000331.1 GCA_003506995.1 Verrucomicrobiales bacterium
AGTAGCTCGACTTTCCAAAGTCGAGTTCGAACGTCCCAAGGCACGCGTCTCGACTCTGGAGAGTCGAGCTACGAAGAACACGATCTCCATTCGCGGTGCTCGTGAACACAACCTGAAAAACATCTCGCTCGACATCCCGCGTGATGAATTCGTCGTCGTCACGGGCCTGAGCGGCTCGGGCAAGTCATCGTTGGCGTTTGATTTGATCTTTGCGGAAGGACAGCGGCGCTTCCTGGACAGCATGTCGGTGTATGCGCGGACGTTTGTGGAGCAGATGGAGAAGCCGGAGGTCGATCTGATCACGGGCGTGCCGCCGACGGTCGCCATCGAGCAGCGCATCTCGCGTGGCGGTGGAAAATCGACGGTGGCGACGGTGACGGAGTCGTATCACTTCCTGCGCCTGCTGTTTGCAAAGCTGGGCACGCAGTATTGCCCGAAGTGCGCCGTGCCGGTGAAGAAGCAGAGCGTGCAGTCCATTTTGAATGCGGTGATGAAGCAAGCGACCAAAGGGCCGCTGCATCTGCTGGCACCGCTGATCAAAGCGCGCAAAGGTTTCCACAACGAGGTGGCGGATCATGCGCAGCGGCATGGTATCGAGACGCTGCTCGTCGATGGCGAATTTCGCGAAACGCTGGGCTTCCAACGGCTGGAACGCTTCAAGGAGCACAACATTGATGCGGTGATCGCAAAGGTCACGAAGGCCGATTCGGATGAGAAATTGCGTCCGCTCGTCGAAGCGGCGATCAAAATGGGCAAGGGCACGATCAAGCTGCGTCTGGCAGACAAATCGACATCGGTTCTGAGCACAGAGATGAGCTGTCCTTCGTGCGGTTTGTCGTTTGAGGAGCTTGATCCGCGTCTTTTCAGCTTCAACAGCCCGCATGGCTGGTGCAAAGACTGCCGCGGCTTTGGCGTCGTCGGTCGCAAACTCGATCTGAGTGATCGCCAGCCCGATGTGTCGGTACTGGAGGCCGAGATGGAGGAAGAACGTCGTTTCAACAGCGAAGACGAGGAAGACGCGCCGCGCCAGACCTGCACGAGCTGCCACGGCAGCCGCATCAACGAGATCGGTCGTGCAGTTCAGCTTCAAGGCAGCACGATTCAGGACTTTACCTCGCTCACGGCGGGCGATGCAGGCAAGCTGATGGGCAAACTGAAGTTTGCTGGAACCGAGGCGATCATCGCACGCGACATTGTGAAGGAGATCGAGCAGCGGCTCAAATTCATGCAGGAGGTGGGCCTCGGTTATCTCCAGCTCAATCGCAGCGCGGACACGCTCAGCGGCGGCGAGGCACAGCGCATTCGGTTGTCGGCACAGCTCGGCAGCAATCTGCGCGGTGTGTTGTATGTGCTTGATGAACCAACCATTGGCCTGCATCCGCGCGACAACGAGAAGCTGCTCGACACGCTCTCCGCGCTGCGGGACAAGGGCAACTCGTTGCTCGTCGTCGAACACGATGACGAAACGATGCGGCGCGCGGACACGATTCTCGATCTCGGGCCGGGCGCGGGCAAATTCGGCGGCGAAGTCATCGCTCAAGGCACGCTGGCGCATCTGCTGAAGAACAAAAAGAGCGTGACGGGCCAGAGTCTGAACAAACCGCTCAAGCATCCCTCACGCGGCGAGCGACGGGCCTTGCCTGCGCTGAAATCGAAGGACGGCTGGCTGCGTGTGACCGGCGCGACGGCGAACAATCTCAAAAACGTCGATGTGGCGATCCCGCTCGGTCGTTTGACCGTGCTCACGGGCGTGAGCGGCAGCGGCAAGAGTTCGCTGATGCATGGAGCCCTGTCGCCAGCGGTGCGCGAGAAGATTAGCAAGTCGAAGGCCAAGATCGTTCACGCTTGGAAGAGCATCACGGGCTTTGAAAATCTGCAGACGGTGCATGAGGTCGATCAATCGCCGATTGGGAAGACCAGCCGCTCGTGTCCGGCGACGTATGTGGGCATCTGGGATGACATTCGGAAGCTTTTCGCGCAGGTTCCGCTCGCCAGAACGCGTGGCTACTCGTCGGGCCGCTTCTCCTTCAATACCGAAGGAGGACGCTGCGAGATCTGCGGCGGCAACGGCGAGATCAAAGTCGAGATGGCCTTCCTGCCGACCACACGCGTGCATTGCGAGACCTGCAACGGCCTTCGCTTCAACGCCGCGACGCTCGAAGTCGAATACAACGGCAAACACATCGGCGAGGTGCTGCGCATGAGCATCACCGAGGCGGCGGAGTTCTTCGCGCCCGTGCAAAAGATCGCGCGACCACTCAAACTGCTCGCCGACACCGGCCTGGGCTATCTCCAACTCGGTCAGCCCAGCCCCACGCTCAGTGGCGGCGAGGCACAGCGCATCAAGCTCGTCACCGAGCTGCGCAGCGGCGACGGCCGCACGATCAAAGAGCAGCTCAAAGGCATCACCAAGGCCGGGAAGCGCAATCTCTACCTCATTGAGGAGCCCACCATCGGCCTGCACATCCAAGACGTCGCCAAGCTCATCGACGTGCTCCATCGCCTCGTCGATGAAGGCCACACCGTCGTCGTCATTGAGCATCACCCCGACGTCTATGCCGAAGCCGACTACCTCATCGACATCGGCCCCGAGGCCGGAGCCGAAGGTGGCCGCGTCGTCGCCGCAGGAACGCCCGAGCAGGTGAAGAAGTGCAAGAAGAGCCGGACGGCGCGGTTTTTGTGATGCAGCTCATTGTGGATTCAGGCTTGCATATCGTATGGAAACTCATGAATTTGCTCTCATGAAAGCCATGCTGCTTCTGCTCCTGCTGCCGACGTCTTGGATTGAGGCTTCCACCACCTCTTTCCTGCTCGTGAAGATGCCGGTGTGCTTGTTGTCGGAAACTGCCGAGTATCCGCCAATCGTTATCATGGACGTGCCTATGGTGGTAGCACATGGAGCGGATGAAATGCACTTTGGCCTGATTTGTCGAGAGTACAACCCTCCAAGCACGGTGTACTGGGTGAAGCCCTATAACGTGAACAGCGCTTCCATTTACGGAATCTCCATCTCAGTCGAGATGTCCCCCAACAACCAAACACTCCGGATCACTATCGACGCTTCGTCAGCCAAACAGCCGAAAGACTGGCCCTACAGCGTTGAGGAAGTGGGGGATGCCGTGGAGAAATGTGTAACGCTGATGGAACCCGAGATTCTGCCCAACTACAAAAAGATCATCGTCCGAAAGCCTGCCAAGTCGGCAAAAGCTCCGAAAAAATCGCCCGCACGATGAGTCGCGGAAAAACCAAGATCCAGAAGATACTCGATCAATGCTGGCGGGACGATAAGACTGGCAAGATCAAGCCGCCTTCGCCGCTCGCACGCGGCTGGTAACTTCGGAGATGCCTCCGGCAGACAGGCGGGCCACTGCTTGAGCCGAAGGTGGACGCATCGTGACGACAAGAACGCCCGAGCAGGTAAAGAAGTGCAAGGCGAGCCGGACGGCACGGTTTTTGTGACAGCACTTGATTCAGATTCTCCCATCTGAATAATGCAAAACATGAAAGCCATTCTTCTCGCCTTCACGTTCTTGGTTCTCCCGGCTCACGGTACTTCGCTCGGCCTGCTGATGGTGAAGATGCCGATTTATCTGCATGGATCGGATTCGGACACGCAAATCCAGATCTTGGATGTTCCAGTGATGAACGCATCGGACTCAAATGAGGCAATCTACGGAGCAATTTGCCACTCTTTTATTCCGCCTAACACTTCAAGTAGGAGCACAGCCCCTGACATCAATATCGCTTCGCAATACGGCATTGGTGTGTCATTCGAAGATGCCCAAGTGAAAGATATTTTTCATATGACCATCACGATCGATGCCTCGTCGGCGAAAAAGCCTGAGGGTTATCCTTTCACCATTGAACAGGTAACGGATGCCGTGATGACTTGTGTAAAGCTGATGGCTCCCATTGTGCCCGAGAACGAACGGAAAATGATCATCAAGGTGTTGCCAGCCAAGAAATAAAGACTGTCACAGCTTGCTGTGGTCCGGCCATGAGATTATTCTCCACCATGCCAAAAACACTTCATCCAATGCCAAATACAAATCTGGCAGACTTCCCCGAGCTTGCTCGCTTGCCGAAAGCGCGGCGGATGAAGCTGGCCGATGAGCTTTGGATGTCCGGGATCGGTGATGAGACGCGAGTGCCGCAGTGGCATCAGGAGACGTTGGATCAGCGTTGGCAGGATTATCACGCCGGAAAGACGAAGCGGCTCACCCTGAAGGAACTTGAAAACAGGCTCGCGAAGCGATGAAAAGTCAGCCGGTGGAGTTCTTGCTTTGGCATCTACTATGCGATTGAGCCGAAAGTGACCACTGTGGTGGCCGTGCTCGACATGCGGCGTGACCCGAGATCGATTCGTGGGTTTCTTGAATTGAGAAAATGACGGGATTGTGAGGGAGCTGCTGTGATCCTTGCATTCCCAAAGAAAAAGAAGAAGTAGAACGTGTGCTTTCTCAGCGTCCGGCGAGATGGCCGGCCTGGTCAAACTCCACGAGCTTGCGTTTCCATGCCGCGGCGGCCGCGGCACCCTCGGTCGTCTCGACATACTGCGCCATGCGTTCAATGGCATCGCGCAGGTGATGCCGTTCCTCGCCGGGAATGGTGCCCAGACGCTGTTGCAGGCCGTCATGGCCGGAGCGCAGCAGCGGCCCGGCCTCAAGCGGCTTTTTCTGTGCCAGCAAAGCGCCGCCCAGCAGGCTTTCCGCGCTGAAGCGCCGCCAGTCATCCGGCAGATGCTTGAGGCGCAGGGCCAGGCACTCGCGCAGCAAAGGTTCGGCGTCGGCCGGCCGGCCTGTTCCCAGCCAGAACTGGCCCAGGTGATCCGCCGCATCCGCGAGGCTTGGCGGCACCAGTTTGGAACGCGCCCGCTCCCGCTTGAGAATTTCCTGCAGGAGGGCCTCCGCATCGGGCAGGCGGCCCTGTTGCTGCAAAGTTTCCGCGAGGGTGTGCAGCGTGCGGAGCGTGTCTGGGTGATCGATTCCGAGCGTGCGCTGCTGGATCTGCAGCATCTCGCGGCAGAGCTTTTCCGCCTCGGCGTGCCGGTCATGGCTGCTCTGCATGAGCGCCAGGGCGCGCATCTGCTCCAGGGTGTCAGGATCACCCGCACCATAGGCATTTTTCATGGCTTCAAACGCCTCGACATGCAGGGCCTCCGCCTCGGTGCGCTGGCCTGCGGCGTCGTGGGAGCGCGCCAGTCGCCGCATGGCCTGCAAGGTCTGCGGATGGCTGCGGCCCAGGGAGCGCGCGTTGATCTCCAGCACACGCTGACGCAGCTCCACCGCCTGCGCGTGCTTGCCATGGTGCTCGAAGGATTCCGCCACGGTCTCAGTCTGCTCCAGTGTGTCCGTGTGGGCGGGCCCGTGCAGGTTTTTCAGGATCTCCAGCACTTCGAGATGCACGGCCTCGGCGGCGGATTTCTGCCCGTCTTCCTCGAAGGTCTCGGCCAGGCCACGCATCGTCAGCAGTGTCTCGGGATGCTGTGCTCCAAACACGCGCCGCTTGGTGTCCAGGCTCTCGTGCTGCAGCTTCAAAGCCTCGTCATACCGCCCAAGGCGGCGCTGCATCCGCGCGACCTTGTCCATCTGCGCCAGCGTTTGCGGATGTTCCGGCCCGAGCGTCTTCCTGAGGATCTCCATGGCGCCGACATAGAGCTTCTCAGCCTCCGAGGGCTGGCCACCGGCCTCGTGAGCCTCCGCAGTGATCGTCATGGAGACCACGGTTTGCGGATGGCGGGCTCCATGCACACGCCGGGCGGCGTTCAGATGCTCGTGACGCATTTCGACGGCCTCCGCATGACGTCCCTGCCGGCTGAGCAAGGCGCCGATGTTGCCAATGGTGGCCAGAGTTTCGAGATGATCGGGGCCGAACACGCGTTTTTGCAGCTTCCACAACTGCATGAGCATCATCTCCGAATCCCACGGCCGGTCCTGCGCCTCGCACACGGCGGCCAGCACGGTGATCGTGATAAAGGTGTCCGGATGTTCCGGCCCGAGCACGCGCTGCTGCTTCTCCAAAGTCTGCCGCAGCAGAGACTCGGCCTCAGCGTGCCTTCCCTGCTCTTTGAACACCACCGCGAGCTGCCGCATGGAGCGCAGCGTGTCCGGGTGATCGCCGCCCAACACCTGCTGGCGCTTTTCCAGCGCGCCATGGAGCTGCTTCTGCGCCGAGGCTTTTTCTGACATCGCCAGATACGTCAGACCAAGAGTCTCCTGCATCCTGGCCCCGGCCTCGGGATGATGCCTCAACGTGTCCAGTTTGCCTGACGCCCCGTCCAGCATCTCCTTGAGCAGGGTGGTGTCGCGGTCCTTCAGGCTCTCCGGCGTCAGGCTGGCAAACATCTCCTCCAGGAATTTGGCGGTCAGGGACTGCGTTTCAGATTTCTGCCGGGCTTTGGCGGTGTGCTCCGGCAGTTTTTCACGCACCAGCAGCCAGCCGGTCAGCATCAGCGCCCCGCACAGGCTCAGCACCAGCACCGCCGCCGTGGCGAACAGGCCACGGTTGCGGCTGACGAAGTTTCCAACCGCCGAGCCAGCGTGCGGCACCATCGTCTCCTCCTCCTCGGCAGCCTGCATGTAGCGATGCAACGAGTCCGCCAGCGTCACCACATTCTCTTGTCGTGCGTGAGGTTGCTTATGCATCGCCCGCAGCAACACGCCGTCAAAATACTGCTCCGCCAGCAGCATCAGCTTCGAGGGATCCAGGCGACGGCTCAGCGCGATCCCCGTGACCTGGGCCGTGGAGAGGGACTTGAGGCTGATGGAGGCATACGCCGGCATCGCATCGCGCACCAGATGTCGCAGGTCGTCCAGATTGGACGCCTGACGTGGCAGGGTGATGGGCTGACGTCCGGTGAGCAGTTCAAAAAGCAAGGCACCCAGCGCGTGAATGTCTCCCTTGGCGTTGATCTTGCCGCCACCCGCCTGCTCCGGCGGCAGGTAAGCGACGGGCGTGCGTGGCGTGCCCTCCGGGCCGAGCAAAATCGGGCCCATCGCGTGTGCGAAGCCGAAGTCCGTGATCTTGAAGACCGGCCGGCCCTCGCCATTCCAATGCACCAGCACGTTCCCTGGCTTGAGGCTGCCATGCGCCACGCCTTTCTGATGCGCGTGATGCACCGCCTCGCACACCTGAAGAAACAGCCGCACCCGCGCCCGCAGCGGCAGTTTTTGATCATCACAAAAGCGTGTGACCGGCAGGCCGGAGGCCAGTTCGGAGATGATGAAGGGCTTGCCGCAGTTGGTCATGCCGCTGGCATGGATTTTGGCGATGCCCGGATGGTCCAGCGAGGTGAGCGCAGGCTGCAGCGCTGAATAACGCAGCAGAAAATCGTTCGCGGGGGTGTTCGCGATCTTCACCGCCACACACTTCGTCACCTGAGCCCCGCGTTCCGCCATCCACACCACGGTGGACACGCCTTCGCCCACGATCTGGAGCAGATGACAGCCTTCCAGCACATCGCCCGGCTTTTCCTCATCCAAACTGGCCGCCGGAGCGGCCTTTAAGCGGCCGGTGTCAGCGCTGAAATGAGTCCTCAGGCGGTCCCACACCGCGTTCCAGAGGCCCGCGTCGTCACCACATGCCTTCGACAGGAAGCGATGACGCTCCAGGTGATGGGCATGCTTGAGCGACTCTTGGAAGAGTTGTTCGATGCGGGTGGAATCGACACTCATGAGGAAAGCATTTGTTAATTACCATCATGCGTCTCCCTCCCTCATTTGGGTAATGAATCAGTCTTTAATCACCCCTTAACACCCCTTCACCGCACCACGTCGCCCACCAGCAGGATCGCGCCGGGATAAAACGCGGTGGCGTCGAAACGCTCCGGCTTGTCGATCTTGTTGCCGTTCTTCGCCAGGATCGCCGCTTTGTCCGGCTGCTCGGGATGAATCTCGATCTTCACCGTGTGGACCTTGTCCTCCAGGTCTATGCCGATCATGAGCGCGCTCAGCCGGTGGTAGGTGCAGTAGGCGTCAAAACGCGGCACGACCTTCACCGGCTGATCATCCAACGTCACGCTCACCTGACCGCCATCGGGTCCAACGAGGTCGTAAATCGAGCAACGCGTGCCCTTGAACTGAAACGTGATCGTGTCACCCGGCTTGGCGCCCTTGTGCAGCGTCGTCATGCGGTTCGCCCAGCGTTTGCCGAAGTCATCTGTCTTCGGATCGAGCAGCATGAAGCCGCTCGACAGCGTCGCGACCGTGATCGGCAGCAGCTTGGCCTGCTCGTAATTCGTGGCAATGAACGGCGCGTCCAAAACATGCGCGGTCGGCGCTTTCGTTGCCGCCTTGATCGGTTCCAGCGAGCGCACGATGGCCTGCAGGTACAATTCGTGACCGGTTTCGACGTGCGGATGCACGCTGTCTGGCGCGAAGACGAATTTGTCTCCCAGCGCCTTCATCTCCTCATCCGTATTCGGCAGCTTCGCTTTCCACGCGAGCTTCCCTTCCTTCGCCAGCTTGGCGACTTCCATCGCCATGTGAATCGTCGGGATGCCGTAGTGGTCGGCGATCTTCTCCATCGCGCTCGCCGAGCGCTGGAACTTGCCCTCCAGCATCGCTGGAGCCAGCGCCTCGGTCAGTGTATAGACAAAGCAGATGTCGCACTCCGGCAGCGTCTTCCACGTCTGGCGCACGATGCCCTCCATGCAGCGGAAGATCTGCTGGGGCGACGCGCCGCCGTCATTCACCGCGAATTCGACAAACATGAGGTCTGGTTTCTGATCCAGCACATCCTGCTTCAGGCGAAACACTCCGAGATCCGAGCCCGTGCCGCCGATGGCCGCGTTGATCTCGCTGAACTTCGCCTGCGGCCAGGTCTTTTGAAAATGCGCCAGCGTTTTGGGCCTCCAGCCGTTCTGCGCCGTGATCGAGCCACCGAGATAGCCGATCTTGATCTCCGCGCCCGCTGTGTTCGCCTTGGCCAAGAAGTTCGGCAGCCCAGTGCGCGGACGGCATTCCTGAGCGGGCGCGAGCGGAAACTCCTCCGCGGCCTGAAGTGACACGACTGAGAGCAAAAGCAGCAGATGGCGGAGCATAAGGGGTTGGTTTGAAAGGTTTAGCGGTCATCATGCGAAGCAACTTTCCATGAACAACTTCGACTTTCGTCCGCACCTGCAACGCGGACTCGCCATCCCCGCGCATCCGCTGGCGCTCGACTCCAATCGCAAGCTCGACGAGCGGCAGCAACGGGCGCTATCACGCTACTACATTGCCGCTGGAGTCGGCGGCTTGGCCGTCGGCGTTCACACCACGCAGTTTGCCATCCGCGATCCGCAGGTCGGTTTGTTCAAGCCCGTGCTCGAACTGGCGCGGGAGGAGATGGATCGCGCCGCGAATCCACTCGTGCGCATCGGCGGCATCTGCGGCGCGACGAAACAGGCCGTCGTCGAGGCAGCTTTGCTGAACGAACTTGGCTACCACGCCGGTTTGCTCAGCCTCGGGGCGCTACGCGATGCCTCGGAGGATGAATTGATCGCCCATTGCCGTGCTGTGGCGGAAATCATTCCTGTCGTTGGCTTTTACCTGCAACCCAGTGTCGGCGGGCGAGTGCTTAAACAGGCGTTCTGGCGTCGCTTCGCTGAGATCGACAACGTCGTCGCCATCAAGATCGCGCCGTTCAACCGCTACCAGACGCTCGATGTCGTGCGCGCCGTGATCGAGGCCGGGCGGGATGACATCGCGCTCTACACCGGCAACGACGACAGCATCGTGGCCGATTTCGTGACGCCGTTTCGTTTCGGCGGCCAGGAGCGCCGCATCGTTGGCGGACTGCTCGGCCACTGGTCGGTCTGGACGCGTCGCGCGGTCGAGTTGCTCGATCAATGCCGGAACGCCGACGCCACGCCCGATCTGCTGCGCCTCGGCATCGAAGTCACCGACAGCAACGCGGCCTTCTTCGACGCCGCGAACGCGTTTCGCGGCTGCATCGCCGGTTTGCATGAAGTTTTGCGTCGCCAGGGCCTTCTGGAGGGTCTCTGGTGCCTCGACGAGCACGAAACCCTCAGCCCCGGCCAGTTGGCCGAGATCGACCGCGTGTATCAAGCCTACCCGCACCTTAACGATGACGCGTTCGTCGCCGAGCATCGGGACGAGTGGTTGAGGTGCTGAGAAATGGATGCCCTGCCCATTGAACACTCCGGGCACCAGCAACCGGAAGGTTTGGGCGAGGTGTATGTTGGTGATTCGCACTTCAGCATGTCCAAGCGGTTTCACGGCACGCGCATGCGAAAACCATCGGCATCCAGCGCCAAAGGCGCGTTCCTCCTCAGCCCAGGATGAAATCCTGGGTTTGCGCACCACCCACCCGCCACCCTCAAAACGGAGAGCCCTGAAAGGGCGTGACTCGACGCCACGCTTCCGTCATCATTCCGCACAACCCAATCACCGTCGCCATGCCGCAGTCTCTCTCCCAGGTGCTCGTTCACGCGGTCTTCAGCACCAAGAACCGCGAACCCATGATCCCGCCTGCGATGCGTCCGCGCCTCCACGCCTATCTCGCTACGGTGCTCAACGAAACCGGCTGCCCATCGCTCCAGGTCGGCGGCACCGCCGATCACATCCACGCGTTGTTCGCGCTTTCACGCACCGTCACCCTCGCCGACGCCATCAAGGAGATGAAAACCAGCTCCAGCCAGTGGATGAAGCAGCAACTCGGCGCCGCCTTCTGGTGGCAGGCCGGTTACGGCACGTTCTCCGTCGCCAGTTCGCAGAAAACCCGCGTCATCAAATACATCCAGACCCAGGAGTCGCACCATCGCGTCACCACGTTTCAGGACGAGTTCCGCACATTGTTGAAGCGCTACGAGATCGAGTGGGACGAACGTTATGTGTGGGATTGAGCAACCCAACGCTCATGCCCTGCATTCGATCAGCGCCAAAGGCGCGCCCCTCCTCAGCCCAGGATGCAATCCTGGGTTTCCATGCGTGGCCCCACCGCACACACGAGGGCAAGCCCTGAAAGGGCGATACTCGACACCGTGTCCAAAAAAACCCACCCAGAGTCGAGTCCCGCCCTTTCAGGGCTCCACCCAACAGGCATCGTATCATGCTTCGTGGTTCCCAGGGCTGCGCCCGTGGGCTGAGGAGGAACGCGCCTTTGGCGCTGCTGATTCCGTGAATCGCCATTGCCCGCCGCTGCAACCCGCCTAAACCTCATCCGCCATGAATCGACCCACGCTGCCAACCTTCATCTTTACCATGCTCACCACCGCCGCATTCGCTGAAGGCGGTTTTTATGGCGATCCACCTGACGCGACGCATCCGTGGGCGATTCATGACATGAACCGGCCGCAGCCGCCGCGTGTGGAGCCCGGCACCGCCACCTCCGCGCCGTCTGACGCGGTCGTGCTCTTCAGCGGCAAGCCGGAGGAGATTGAGAAATGGATCTCGGACAAAAACGGCGAACCCACGAAGTGGGAGGTCAAGGACGGCGTGCTGCAATGCGTGCCCGGCAGCGGCTACATCCGCACCAAGGAGGAATTCGCCGACTGCCAGCTTCACATCGAGTGGAGCGCGCCGAGCAAGGTCGAGGGCAGCAGCCAGGGCCGCGGCAACAGCGGCGTCTTCCTCATGGGCTCGGTCGAGGTGCAGGTGCTCGACAATTACAACAACCCCACCTACCCGGACGGCTTCGCGTCGTCGATCTACGGCATCAATCCACCGCTGGTGAATCCGCTGAATGATCCCGGCGAGTGGCAGAGCTACGACATCGTCTTCCGCCGCCCGATCTTCAAGGACGGGAAGGAAATTGATCCCGGTTACATCACGGTGTTCGTCAATGGAGTGCTCACGCAGGACCACACACCGCTCGAAGGCGGCGGCGGTCACAAGGCGCGTTCCAAGCCGAAGGCATTCCCTGAAAAAGGCCCGCTCAAGATCCAGGACCACGGCAATCCGGTGCGCTTCCGCAACATCTGGTATCGCCCGCTGCCGAAACGTTTCGTCGATGGCGGCGAATACAGCCGCATGAGCGAGGAAGCCACCGCCGCGAAGCGTGCCGAGATCGCCAAGAGCATCCGCGGGGACGCCGCGAAGCTCGAAGGCAATGCGAAAATGCTCCGCTTGTTTGAATCCCTCTGCTA
Organism: Verrucomicrobiales bacterium; assembly: GCA_003506995.1. Lineage (GTDB taxonomy): Bacteria > Verrucomicrobiota > Verrucomicrobiia > Verrucomicrobiales > Verrucomicrobiaceae > Prosthecobacter. The sequence continues at coordinate 12,086 of DNXB01000331.1, forward strand.
CGCCGAAAATGCCGAGGCGAAGGAGTTCGCGCTCGCCGCCGTGAACGATTTTGCCGCCGCGATGAAAGCGGTGCCCGCTGATCAGCTTGAATCCAAGAAGGGCGAGATCCTGCAGGTGGCGAAGGCGCTGCGCTATCTCGCGCAGTTCAAGATTCTTGCCGAGGAGCCTGCCGCAAAGCAGGAGCTGGAGGCCATCATCAAGGCCCAGGACTGGGAGCCGAAGAAGAAGTGACCGTAGGTTGGGTATGTGCTGCGCCGAGGACTTTTGTCAGCTTCATGGCTGACTTCGCAGCACCGCCCGACGGTTTGGACGTTCTTCGTGAACGCAAATAGACGGGCGGGCTTACGCCACACTCGTCCTACGTCAGTTTACACCGCATCCGCCGCGAGCGCCGCGTTGCCGATGATGCCGGCTTCGTTGCTGAAGCGGGCGGGCAGGATTTGCAGGCGTTCCCACACGACGGTGCTGAGCATGCTCTGCACCTTGTTCTTGAGCGGCGTGAAGATCAGATCTCCTGCCTGAGCGACGCCGCCGCCGATGACGAAGGCATCGGGATTCAACAGCCAAGCGATGCTGGAGATCGCGGTGCCGAGCCAGTCAGCCACCTCGCCCCAGATCTGACGTGCGATGTCGTCGCCGGCCTGCGCGGCATCGGCGATCTTCTTCGGCGTGCAATCGGCGACTTCCTTGTCGATCCCGGCCTCGGCGTAACGTTGCACGGCGTGCTCGGCGATCTGCTGGTTGCCGGTGTATTTCTCCAACGCGCCCAGATTGCCGTAGTGGCCGGGTTTGCCGTCGAAATGAATGCTCATCTGGCCGATCTCGCCCGCCACGAAGCCGCTGCCACGGAACATCTTGCCGTCCAACACGAGTCCGCCGCCGATGCCGGTGCCCATGGTGAGGCCGATGACGTTTTTCAGGCCGCGCGCGGCTCCGTAGCGAAACTCGGCGTAGGCCATCGCGTTCGCGTCGTTCTCGACGAGCACGGGCAGGCCGGTTTTTTCACCGAGGATGGCTTTGAGCGGCACATGCTTCCAGCCGGGGACGTTCGTCAGCTCATGCACGAAGCCGTGATCGAAATCGACGAGGCCGGGAACGCCGACGCCGATGGCGCAGATGTCCGGGTAGGTCTGTTGCAGCTTCGCGATGCGGGCGGCCATCTCGCCGATGAGCGCAGCCGGGCCGTGGAAATTCGCGGTGGGGATGGGTTCGTCGGTGACGAGGAGTTCATCGCCCCGGCACACACCGAGTTTCACGGAGGTGCCGCCGAAGTCGATGCCGATGGAGGTTTTTGCGGAGTCAGACATGAGGTGGAAAATGACGAATGCGGAATGACGAATGCGGAATGTCGAATGCGGAATGTCGAATGATGCCAGACCATTCGTCATGCGGGTTTTGTCATTCCGCCCGAAGCGGCGGCGAGATTGCCCACCAAACGCAGTCCGTGCAAGGTCAAATCGGGGCTGATGTGGGAACCAGGCGTGGAACTGCTACTCGTGCAGGTACGCCCAATCACCGATTCGTTGCAACGAACCGCCATATCCTCTTTGCGGGTAGTTCTGAAGAGGGAAATACATGAATTCATCGAAGTTAACTCCTCCGCTTGGAGTGGACACCCAGAGCACCCATGGGTTTTGGGCAAAACGCCTGGCATCGTCTCCGATGCGGTAACGATAGGTCGGATACGCCGCCATGCCTGTGCCGGGGACTGCCTTCAGAAACTCGGGGACGAGCGCATCCAAGCTCGGTGGTGGCGCACCTTTGGCGTTTTCATAATGTTGGATCGCCGCCACAAGATCGCTGCTGCGTTGCGCCAGCTTCTGAAAGGCATCGTTCCGGATTTCCCTAACCATGCGGAGCCCTGCGATAGTGGACGCCACGAAGATCAGGCACAGCCCCCAACGGCGCAGCGTCTTTGGGCGGAGCCGAGGTGAGAGAAGGAAAAAAGGTCCAACGAGGACAAAGATGAACGCCACAAGGGCTGGCAGCACAATCAGCCCCGGCAGCATCACCAAAAGCCGTGTGCCAGTCGGACCCACAGTGAAATATTCTGCCAACGGCAGGACAAGAAGCGGAGATGCAACCTCCAGCCATGGGACGATGGAAGGTGAACCTCCTCTGACGGGCTGTCCGGGGATTGGTGGCGGATCCTCGTGCATTCGCCGATCCAATCCAAGTTTGGGCGCCACGTCAAGTATGCAGGTTCCCGACGATGCGCAGTCCGTGCAAGGTCAAATCGGGGTCCACTGCAATGCTTTCGCCCATGCCCGATATGATCCACTCTGCATCTCCACCGGTGGCGACGATGTGGGCGTCATTGCTGCCGAGTTCCTTCTTCAGCGCCTCCAGGATGCCCTTCACCATGCCTCGATAGCCAAAGGCAGCTCCAGCGAGGATCGCGGCCTCGGTGGACTGGCCGATGACGCTGACGGGCTCGTGTAAATCGACACGCGGCAGCAAGGCGGTGCGCTCGTGGAGGTAATCCGTCATCAAACGCAGCCCAGGGGCGATGACGCCGCCGATGTAGAACTTGTCCGCGCTCAGGATGTCGAAAGTGACGGCGGTGCCGAAGTCGATGACGATGCCGGGAGCACCGTGCATGTGCGCCAGCGCGACGGCGTTGGCGAGGCGGTCGGGGCCGATGCTTTCGGGCTTCGGGTAACGAATGCCGACCCCCATGTTTGTGTCGTGGCACAGTTCGATGAGTTTCTCGCCAAACACCTCACGAAAGGCGGGCACGGCCTTCGGCACGACGCTGCAAATCACGGCTCCGTCGAATGCCCAGCCACGAGTGACTTCGCGCACAGCGTCCGGCGAAAGCTCGCGCGTGGCATGCTCACGGCGTTCGAGGATGGTCTCGCTGGTGGCGAGGCCGAACTTGGTCCGGCCGTTGCCGACGTCGATGAGCAGTCTTTGGCGCTGAGGCATGGCTCAAATTGAGACGTGGCCTCCGCATTGCAACCACGCGAACAAAGAACTCACGCCAGCCGACCCGTGATGTAGGATTCGGTCAGAGGATCGTTCGGGCGGTTGAAGATGGTCATCGTCTCATCTTCCTCGATCAGCTTGCCTTTGTAAAAGAACGCGGTGCGGTCGGCGATGCGCTTGGCCTGCTCCATGTTGTGCGTGACAATGACGAAGGTGTACTGGCCGCGCAGTTGCAGGATCAACTCCTCAATGCGCGCGGTGGCGATGGGATCGAGCGCGGCGCAGGGCTCGTCCATCAACAGGATGCGCGGCTGCAAGGCAATGGCGCGGGCGATGCACAAACGCTGTTGCTGGCCGCCGGAGAGGCCGGTAGCCATCTCATGGAGGCGGTCTTTGACCTCATCCCACAGCGCGGCGGATTTGAGGCTGCGTTCGGCGGCTTCTTCGAGGTCGTGGCGGTCCTTGATGCCGGCGACACGCAGGCCATAGACGGCGTTTTCAAAGATGGAGCGCGGAAAGGGATTGTACTTCTGGAACACCATGCCCACGTTGCGGCGCAAGTTGATGACATCGACGTTGGGCGCGTACAAATCGACGCCGTCGATCTTGATGCTGCCGCTGACGACGCGGGCGGACTCGACCAAGTCGTTGATGCGGTTGATGGAGCGAATGAGCGTGCTTTTGCCGCAGCCGGACGGGCCGATGAGCGCCATCACGTCTTTGCTGTGCATGTTCAAATCGACATCGAAGAGCACCTGGTGGTCGCCATAGGCATAGTTGAACTTCTCCACCTGGATGAGCGGCGATTCAGCGAGTTCGGTGCTGGTGGGTGTGGCGGGCAAAAGTGCTCAGTGCTTAGTGCTCAGTTCAGAGCGGGGGTTAACTGAAAGTGCCGCGCAAGTAGGCCTCGGTGAGCTTTTCGCGGGGATTGGTGAAGAGTTCTTCCGTGGGGGCAAATTCGACAAGCTTGCCGAGGTGGAGGAAGGCGGTGTAATCGGACACGCGCACGGCCTGCTGCATGTTGTGCGTGACGATGACGACGGTGAACTCGCTGGCGAGCTGGTGCATGAGCTCCTCGATCTTCAGCGTCGAGATGGGATCGAGCGCGGAGCAGGGCTCGTCCATCAGCAGCACGTCCGGCACCGTGGCGATGGCCCGGGCGATGCACAAACGCTGCTGCTGGCCGCCGGAGAGGGCGAGGGCGTTGGCGCTTAGACGGTCCTTCAACTCCTCCCACAGCGCGGCATGGCGCAGCGAGCGTTCGACGGCCTCATCGAGCACGTTTTTGTTCTTCTCGCCGTGGATGCGCAGACCGTAGGCGACGTTCTCGTAGATNNCGACTTCTGGAAGACCATGCCGACCTGCTTGCGGAGTTGGGTGAGATCGACATCGGCATCGTGGATGTTTTTGCCTTTGACGAGCACCTCGCCCTTCGTGACACGGGCGCTTGGCACACGGTCATTCATGCGGTTGATGCAGCGCAGCAGCGTG
>DNXB01000284.1 GCA_003506995.1 Verrucomicrobiales bacterium
GCAGGGTCACGTCGCCACCGTCATCGACGATGAGCTGTGGGCCTTTGTCCTTCGGGAACATGATGGCCTTCCAGGTGCAGTCCCAGTATTCTTCGAGCGTCTCGCCCTTCCAGGCAAAGACCGGCGTGCCGGAGGCGGCGATGGCGGCGGCGGCGTGGTCCTGGGTGGAAAAAATGTTGCAGGAGGCCCAGCGCACGTCGGCACCGAGTTCCTTCAGCGTCTCGATGAGTACGCCGGTCTGGATGGTCATGTGCAGGGAGCCGGTGATGCGCACGCCTTTGAGGGGCTTGAGCGGGCCGTATTTTTCGCGCGTGGCCATGAGGCCGGGCATTTCGCTCTCGGCGATGTCGAGTTCTTTGCGGCCGAATTCGGCGAGGGAGATGTCTTTGACGAGGTAGTCGGACATGAGGTGTCGTGTGGGTTCAGGTTTGGGTTGAAATGGAACAGATCAACGCATCAGGATGCGTTGATATGTTCCAAAGACTCCCCTCGGTGTCAAACGGGGATTTATCCGGCCTCCAGAGGCCGTTTGAGCCTGACCCACCATGAAACTTTCCGCTTTCCTCCCCCTCCTCCTCGCGCTTTCCCTTCACGCCGAAGACCTTCATCCCGCCGCTGATGCCGCAGAATTCGTCCCGCTGTTCAACGGCAAAGACCTTTCCGGCTGGAAAACGACCGGGAACTGGCTCGTCGAGGCCGATGGCAGCGTCTCGCTGCATCCGCGTGAAGGCGAGAAGGGCTGGCAGCGCTACGACGCCTACCTTTCCACCGAGAAGCAGTATGCGGACTTCACACTCGACCTCGAATTCAAGATCAATGCCAAGGGCAACAGCGGCGTCTTCATGCGCGTCGGTGATTTGAAGGATCACGTCAAAAGCGGCTTCGAAGTGCAGATCCTCGACACCTACGGCCTCGAAAAACCCGGCCATCACGACTGCGGCGGCATTGTGAAGGGCATCGGTCCCTCGAAGAACATGGTGAAGCCTGCGGGCGAGTGGAATCGCTACACGATCACCGTCCAAGGCCGCAGCGTGAAGGTTGTCTTCAATGGCGAACAGGTCATCGACGCCTCGCTCGACGACATCCAAATGGCCGACCGCCCCAATCTCGGCCACATCGCCTTCCAGGACGAGGCGCTGCGCGTCTGGTATCGCAACGTGCGGATCAAGGAGCTGAAGTGACCCACGCACCCGCCGGATCAGGGGCTCAAGAAACATGATCTGGCTTCCATGCTGTCCGTCTCTCTACGCACCGCGAACGGAGCAGGCTCCTTCGCCGTGATCGAGTTGGAGAAATGGCCGCGCTTCCTGAAGCGCGGGTGATCCGCCGCTGATTTGGCTTTCCATCGGCCTGCGAACGCATTAGGTCCACTGCCCCCATGACACTCCTGGTTGTCTATATCCTCATCGCCCTCGTCATTTCCTTTATCTGCTCGATTCTCGAGGCGAGCCTGCTGACGATCACTCCCTCCGCGATCAACAGCGCGAAGCAAAAGGGCCTCGGCTGGGCCGCGCGCATGGAGGCCTACAAGACGGACATCGACCGCCCGCTTTCCGCGATCCTGACCCTCAACACCGTGGCGCACACCATGGGCGCGGCTGGCGCGGGCGCACAGTATGCCCGCGTGTTCGGAAACACGGGCGAGGCCATCTTCGCAGGCGGACTCACCCTGGCGATCCTGATTTTCACAGAAATCATCCCCAAGACGCTCGGCTCGCGCTATGCCGTCGGTCTGGCTGGCGTGACCGCCGCCATCCTGCCGGTGATGATCACCGGACTCGCGCCGCTGGTGTGGTTTTCCCGGCAGATCACCCGCCTCATCACGCCGGCAGGCCATGTGGTGCCCGACATGCACCGCGAGGAACTGCTGGCGATCACCCGCCTCGGCGCGGAGTCCGGGCAGCTCAAGGAGCGCGAGAGCGAATTCGTCCAAAATCTGATCCAGCTCCACTCGATGACGACATGGGACATCATGACGCCGAGGCCGGTGATCTTCGCCCTTCCCGAAGACACGACGCTCAAAGACTTTGTCAAAATCATCGAGGAAAAGCCCTTCAGCCGCATCCCCGTTTACAAAGCGAACCGCGACGAGATCACCGGTTTCGTCATCCGGGGCGAGGTTCTCCTGGCACATCTCAAGGACACCAATGGCGCAGCAACGCTGGCGGAGGTGAAGCGCCCGATCGCCGTGGCCGCGGAGAGCACGCCCGTGGATGTGCTTTTCCAAAGGTTCATTTCAGAGCGCATCCAAATCATCATGGTGGTCGATGAATACGGCGGTACCGTCGGTATTGTCAGCTTCGAGGACATCATCGAAACCATTTTCGGCTTTGAGATCATGGACGAGAAAGACAAAGTGGCCGACCTCCAGCTCCACGCCCGCAACCTATGGAAAGAGCGGGCGCGCAAGATGGGCATTGAGCTTCAGGACGAGGAACCTCCGACGGAGAATAACAAAGACTCATGAAATAGGCGTCGGCAGCTTCACTGCGAGAGCTTGCCGCCCTCCACATGCACCGTGCCGCCGCGCACAGCGATCTGCTCCCGCGCCTGCTCTACCGGCACATGACGCGGCGTGTTCGCCGCCACGCCTTGTGGCCGCGCCCAGCGGATGCCGTTGGCGATCACGCGCTGCACGTCCGGGTGATGGTAAATCGGATACACCTCATGGCCGGGGCTGAAGTAGAAGATACGGCCGCTGCCGCGCTTCCACGTCGCGCCGCTGCGGAAGACCTCGCCGCCTTGGAACCAGGACACAAAGATCAGCTCGTCCGGTGTCGGGATGCCAAACGGCTCGCCATACATCTCCGAGTGCTCGATCTCGATGCAGTCGCCCAGCCCCGCCGCGATGGGATGCCCCGGATTCACCACCCACACACGCTCCCGCTCGCCCGCCTCGCGCCAGCACAGCGCGCAGCTCGTGCCCATGAGCCGTTTGAAAACTTTTGACCAGTGCCCCGAGTGCAAAACAATCAGTCCCATGCCAGCCAGCACGCGCTGCTGCACCCGCGTCACCGTTTCATCCAGCACCGCGTCATGTGCCGCATGCCCCCACCACAGCAAAACGTCCGTTTCATCCAGAATTGCCTGCGACACTCCCTGCTTCGGCTCATCGAGCGTCGCCGTGCGGATGAGGAGGTCGTCATGCACGCCCAAAGCCTCTGCCAACGCCCCATGGATGCCCTTCGGGTAAATCTGGGCGACTTCGGGGTTCTGACGCTCGTGTACGAATTCGTTCCAGAGGGTGACGCGGATGGGAGTGGGCATGCGACGGAAATAAATGCGTGGCACGAAGGGCGCCGCAACTGCAATGGCAACGCACCGGCAAACACCTAGTCGAACTTGATCGCATACACATCCGCGTCCTTGAGCACGAAGCGCAGCTTCACGGCCTTTCCGGCGAGTGAGCTGACATCGCTGCCGGTTTTCCACACCACGGTGCGTTCGAGCGAATCGCCGAAGTGCTCCTCGCTGTCGTTCAAAGCGAAGCCGGGCATCGGCTTGCCGTTCGCGTCCTGGATTTCGACCTTCACGTCACCGGCGGCGCTAGTGGCGAAGTTCATCGTGAGAGCTTTGCCGGTGAAAGTGATTGGCTTGGTGATCAGTTCGCCCCCGTTCATCGGCGCATGAATGGAAACGAAGCCGTCGAGGCGTAGCGTGTAGCGGCGCAGTTCGCTGCTGGTGCCGGTCCAGTAGTTTTCGCCTGCATAGAGCGAGAGTTCATTCGGTGCGCCATCGAGCGCGGATTTGGTCTCAACCAGATGCCAGGCGATGTATTGATGACCGTAGTTCCAGGTGCCGGGGCGCTCGATGCCGGGCGGCAGGAAGGCCTCGTTCCAACGTTTGAAGGTCACGCCATCGCGGCTGGCCATGAAGAGACCTTCGGTGACGACCATGCCGTAGCGGTCGCTCGCTTTCGAGCGCCACTCGCGGTGCTCGCGTTCTGGCAAGGCACGCATGCTCTCGGACCAGCCACGCTCGATGTAGCGCGTGGGAAAACCCAGCAGCAAGTGCGGTGCGCGGTGGTAGGGCTTCACCTGGTTCGTGTAGAGCTGCTCGCTGGGTGAATCGACGTAACTGAGATCGTGGTGATTCTCCCAATGGATGAAGTCCTTCGATGTCGCGGTGCGGATGGCGCGATCACCGGATGGCTTCCAGTTCTTCTCATCGGTCACACCGGCGGTGAAGTAGCGCCAGTAAGCGCGGTATTGGCCGCTGTGCGCATCCCAGAAGGCGAGATTTTGCGAATCGAACGCGCCATCCGTGATCACCGGCGCATCGGCCATTGGCGACCAACGCAGACCGTCGGCGGACTTCAGCGCGAGCAGACCCTTCGCGCCCCGCGAGCGCACGATGGCCTTGTATTTTGCGTCAGGGGTGGCGGCGGGATTGTCATCCTTGAAGACCGCCGGATGGCCGCCGTCCGGCTTCAGATCTCCCATGTTTGCATGTGGGATGACGATGTTGTTGGATTTGGAGCCGTTGAACTCATGGAGGCCCAGCTCCGGCTTGCGCCAGTGGATGCCGTCGTCGCTTTCCGCATAGCAACAGAACAACGGATGCTCGCCCGTGTTCACCTTTCCGTCCGGCGTCACGGTGAGCTGCCAGCTTTTGTAATACATGCGGTATTTGTCGCCATCCTTGAAGATGCTGTGATAGCCGCTGCCGCTGCCTTCCCAGGGCAAATCATGCGTGATCGCGATCTCCTGCGGCTGCGGATGATGCAGGCGCTGCTCGGCCTTGCCGCTGAGTTTTTCGATGAGGAAGTCATCCACGAACAACTCGCGCCGCGATCCGATGGCGATGGGATCAGCAGAGAGCGATGAAACGGCCAGGAGAGCAATGAAGAAAGGCTTCATGGCAAACCTACGCGGCAGAATGGTAAAATAATGACGGGTAAAATGATGTTCTGAAGGAATTCCGTCTCCCCATCATTTTACCTTTCATCATTCTACCCATCAGATGACCCCATCCCGCACCGAAGACCCCACGCCGCAAAGCCGCTGCCGTTTCGCTTTGAAGTGGTGCGACATCACACCCCCTGCCGACATCTACCACCGCATGTGGGGCGCGGCGAAGCATGAGCGGGCCACGGGTGTGCATCGGCCGCTGCGGGCCACCGTGACCGTCTTTGCACCGATGGGGGGCAGCGAACGGCAGATCCTGCTCGCGCTCGATCATTGCGTGATGGGAGCCACTGAGCATGCGAACCTTGTCGCTCAAGCGGCGGAGATCGGCGGTGTGGCGAAGGAGGAGATTCTCGTTGTCTTCTCGCACACGCACGGCGCGGGCTTGATGGGGCTGGATCGTGCCTCGTTGCTAGGTGGGGAGCTGATTCCACCGTATTTGCAGTCGATGGGTGAGAAGGCGGGCGCTTTGATCCGCGAGGCCATCGTCTCGCTGAAGCCGGCAGGCATCGTCTATGGCCGTGGCAGGTGCTCGCTGGCGACGCATCGCGATTTTTGGGATGGGAAGCAGTTCGTCTGCGGTCACAATCCCGGCGTGCCGGTGGACGACACCGTCATCGTCGCCCGCGTGACCGATGATGCGGGCAAGATGCTCGCCAGCATCGTGAACTACGCCTGCCATCCCACCACGCTCGCGTGGGAAAACACGCTCATCAGCCCCGACTACATCGGCGCGATGCGTGAGCTCGTCGAACGCGACACCGGCGCTCCCTGCCTCTTCCTCCAAGGTGCCAGCGGCGAACTCGGTCCGCGCGAAGGCTTCGTGGGCGACACCGCCGTGGCAGATCGAAACGGCCGCGAACTCGGTTACGCCGCTTTATCGGCCCTCACCGCCCTTCCCGCCGCCGGGACGACGTTTGTGTATGCCGGCCCCGTCGTCTCCGGTGCCACGCTCGGCTCATGGAAGCATCAAACCATCGACCTCGCCGAAAAAGCCACCTGGAAGCTCCAACGTTGGCACGAACCGCTGCGCTATCGCCCCGGCCAACCCACCGCCGAGCAAACCCAGGCCGAACTCGATCAATTCAAAGCCGACGAAGCCGCCGCCCGCGCCGCTGGCGATGAAACCCGCGCCGCCGACTGCCGCGCCATGGCCGAACGCAAAACCCGCCTCCTCCATCGCCTCCACCAACTCCCGCGCGGCGATGCGTATCCGCTCCAAGTCGTCCTCTGGCACCTCGGCGACGCCCTCTGGCTCGGCGTCCAAGGCGAAAGCTACTCCCTCCTCCAAACCGAACTCCGCCGCCGCTTCCCCAACAAAATCATCCTCATCGCCACCATCGCCTCCGACTGGGGAGCCTCCTATCTCCCACCCCGCGAGCTTTACGACACCGGCATCTACCAAGAGAGCATCGCCGTTGTCGCAGCGAGGAGTTTGGAGCAGTTGATTGAGGCGGTGGCGGAGCGGATCAGGTTTGGGCAGTCGGATTGATTCTTGACGACGCGGGGTATAGAGGCTCTCTTGTCTTCAGGAGTTCCGAGATGGAATTCCGAAGATTATCCGCCCTTCGGCAGTAAGCGCCCTCGATCATTCCAGGGTAGCCGAGCCCGAAGGGCTTTTCTTTTCCACCATGGCAACCGCAATACTCATCGACGGCGACTTCTTTCTCCGGCGCTACCGCGCCATCCATGGCAAGCAAAGCCCGCAAGACGTGGCCGATGGCATGCACCGGATGTGCCTCGATCACCTCAATCAAAGCGGCCAGCGCCGGAATCTCTACCGCATCTTTTTCTACGACTGCCCGCCGCTCACGAAGAAGGCGCATCATCCCATCACCGGCAGCGCGGTCGATTTCTCCAAAACACCCGTGGCTGCCTGGCGGACGGAGTTTCATGAGGCGCTGAAAAAGCTGCGCAAGGTGGCGCTTCGACTCGGCTATCTGAACGAGCACGTCGCACATTGGACCCCGCGGCCTGAAAAGCTCAAACAGCTCCTGCTCGGCAAAACCACTGTTTCCGCGCTCCAGGAGGATGATGTGCTCTACGCGGCTCCGCAAAAGGGCGTGGACATGCGCATCGGTCTCGACATTGCCTCGATCGCCTTCAAAAAACAGGCGGACCAGATCATTCTCATCGCCGGGGACAGCGACTTCGTCCCGGCCGCCAAGCTGGCACGCCGGGAAGGCATCGACTTCATTCTCGATCCTATCTGGGCCACCATCCGCAGCGATCTCCATGAGCACATCGACGGCCTCCGCACCGTGCTCCAACGCCCGCCATCTCCCGGCTCATAAAAAGCCGACTGCCGCGCCATGGCCGAACGCAAAACCCGCCTGCTCCATCGCCTGCACCAGCTCCCGCCCGGCGAAGCCTATCCACTCCAAGTCGTCCTCTGGCACCTCGGCGATGCCCTCTGGCTCGGCGTCCAAGGCGAAAGCTACTCCCTCCTCCAAACCGAACTCCGCCGCCGCTTCCCCGACAAAATCATCCTCATCGCCACCATCGCCGCCGATTGGGGAGCCAGCTATCTCTCGCCGCGCGACCTTTACGGCACCGGCATCTACCAAGAAACCATCGCCGTCGTTGCAGCGGGAAGCTTGGAGCAGTTGATTGAGGCGATCTCTTCCCGAATGACCTAGCACCACTCCAGCACTTGATCGATAATGCTTGGCATCTTTTTTCCATCCGCGCGGGTGTAAAAGATAAGATATTCGTCTGCATCGCCTCGAAGACGATGGTAGATTCATCTTCATGAATAGCATGAGCAGTGATGAAAAAGTTAAACAAGAGGCAAAGCTCTTTTTCCATTGGATTTGCCAGTGCCTCGTGAGTCTCAGTGGCAGTTACCGTCTGCCAGATGGGGCCGAACACTGCTACACCTACTCTGGATGCGTGGTTTCCCATGGTGACAATCGGTTCATCCTGACGGCAGGTCACGCTGTTATTAATCCGGCAATAAAATAGAAGATAAAAGCGCGAGTTCAGCGCGTATCCTCCTCATGAGAGTCAAGAAGCGTGGAACGCAAGAAGCACAAGAGGTGATCCGGCG
>DNXB01000145.1 GCA_003506995.1 Verrucomicrobiales bacterium
TCCCACGCGAACGCAGCGCAAAAATGACCGCAAATCCCAGCACGCCCGCCCCCAGCAGCAGCGGCATCGCCCGCGCCAGCCACCAGCCGAGATTGACCTTGGTTCGCGTCCGGCCCGCCAGACGCCGCCACGCGATGGAAAGATGCGCTTGATCAGTCATGCCCGGATTCATAACGGATCACGCCGCGGATGACGAGAACAATCATTCACGCGGTTCCGGTGAAGCGCTCCCAACAAGTTCGGAATCCCGCCTTCAGGCGGTAAGACGTGGAATCACCCCACGTTCACGTTTCCGGCAGCACCTCAGCCGGGCATTCTTTTCGGTGTGAATTGTGAGGCGAACGTCAATGCCTGGCACCCGCTACCGGGGGCGAACCTCCGATTCAGGCTCAGCTTTCTGGTTGCCCTCCGACTTCGACTCGGAGCGGGTAGCGCGTTGGTCAGCGCCGGCTTGTTCGCTGGTTTGGTATGGTGGCTTTGCGCTCGATGTGATGGCGTCGATCACGTCGCGATACTTCTCATAGGTGCCTTCGGGAAAACTGAATATGAGTTGCTGGTAGCAGCGCCCAGCGGTCTCCTTGTATGCGTGTCGGCTCAGGAAATACACGACGACACCGTCGTTCTTCCGCGAAATAAATCGGTCGTAACCGGGGAACTTGGATTCGTCAGCCCCTGCGGGAAGAATATGCGATCTGAAATAATCTCCAATGTTCTTCTGCTTCGCATCCGCGGCAATCACAGCCTCCAGTGAGCGCCCGTCATCACGGAGTTTGTCGAGCGCATTTTCTTGAGTGTACCCAGGAACAGTCCGCAACAAATCCAAATCGCTTATGAAGCCATACGCGATCAACTCGAAGGAAAAGTCCGAATCGGGGTCTTTGAATTTCGCCCACCACTTCGCCTCCCCCTGAAGGCTCTCAGGATCCATCTCAAAGCGTGCTGGATAATCGACCCGGAGCCAAGACATCCAGCCGGGACTAGGAAAGTGCTTCGTCTCCTCTGCTCGACTGACCGCTATGCCGACGGCCAGTGATGCGAGAACCGCGATGTTGAGGAGATTCATTTTCTTCAGCGAACGTCAAAGAGCACGCACCGCCACTAGCGGGAGCGGGCGTCGAGACGGGGATGGAGGTTCATAATACGGGTGACGTTGACGACAAGGCGGCTAGTGGCGGTTGCTGTGTCTCGACTTGTTCGCCGGTTGGGTTCCTGTGACCTCGCGAATCTGATGGATCCAGTAGAAAATGACAAGCACCGTTGCGGCTGCGATAATGATGGTGTGAGTCCAGTAGCGAATGGGAGCTTCATCACGTCTGTAAATACCCTGCTTGCTTGTGTAAACTCCGCTGAGGAAGTTGCTCACTGTCCAAGAAGTGAACCCGCCTGCAATCACGGATCCCAGCAATAGCCCTATTTGGTCGGCTCCGAGTGGGCGCCAAACCAAAGCTATCACAATCGATGGAAGAACTGTGACGACCATGCACCAGAAGAATCCAATGTAGCGTTTCGATCTTCTTTCGTGTGGCAGCACAAGTCGCGTCATTATGAATTCTTGGCGAACAGTTGAGACATTAACAGAAGCGTTGCTTTGAGTGCAACGCTATCTCCAGCAAGAATGTTGCTTTGCGACGGTGCTTTCGATTCATGGTGTTGCTTATAGGGCTCATTTGCGTGCAAAGCAAAGCAACGCGACTGCTGACTCTTGCGCAAATGAGGGGCTAAAAAGCATGTGTGAATATTCCAATGACGGAGCCGACTCTGGAGCAGCGTCTCATCGGGGTGATGCGCTTTCGCCACTATTGATTCAGTCGCCTCCTCCGGCTCCCTCGCCCTTTCGCTGGAGGGCATCGATGCGTTGCGGGCACGACGGAAGAAGAGAGGCTTTTGCGACGGTTCAACCACTCTTTGCAGTCCTGCTCTGCGCCTTCTCACAACATTCCGCGCAGCCCCGTGAAGCGCTTCCGGCCCGTACGGAGTCCCGCCTTCAGGCGGCAGCGCGTGGCATCACCCCTCGCTCACGTTTCCGGCTGAAGCCGGGACTCCGAGCTCCAGATGCAACCCGTACGGAGTTCCGCCTTCAGGCGGCAGCGCGTGGCATCACCCCTCGCTCACGTTTCCGGCTGAAGCCGGGACTCCAAACTCCAGACGCAGCCCTGTGAAGCGCTTCCGGCTCTCCTGTTTGCTCACGGCGAGTGAAAGCGCCCGCTCATCGCCGACGAGCACGCACAGCTTCTTCGCCCGCGTGATCGCGGTGTAGATGAGGCTGCGTTCCAGCAGCACATAGTGCTGCGTGCTCACCGGAATGATGACACAAGGGAACTCGCTGCCCTGGCTTTTGTGGATGGTCAGCGCGTAGGCGGGCTGAAGCTCGTCGAGTTCGCCCGGCTCGTATCCGACGAGACGCTCCGCATCATAGCGCACGTGGATCTTCACCGGATCGGCATCGATGGCGGTGATGTGGCCGATGTCGCCGTTGAAGACTTCCTTGTCGTAGTTGTTGTGCGTCTGGATGACCTTGTCGCCGACGCGGAAGGTCGAGTTGAAGCGCTCGATCTCGAATTTCATCTCGTTCGGCGGATTGAGCGCGAGTTGCAGCGAGTGATTGAGCGACGCGGTGCCGAGCAGGTTGCGGTTCATCGGCGTGAGCACCTGGATGTCGCGGATCGGATCAAAGCCATACTTGGCCGGAAGACGTGTGTGGGCGAGCTGCACGATCAAATCGCGAATCTCATCAGGATCGGTAGCCTCCAGGAAAAAGA
Organism: Verrucomicrobiales bacterium; assembly: GCA_003506995.1. Lineage (GTDB taxonomy): Bacteria > Verrucomicrobiota > Verrucomicrobiia > Verrucomicrobiales > Verrucomicrobiaceae > Prosthecobacter. The sequence goes on from DNXB01000145.1 coordinate 2,760, forward strand.
AGTCGCTGTCGCGTGAGGGCTTCAAGTCGGGCACCTGGCCGCGATTGATCGCATGCGCACTCGTGATGATGCGGCTGCTGGCAGCCTGGCGGAAGATTTCGGTGAGCTTCACACACGGCACGGCATCGCTGGCGATCAAATCATGCAGTACCATGCCGGGACCGACGGACGGAAGCTGATCCGCGTCTCCCACGATCAGCAGATGCGCGCCTTCCGGCAATGCGGAGAGCAGTTGGGCCATCAACGGCGCGTCGATCATCGAAGCCTCGTCGATGACGAACAAATCGCCGACCAGCGGCTTGCCGCGATGACGTCCCCACTGGCCCTCGCCCTGGTATTCTAGCAGGCGATGCAGTGTTTTGGCCTCCAGGCCGCTGCCTTCACTCAAACGCTTCGCCGCACGGCCCGTGGGGGCCGCGAGCACGAGTTTGACCTGCTTGCTTTGCAGAATGAGCAGGATGCTGCGCAGGATGGTGGTCTTCCCCACGCCGGGGCCGCCAGTGATGATGAGCAGGCGCTGCCGCAAGGCCTCGCGCACGGCCTGCTGCTGGCTTTCGGCCAGTTCCTTTCCCGTTTTCTTCATCACCCAGGCCAGCGCGGCGTCCTCGTCGATGGGAGGATAGGCTGCGGGAACAGCCGCGAGCGATTTCACACTCGCGGCGATGCTTTGCTCGGCGGCACGAAGATGCGGCAGGTAGAGAAACTCGCCCTGGCGCTCGATTTGGTCGCTGGTGGTGAGGGCTTCGATTTGGGTGCGGATGAGGGCATCCGCACTCCCGAGAAGTTCCTGCGCTTTTTCGATCACTTTCGCCTCCGGGAAGCAGCAGTGGCCGTTTTGCGCGGCGGTTTCGAGCACATGCAGAATCCCGGCTTTGATGCGCTCCGGCGCGTCTTCGGCCACACCGAGCTGATAAGCGATGTCATCCGCTGTTTTGAAGCCGATGCCGCGAATGTCCTGCGCCAGACGATACGGATTTTCCTTCAACACCGCCTGCGCCTCGTCGCCATACGTCTTGTAGATGCGCAGCGCCCGCGAGGAGCTGATGCCGTGCTGATGCAGGAAGAGCATGATGCCGTGAATCGACTTCTGCCTCATCCACGACTCCCGAATCTCGATGCGGCGCTTTTTGCCCACGCCCTCCACGTCTTCGAGCTTCTTCGACTCGTTCTCAATGATGTCGAAGACCTTGGGGCCGAACTTTTCCACGATGCGCTTCGCATGCGCCGGGCCGATGCCTTTGATGAGGCCGCTGCCGAGGTAGCGCTCGATCCCGCTGAGTGAATCGGGCCGGCGCAGCTTCAACTCATCCGACTTGAACTGCGGCCCGAAGTCGCGGTTCGGCTCCCACACGCCCCGCGCCTCAAATTCCTCGCCCGCCACGACTCGCGGAGCCTTGCCGATCAGGCTGACCATGTCCTGCCTTCCCGCAGGCACGACCTTGAGAATGCAGAAGCCGTTTTCCTCATTGTGAAACACCACGCGGTCCACCAGTCCGCGCAGGACTTCGGGCTTGGTGATGTTTCGTGGCGCTGGCATGAGCGCAGGCTAGGCAAGCCGGCCGCTTGTGCGAGGGCGAATCACTCCAGCTTGGAAAACACTCCGGCGGCGGCATTCACGGAGATCTTTTGATTGGCCGCATAAGCCCTGGCGGCCGCCATGCGCATCTCAGGGCGGGAACCACCGCGCAACCAGACATCAAGAGCATCCCGCAGCAGGAAGGCTCCGGGATACATGAGCTGCTCGGTGGTGAGAACGGGACGCGCCTGCAACGCTTCGAGATGCGGTTTGAAATACCGGGCGCTGATGCAGCAGAGGATGATGGCGTCTGTCGGTTGGGCTGATGGATCGACCGCCGTGACTCCCACCGGCGCATCCATGAGGCCGTTGTGGCCGATGAAGGCGGTCAGATCGCTTTTGCGACCGTGCAGGTTCGCAAAGAAGGCTTCGAGGCATTGGTGAATGTTTTTACCGCGCCATGCCTCGGCGACGAGCAGACAATCCTTCGTGGTATGACGATACGAACGGCGCTCAAGAATCTCCAGCGTGGGATTCTCCTCGGTCTTTTCGAGCTTCCATGCCTTGCTGCGGCCAAAGACGGACTTGAGGCCATCGGTGGTGCCCCAATAGAGATTTGCGGCCGCGTCGTCGCCATTGCCGATCTTCGCAGGCACAGGCGCGATGCCCTGGCTGGCATTGTCAGCGAGCGCGACGAAGACATGAACGCGTTTGGGTTCCGCAGAAGCCATGCTGCTGAATGCGAACGCGCTCAGACAGATGGTGATGCTCCACGCTTTCATGGCATGCGCTTAGAACTTCAATTCCTCACCGAAAATCATGCGCGCGGCCTGGGCGACGTCTTTGTCGCCACGACCGGAGAGGTTGACGAGGATGATCTGGTCTTTGCGCATGGTAGGGGCGACTTTTTGCACCTCGGCGATGGCATGAGAGCTTTCGAGGGCGGGGATGATGCCCTCGACCTGGCTGAGTTCCTGGAAGGCGGCGAGCGCCTCGCTGTCGGTGGCGTAGTTGTAAGTGACGCGGCCCTGATCGTGCAACCAGGCGTGCTCGGGGCCGATGGCGGCGTAGTCGAGGCCGGCGCTAACGCTGTGGGTGAGCTCGATCTGCCCGTCGGCATTGGCGAGCAGCCAAGTCTTCGTTCCTTGCAGCACACCGAGGCGGCCGCCTTGGAAGCGGGCGGCATGACGCTCAGGGATGATGCCGTCTCCACCGGCTTCGACGCCGGTCATGCGCACGTCTTTGTCATTGAGGAAGGGATGGAACAAGCCAATCGAATTGCTACCGCCGCCGACGCAGGCGACGAGCAGATCGGGCAGGCGTTCCTCGCGCTCCAAAATCTGGCGGCGCGCCTCAACGCCGATGACGCGGTGGAAATCGCGCACCATCATGGGGAAGGGATGAGATCCGAGCGCGGAGCCGAGGATGTAGTGGGTGGTGCGCACGTTGGTGACCCAGTCACGCATGGCTTCGTTCACGGCCTCTTTGAGCGTGGCCTGTCCGGCGGTGACGGCGACGACTTTGGCTCCGAGAAAGCGCATGCGGGCGACATTGAGGGCCTGGCGCTCCATATCGACCTTGCCCATGTAGATGACGCATTCGACGCCGAAGCGCGCACACACGGTGGCAGTGGCGACGCCGTGCTGGCCGGCGCCGGTNNGCGCCGGTTTCGGCGATGATGCGCTTTTTGCCGAGACGCCGCGCGAGCAGCACCTGGCCGAGGGTGTTGTTGAGCTTGTGGGCGCCGGTGTGGAGCAGATCCTCGCGCTTGAGATAGACTTTGGCCCCGCCCATCTTTTCGGTCCAGCGTTCGGCAAAGTAGAGCGGCGTGGGGCGGCCGACGTATTCGTGGAGCAGGCGGTCGAGCTCTTTTTGGAAGGCGGGATCGGCCTTGGCCTTCTCGTAGTGGTCGGACAGCTCGGTGAGGGCCGCCATCAGCGTTTCAGGCACAAACATGCCGCCATACTGGCCGAAATGGCCGTGGGTGTCTGGCATCACGGGGAGAGGAAGGAGCGAGGCGGCGGTCATGGGGAGATGAAGCTAGTACGAATGCCGGTGATTGGCAACGTCCACCCTGAATTACGACTGTGGACGCGCCAGGATCACTCTTCGTGGCCGCCGTTTTCGAGCGCCACGATCTTTTTCTCCAGCTCACGGACACGCTCGAGCAAATCAGGGATCTTGGCCGGGAGGCTGAGCATCTTGCGGCCCTCCATGAGCGGACGTGCCGGGAAACCGGTGTAGGCTCCGGGCTGGTGAATGCTTTTGGTGACGCCGGATTTGGCGAGGAACATGACTTGGTCGCCAATTTCAAGATGCCCGGCCACGCCGACCTGGCCGCCCATGGTGACATAGTTGCCAAGGCGGGTGCTGCCGGAGATGCCGGTCTGCGAGACGATGATGCAATGCTTCCCGAGGATGCAGTTGTGGCCGATCTGCACGAGGTTGTCGATCTTGGTGCCCTCGCCGATCCAGGTGCGGCCAAAACGCGCGCGGTCGATGGTGGTGCAGGAGCCGATCTCGACATCATCGTCGATCTGCACGATGCCGACCTGGTCGATCTTCTGGTGGCGGCCCTGGACAAGCTCGTAACCGAAGCCGTCGCTGCCGATGACGGAGCCGCTGTGCAGGATGACGCGGTTGCCGACCACACAGCGCTCTTTAATGACGGCGTTGGAGTGAATCACGCAGTCCATGCCCAGACTCACCCCACGTCCGATGGAGGCTCCCGCATGAATCGTGGTGCCATCCCCGATCTTCACTCCTTCTTCGATCACCGCATGCGGCCCGATGCTGACTTTCTGCGGATCAAAGGCGGCGTCACTGGCGACGCTGGCGGTCTCATGAACTCCCGGCACAAACTCCGAGGATGGCGGCCCAAACACGCGGATGACACTTGAGAACGCCAAGGTGGGATTTTTGACGCGAATGAGAGCGAGTTCCGGAGGCATCTCCGAGACATCCAGATCCTCAGGCACCAGAGCGACGCCGGCGCGGGTGGTTTTGAGCGCAGGCAGGTAGCGCACGTTCCCCAGGAAGGTGGCGTCTCCCGGGCCGGCATCCATGATGGAGTTGATCCCGGTGATGACCGCCTCGCACGGACCGACGGCCAGCTCACCGCCAACGAGCCCGGCCAGTTTCTGTAGGTTGATGGAGCTGTTCATGAAAACAGGCTGGAGAATGACGAGTTAAAGCAAAAAGGCACGTCGCAATTCACTGCGGCGTGCCCGGAGACTTTGAAAGCAAGAAACCTGGTTATTTCTTGGCCTCACCTGCCGGAGCCTTGGCCGGCTCGGCCCCCGGAGGCGGGGCGTTCTTGTTGAGCTCGACGATGAGCTGGTCCGTCATGTCCGTGGCAGCACCTTCTTTGACATGAAGAATGACGGGGATGGTGGAGAGGCTGACGCCGGTCTTGTCGAAGACGATGTCAAAACCTTCCTCCTTCGATTTGTCACGCACCACGACCAGGATCTCCTCGTAGAGGCCCTTGCGGATCTGCATGTCCTCCTGCTTGAGCTGGGTCTGGCGGCGCTCGGCAAACTCCTGCATCTCCATTTCCATGGAACGGATTTCCTTCACCTTCTCACCGAGCTCGGCGGCGTGCTTGTTGCGCTGCTCAGGGGTGATGATGGGATCCTGGGCGATCTTCTGGAGCTTCTGGGCCTCAGTGGCGAGGTTTTTGTAAACCGCCTGACGTTCCTGCATTTCCTGGGCAGCCTTCTCATAGTTGCCTTTGTACTTCTCAGCCGCCGACTTGGTCTTGTGGAACTCCTGGAAGACCTTGGACATGTCGATCACGCCGATTTTGAGATCGGCGGCCTGAAGGGTGACGGTGGCGGCGAGGGAGAGGGCGATAAACGCGCTGCGAATCATAAGACTGGGAGTTTGGAGGGGATTGGAGGAGCAGACAAACAAAATGTCCGACACGCGGGCTTAGAACTTGTAGCCCATGTTGAACTGGAAGCGCCCGGAGCCGGAGAACTGGTCTTTAGACACCGGCACGGCATAATCGACGCGGATCGGACCCACGGGGAGGAAGAGACGGAGGCCAATGCCCACATCTGAGTAGATGTCCCCGTTGCCGATGAAGCTGCCGCTGGCACCACTGATCGTTCCGATGTCGCCAAAGAAAGCCACACGCGGAGCCTTGTCTGGCGGGGCGCCGAGGATGTTGACGGGCACGGTGTACTCCGCGGTTCCATAGATGGAGGTCTTGCCACCCACAGGCTCGCCGGAGGTGTCCTTGGGACCGGCCTCACGGAAGTCAAAGCCACGCAGGTTGTTGGCGCCACCGAGGAACAGACGCTCAAAGATGGGAATGTTGCTGCCTTCCACCGCGCGGAACATGCCCTCGAAGCTCAGGATGGTGTCTCCCCAAAGGTTAAAATACTGCTGGCCGCCAAAATTCACCCCATAAGCCTCGACATCCATGGCGGAGGCCATGGCACCGGCCTCAAACTTGTGACCACGCCGTGTGATGAAAACATTGTCGCGCGTGTCATGCACCCAGCCGACAAAGATCTTGCTCTGCGCGTAGGTGCCTGCTTCCCGGCGAATGATGGCCGTGGCGGCAGGGTCGATGTTGTCAATCTCCACCTGTTGAAGCGTCAAACCGCCTTCAATGTAGGAGTGCTCACCCGTCTGCTTTCGCAGGCTGACAGTGGTTCCGACCTCCGTCTGGTCAAACTGGTTCGAGATGAAGAACATGTTTCGATAGAAGAGATCGACGCTCAGGGCGAGCGGGCGGCCCAAGAACCACGGCTCCGTCCAGGTCAGGCTCATGTCGCGGCGGAGGTCGCCGGCGCGGATGTTGGCATTGAACCGCTGGCCGCCGCCGCGGAAGTCCTTCCAGTCGGTGATGTCAAAGTTCGTCTGTGTGACAGAGATGAACGCGGTCAGGCTGTCGATCGAGCTGAACCCCGCGCCGAAGTTCACGGTGCCGGTGGATTGCTCGGCGACATTGATGTCCACATCCTTGTAGCCTTCGGTGAGGGTGGGCGTGTTGCGCACATCCACGGCGCTAAAGTAGTTCAGGTTCTCCAGACGTTTCTTGCCGGCGGCAATTTTAACGGTGTTGAGCTCCTCGCCGGGGGCGAAAGGCATTTCACGCCGGATCACCTCGTCCTCGGTGACGCTGTTGCCGGAGATGTTGACCTTGTTGATGTAAGATTTCGTCCCTTCCGTGATGTTGTAGGCGACCGTGACCAGACCGGGCCCCGCATCAAGGATGCTGGTCTCCACACGGGCGTCCGCGTAGCCACGCGAGCCATAATAGTCCTGGATCATCTTTTCATCGGCCTGCACGAAGCTGCCCACATAAGGAAAGTTAGGCTCGGTCTTGATGCCCTGGTTCAGCGCCTCCTGCGTGAAGACGGTGTTGCCGGCGATGCTGACGCCCGCCACGTCATACTTGCCGCCCTCGTTGATCACAAACACGAGGTCCATTTTCTTCGCCGAAACCGGCTCACGGCGAACCTCGGTGACTTTCGCATAGACGTAGCCCTCATCCTGGAATGCCTGCTCGATGATCTTGATGTCTTCCTGCATGTCCTGGCTGCTCAGCTTGCCGGCCTTGCCCCACAGGTTCCAGAAATGATGCTCGCGGGACTTCAGCTTGGTGCGCAGTTTGCGGGAGCTGATCGCCGTGTTCCCTTCAAAGCGGATGTCATGGATGATGCCACGGGCGCCTTCATCCATTTTGAACACCACCGTGGAGAATCCCTCGCGCGTGGAGGGTGTGATGTCGTAACTAACGATCACGTCCGAGTACCCCTTCTTTTCATACAACTCGACGATTTTCTGCTGGGCGGCGCTGAGCTTGCCGTCATCCACAGGGTCGCCCACCTTCACCTCAAGCTCTTTGCGCAGACGGTCGTTGTCAAAAACCGTGTTACCGACAAACCCCAGCTCACCAATGCCGCCACGGCCGACAATCTCCACGATCACCCGCACTCCGCCTGCCACGTCCACGGCGCGGATGTCGAGGTTCTCCACCACGCCGGTGCTGTAAAGAGCACGGATGTCGCGCTCCACCGCCTCATCCGAGAAGGGCTGCCCGACTCGTGTGGACATCTGGCTGCGGATGCGGTTCTCATCCAGCTTCACCGCGCCTTTGAAGGTGATTTGCACATCCTTCACCAACTTGCGGGCTGCAGGAGCCACCGGGATGCCCACCTGGGCCTGCAGCAGCGGATTGGGAGCGGTCGCGAGGGCGAGAATGGCGGCGGCCAGCAGGCTGAATCGCGGGTGAGAAAAGTTTCCTTGGGACATAAGTAGGCGAACGCGGGAGATGAACGGACTATGCGCCAGTCGCGGCACAAATTTTGAAGCTGCATTACTGCTTCCGCGAAGCACAACGTCAAGGTGTAAGTTCGGGATCATCCAGGGCTGTTTCTGAAGCCCTTTCATGGCAGCCCGGACGACGTTTGCGCAAATCTTTGGCTTCCCAAGCCTGTGTGGTTGATAGGACCGCCCGCTCATGCCACGCACCGACACCCGTGACTACCTCCAGCTTCACCTTGTGGTGCTGGCGTGGGGGCTGACCGCCATTTTGGGCAAGCTGATCCTGCTCACACCCGTCGATGTCGTGCTTTGGCGCACCTCGCTTGCCGCCCTGGGATTTGCGCTGATCGCGTGGCGGCTGGGACACCGCCTCACGCTTTCAGCGCGCAGCGGGGCGTCGATGCTCGGTGTCGGCGTCATTCTGGGGCTGCACTGGATTTTGTTCTTCTGGTCGGCACGTCTCTCCACCGCCTCCGTCTGCCTCGCCGCCATGCCCACGGCCATGCTGTGGTGCTCGCTGATCGAGCCGCTGATCGACGGCTCCAGGCGCTGGCGGCTCTCCGAACTCGCCGTCGGCATGATCATGGTCGGGGCCGTGTGGCTGATCTACGAGTTTGAGTTCCGCTACTGGCTCGGTTTTTCCGTCGCCATCGCCGCCGCCGTGCTCGCGGCCTTTTTTGCCACCCTCAGCAAGCAGCAGGTGGCCGGAAACACGCATTGGAGCGTCATTGGCGTGTATCAAATGGCCGGCGCGTTCCTGGCGGCCCTCATTGCACGGCCATTGCTCGAAAAAGGGCTGCTGCCAGCCTTGCCGGACGCCGCTTCAGCGCTCTGGGTCGTCGTGCTCGCGCTGGTCTGCACCGTGGCCGCGTATGCCGGCTTCATGGACGTGCTGCGGCGGGTCAGCGTCTTCACCGTGAATGTGGTTTACAACATGGAGCCCGTTTACGGCATTCTTTTGGCCGCCCTCGTCTTCGGGCAGGCCGAGTTCATGAGCGGCGGCTTTTACCTCGGTGCAGGCATCATCATCGCCATCGTCCTCACCCTGCCGTGGATTCGGCGCTGGGTGGAAAAGTGACGTGCCTCGTTGCGGGTGACTTTTTCGAATCCATGGCGCATTCACCATCGCAAAAACTTGTGTGACCGCACAAGCTCTGGCATGGAATCCGCGTCGCAGGAGCCTTCCCTCTCCGACGAGCGCTCCCATCCCCCATGAGCCAGCCTGAACTCAACGACGAAGAACTGCTCCAGCGTGCTGGACGCAGGGACGTGCGCGCGTTTGAGCAGCTCTACGACCGGCTGGCCCCGCGCCTCCACGGCCTGCTGCGGCAGATGCTCCATGACGAGCGCGAGGCCGAGGAGGTGCTGCAGGACAGTTTTGTTCAGCTTTGGGACCGAGCACCCAGTTTTGACCCCGCCCGCAGCCAGGCATTCACCTGGGCGGCGATGATTTTCCGCCACAAGGCCATCGACCGCATGCGCATGCTTGGCCGCCGCAACCGCCTCGTCGAAAGCGCCGCCCTCGAGCACTCGGTCCTGGACGCAGGCTCCGATGCCGCAGCCGATGCCGAATTGGAAACGTCCGAACGAGCCGCTGCCGTGCGCGAGGCCTTGCGGGAGCTTCCCAAGGACCAGCGCCAGTTGATCGAGTTCGCCTTTTTGAAGGGGCTGACGCATCATGTCCTCGCCGAATCACTGAACCTGCCGCTCGGCACGGTGAAGACCCACATCCGCCTAGGGCTCCTGCGCCTGTGCGATCTGCTGAAAGGAGGCCGCTGATGGACGAACGACAAGAAGAACTGGCCGCCCTGAACGCCCTCCACATGCTGGAAGGGGACGAACAACGCTCCCTGGACGGTGCCTGCGTGTCAGACAAGGAGCTCCGCGCCCTCAACACCGAGCTGGAGCAGGTCGCCGTGGAGCTGGCCCGTCTCGTCACACCTGTCGAGCCGCCTGCCGACATGAAGAAGCGCATCCGCGCCAAGATTCGCTCTCGTGGCGGCCCTGGCGCGTTTGGAGTCTCGCGGGGTGTCATCGTGGGCGCCGCAGGCTGGGCGCTGGCCGCCGGACTGGCCGTGGCCTCGGTCTGGCTCTGGAATGAACGCTCAAAACTCATCGAGCAGCATGCCGCCGCCGTGAGGGCCATTGCCGCCGCAGTCCCCGCCAGCAGCCCTGCCGAGGAGAGAAAAGAAGCGCGCAGCCTTGAGGACGAGCTCAAAAGCATCCGCGACGACTACGAAAAGAAACAAGCGGCGCTGAACACCGAGATCGAATCCCTCCGCATACGCGAGACCGAGGCGCAGACACGCATCACCCAGCTCACCGCTGAGGCAGACTCGCTGAAGCAGCAGAATGCCCAAACACAGATGGAAATCACCATCCTGCAAAGCACGGTTTGGGAATATCGCCGGAGCGAGATGATCGTCGTCTGGGACAGACTGAGGCGGCAAGGCGTGCTGATGCTCGATAAAATGCCCCGCGTGGAAGCCGGCAAGGATTACCAGCTCTGGGTCGTCGATACGCAGAAGCCTGATCCGGTGAGCGCCGGCGTGGTGACGGTGGACGACAAGGGCGTCGTCAAAACCCAGTTCAAACCGGTCGAGGCCGTGGACAAAGCCGCCAAGTTTGCCCTCAGCGTGGAAAAAAAAGGCGGCGTGCCGAAGAAAGAAGGGCCGGTTGTTTTCATCGGGCCGTGACCCGGGCTTTGCCCCCGTTTCGCCATCCAGTCGTCACTTCATAGTGGTATGCATATTCGCGATGCGTGAAGATATGCACAAACAGCTCCCGCCCGGCTTCAACCACGTTTTGAGCTTCCGAATTCCGCAGGTTCGCATCACAGGATGATCGCCGCGTGAAACGGCGCAAGCACGGGGAACGTTCTCGGTGGCGCATGAAACGAACGCTTCTCTTTCTTCTCGCCGCCTTCACGCTGAACGCGCAACAGCGTGTGGAAGTTTCGCGTGATCTGTGGATCTCCGCTTACTCGAAAGAGGTGGAGGGGAACAACGGCGGATCGCACCGGTTGAAGCTCAAGGGCATCCAGGAGTTCTTCCTCATCGACTTCGATCCGGCTCCGCTGCGCGGAAAGAAGATCACCAAGGCGCAACTGCATGTGCATCTGACATCGCCGGAACATCCGCTGATGCGCACAACGGTCTCCACGATCACGCAGGACTGGGTGGAGGGCACCGGCAGCAGTTACGCGAAGACGCCGGGCGCGAGTTCCTTCGTGTGGGCAAAGACGGGCGAGTTGCGCTGGGGGAGTGACGAGCCAGACATCACGAGTGTCGTGTGTGGTGAAGGCGGATCGCTTTGGGGCTTTGGCGATGCCTCGACGCCGGATGGGGAGGGCTGGCAGGTCATTCCTATCGCGCCGGAGGTGGCTCAAGCACGGCTCGATGGCCGGTCGCATGGTTTTTACGTCATCGACGACATCGGCAACGAATACACGCGGGATGGAAATGCCTTCAAATACACAACTTTCGTGAACCGCTACGTTTCGAGCCGCGAGGACAAGCGAGTGCATAAGCCCTATTTCACGGTCTGGCTCGAAGACGGCTCGGTGGAAGCTCCAAAGGCCGCTTCGGAGGCCAAAACGGTCGCTGCGGCTGTTTTGCCAGAGATTCCAAAAGTGGATGCCGTGAAGCCGACTTTGCCGTGTCTCGATGTTTTCGGCCGTGAACTGACTTCCACGCACTTTTTCGCCGCGAAGGGAGAAACGATCGGTTTTTCCGTCGCGGCGAAGTTGAGTGAGGTGATCGTCAAAGCATCCGGAGTCAGCGTGAAGCTCTACTCGATGCCGAAAGTCGGCGCGTTTCATGATCCGCTCGTGCCCGCGAGCTTCGACGCAGGTGTGGCGGAACGCGATGAGACCTTCATTGACCTGCATGTGCCGAAAAGCATGCTCGCAGGCAAGCACGGCGGCACGGTGACGGTGAATGGCAGCGTGATGCCCTTCACGATCACGGTTTGGAACTTCACGCTGCCGGATCGCTTGTCGTTCCTGCCCCAAATGAACGCCTACGGCCTGCCCGGGCATGTGCGCGATTACTACCGGCTCGCGCATGAGCATCGCGTGGTGCTGAACCAGCTCCCGTATGGCTGGACGGGCAAGGTGGACGAGCCCGCGCCAAAACTCGGCGGCGACGGGAAATGGGACTGGACGAAGTTCGATGCCGAGTTCGGCCCGCTGCTCGATGGCAGCGCCTTTGCCGATCTGCCGCGCGGCGCGGCGCCGGTGGACGCGTTTTATCTTCTGCTGAACGAGAACTGGCCGATGAAGCACGACGAGCACTTCAAAGGCGGCTACTGGATCGAGAGCGCGTTTGATGATGCCTACTGGACGCAATTCCGCGCGATGTCGGCGGAGATCGCCAAGCACCTCGAAGCGAAGGGCTGGACGGCGCCGATGTTTGAGTTCTACCTCAACAACAAGGTGTACTTCAAAAAGGACGACTGGCGAAAATGCACCGCGGCCTGGATCTTCGACGAGCCCGTGCACACGCAGGACTTCTGGGCCATCCGCCACTACGGGCGCGAGTTCTGGAACGCCGTCGCGCCTTACCCGAAGGTCAATCTGACCTATCGCGCCGACATTTCCCGTCCGCAGTGGCAGCGCGAGCTGCTCGACCACTGCGTGAACGTCGAAGTCGTCAGCGGCGTGCTGCGGCAATACTGGCCGCGTGTGCAGCGCCGCGCGAAGGACTGCGGCAATCTCTACTACATGTATGGCAGCGCCAACGCCATCGGCACACCGAACATCACGAATGCCGCATGGTGCGTCGAAGCCTGGTCGCTCGGAGCCGACGGCGTGGTGCCCTGGAACACCATCGGCAAAGCCGACGCCTGGCAGACGCCCGATGAACTCTCCGTGCTCTACCCGACCGAGAACGGCCCCGCGCCCAGCCTGCGTCTGAAGACCTTCCGCGCCGGTCAGCAACTCGTCGAGTATCTCACGCAGTACTGCGCCGTGTCCGGCGAAAGCCGCGAAAGCGTCATGGCCGCCCTCCGAGCCATTTCCGGCCTCAGCGCCACTTTGGTGAAGAAGAACGAAGAAGACGCAGGCAAGTCGTGGTTTGGCAAAGACACGCAGCCTGCCTTTGAAGCGCTAAGGATGCGACTCGGCGCCTATCTCGATACCAAAGCACCTGCGCCAAAAGATCGCTGGCGTGATCCGCAGCCTGCACGGCCGGATTTGAGCAAGGCGCACGAGATCACGCCGCTCACGCTCCAGCACTGACGGGCCGATTCATGCAAGTGAAGGGATGCTGCCGGAAGCCATGCGGCTCGTAGAACGCCTGCGCGTTCTCTGTGATGAGGAGCTGGTTCGTCCGTGCGAGATCGGGATGCGCCATCAGCACTTCCAGCATCCAGGTGCCGAGTTTTTGGCCGCGACATTCTTCGACAATGACGAAGTCGCAGATGTAGGAGTTCACCGAATGATCGGTGATGGCACGCACAAAGCCGATGGTGCGGCCTTCACACATCAAAGCGAGGCAGGTGGAGTTTCGCAGCGACTCCGAGATCTGCTCGACGCTGCGACACGAGGCCCAACTGGCCGTCAGGATCAAGGCGCAGACGGCAGACACATCGAAACGGTCTTGTTCGTCAGTGAGCGTGAGATTGTCGCGGGTGAGGAGCATGCGACTCACCACTACCTTCTACCGTGATTGAAATCCACCGGCTTGCGGAGAGGCTTCGCGCCTTGATTGGCTTCGATGAGCGCATTCTTGCAGCTCGGATCGACGACAAGTAGAACGGGTTTCCCAACCCGTTCACCGGTTCGCTGGAAGGTGTTTCCGGTGAAAATGAGGTCGTGACCATTCGGAGCGAAGGTCACGGCTTCTTCGGGTGCGGAGTCACCGAGGATGAAGATGTTGTCGCGGACGATGACGGGGCCGTAAGTGGCGTCAGGCTCGTAAATCGTGAAATAAAGCTCGGGAAAGGCGCCGGGCTTGGCGGTGCGATACGCGATGCGGCCACGGCGCATGTCGAGCTCGTTCTTGGTGGTGTTGTTGACGAAGACGTTGCCGGTCATGATGAAGTTCACGGGCTGGTTGATCCACGCGCCGCGACCGCCGTTGCGGAAGGTGTTGCCGGTCATGGTGACATCCGTGCAGCTTTTCTCGACGCTCACGATACGGCTGCCGTTGGTGCCATCGACGAGGTTGCCGGTGATGGTGGCGTTTTGGCAGAACTCGGCCAGAAAGAACGCGCCCATGCGGCTGCCGAGGATGTGGTTGTTCGCGAAGACGATGTTTCGGCAGCGCTGGATGTGCATCGTGTCACCAATGGCGCTGAGCTGGCAGCCGGTGACGCGCACATCGCGGGCGCCGACGATGTCGAAGGCCCCTTTGCCCGGTCCGCTGCCAGTCGGCGCATAGGCGGAGAGGTAGGTGGCGCTGATGTTGAAGGCCAGATGGCCGCTGCCGTCGGTCTCGAAGTGAATCGGCGCTCCACCGGGCGTTTCGGCGATCTTGATGTGTGCAGGCGTGGACTCGACGACGAAGTATTGCAGGCCGCGAGTGATGTTTTTCGGCAAAGTCCTGCCCATGAAGGTGAGGGCCTCTTTGGGCTCGTCGGTAGCGCTGATGGCGATGGGTTTGACCGTGTTGTCGAACTTCACGAGGTCACCGCTGAAGGTCGCCGCGCGCATCAAGTCGGTGCGAAAATACTTCCTCGCCCGCTCAACCTCCCACGGCTCGTAAGCCTCCGGGAAGGTCATCATTTGCCACAGGTAGCCGTAGTCCCACATGAACTTGCCGCTGCGCAGCAGCGTGCAGCTTTCCACCACGACACGCTCGGCGTAGTGCTCGACCTCGCTCTCGCTGCTCTTGCCGTACTTCCCATGCACGCCGATCACCGCCGCAGCCATGCCGTTCGACTTCACCTCGCGGAAAAGGATGTCGTGCGTGCCGCCTTCGATGGTGGTGGTGATCTCGATGCCCTTCGTGTTCGCATTCGGCTCCCAGGTGTTGTCCTGCTTCGCCGGATCAAAGACATGCCCGATGAACTCCCCGCCATGCCACGCGAAGTGCGCGATGTTTTCTCCTGCAAACAAAACCACCCGCGCCTGATCCGGCAAGGACTCCGGCAGAATGAAGCGTGCGCCATGAGCCATCACGGTCATGTTTGAGCCCAGCGGGATCGACTGCGCACCATCCAGATGATAATCACCCGCCGGAATGGTCACCACGCCGCCTTTGGCGAGCAGGGCGGCGAGTTTCGCCGAGTCATCGGCCAAGGAGGCGGTGGCGAGCAGGAGGAGGCAGGATAGCAGCTTCATGACGCAGCATAACGCATCGCCTGCGTCATTCCGCACGACAAACGCTGTGCGAAATGCGACCTGCGGCGCGGCAGTTGCGGCGCAACTGGGCTACTTTTGGAACGCCTTGTCCTTCGGGTTTCCGCCGCTGACGAGGTAGGCGATCAAGTCGAGGAGTTCGTCTTGATTGAGCGAGTTGATGAGGCCGGGGGGCATCATGCTGACTTTGCGGGTGCCTTTTTTGGCGATGTCGGACTCGTTGATGGCCATGTGGTCGTTGGGGGCGAAGGGATTGGTCATGAGGAAGACTTTTTCGTTCTCCTCGACGACGATGCGGCCGATGAGGATGCTGCCGTCTTTCTTGGTGATCTCGTGGCTGTCGTATTGGTCGGAAATGACTTTGCTGGGGTCGATGATGTTCTCCAACAGATCGCGCAGGGTGTAGCGATTGCCCACGCCGGTGAGATCGGGACCGATGCTGCCGCCGTCGCCGTTGAAACGGTGGCAGGTGGCGCACATGATGCTGCGGTTCATGGCCTCGCCGTTGGCGAAGTCGCGGCCTTTGAGGCCACCGGCGGCGAGGGCGAGCACTTCGTCGATGGTCCACGCTTTGCCGGGGCCTTTGGGGGCGACGTAGTTGGGCATGGCGGTGAGGGCTTCGACTTTGTTGCTGAGAGCGTCGAGGTCGGCGAGTTCATTCTGCGGTACGAAAGTGGCGAGAGCGTCTTTGCGGATGTTTTCGATGAAGCCTTTGAAGCTGTTGCCGCCTTTCCAAGTGCGGGCGCGGGGGAACCAGGAGAAGAAGGTTTGGCGATGCTCGGGAGTCCAGCCTGCGGTAGCATTTCTCAACGCGAACATGTAGTCGATCTGCTGCGCATTGGGGCGGCTGCCTGCTGCGGCACGGGCGGCATTGGCGTAGCCGTCGTTGCGGCTGAGAACGGCATCCGTGGCGACTTCCTGGAAGTCATCCTTGGCGGTGGCCATGAGCGCGAGCGTTTTGGAGACGACTGTGGGTGAATCGATGGCGACGAGGATCTGGCAGAGTTCGCGATTGATCATGGCGTCCTCGGCAGGGTAGTGCGCGTCGAGCTTTTCGGCGATTTGAGCGCAGATTTCGGCATCGGGTTTGCCAAGGCGGATCAGGATGAGCTGAGTGGCACGCAGGGCGGCGAGTTGCTGGCTGAGCGGGAGTTTTTTGCCTTCGAGCGTGCTGAGGGATTGCAGCATCAGGCCCTGCAACACAGCGTTTTCAGGCGCGACGTTGCCAATCGGCTCGGAAGAAGTGCTGGTGGGCTTGGCGGCAGGTCTGCCGCCTGAGTGGTTGGCTTTGGCTCCGGTGACGCGGGCAAGGGCGATGATGCTTTCGATCAAGGCGACGGGATGTTTTTCATTGAGGGCTTTTTCTTTCCACAACTCGACGGGGAGCTTTTCAATGGCGACACGGGCGGCGTAGCGCACATGGCGGTCGCTGTGGCTCAGATAGCCCCAAGCGGTGCTGAGGGCTTTTTCAGCTTCGATTTTGCCGGTGTGATAGCTTTCGAGCGCGGCGCGCATCTTGAACTCTTCATCGAGCGGCAGCGCTTTGGCGGGCGCGGTGGATTCATCGCCGACATAAGTGACGCGATAGACGCCGGACTGCGTTTTGCGGCCACCGACAGCGAAGTACATCGCGCCGTCCTGCGGATGGATGACGAGGTCGGTGAGGGGAAGCGGTTTGCCGAAGACGAATTCTTCTTTGGTGGCGAGGTAGCTGGCACCTTTGGGTTCAAGGTGGATGGCCCACATGGTGCCGTAGGTCCAGTCGTTGATGTAAATGGCGTGCTGGTATTTCGCGGGGAATTTGGCTCCGGTGCCGGCGACGGTGCCGGTGGGGCTGCCGGGGCCGATGTCGATGGTGGTGGGCAGGCTGTCGGGATAATATTGGGGCCATTTGCCGCTGCCGCTGCGCCAGCCGTAATCCGCGCCGCTGACGCAGTGATTCACGCGTGTGGGGCGATACCACGGGGCGCCTATGTCCCACTCCATGTCGGCGTCATAAGTGAAAAGCTCGCCTTGGTCGTTGAAGCAGATGTCGAACTCGTTGCGGAAGCCGTAACAGAACAATTCGAGGCCGCTGCCGTCGGGATTCATGCTGCAAACGTAGCCGCCGGGAGCGAGGATGCCGCGCGCATGGCCGTTCGCATCCCACAGGCGCGGGAGGACGTGGTCTTCGCCCCAAATCTTCGCCGGGCGGCTGTCTTCGAGGCCTTCGGGTAGTTTGGTGTGATTGCCGCAGTTGAAGTAGATGCGCTTGCCATCGGGACTGACGACCATGCTGTGCAGACCGTGCTCTCCGCCGCCGGCCATGGTGTGGAGCTTGGTTGTTTTATCGTATTGGTCATCGCCATTGGTGTCCTGGAGGCGGTAGAGGCCGTTGTTTTTGCCGTCTTCGTTCACCATGACGTAGAGGCTGTCGAAGGCGGCGAGAAGGCCGTGCGCTTTGCCCATTTCAATGGCGAGTTTCTCGGGCTTGAGATTCTCCGTCTTGCCGATGGCTGGAACGCTCATGCGATAGATGCTGCCGTACTGGTCGCAGGCGATGAGACGGCCTTTCGGATCGACGGTGAGAGCGACCCATGAGCCTTCCTGGTCTTTGGGCACGTTGTAGA
>DNXB01000044.1 GCA_003506995.1 Verrucomicrobiales bacterium
ACGGCATGCTCGCGCGCGAGTTCGGCCAGCAGAGCGCGCTCGGCGCCTATCTCAACGAACTGGCCGACGTGGTCTCCGACGCCGCGCTGATGCTGCCTTTCGTGTTCGTGTCGCCTTTTGGCTGGGCGAGCGTCGGGGCGGTGATCTTTCTGGCGACGGTGTCCGAGATGGCGGGTGCGCTCGGGCCGATGGTCGGTGCGCCGCGGCGCTATGACGGGCCCATGGGCAAGAGCGACCGGGCCTTCGTGTTCGGGGCGCTCGCGCTCGCCGTGGGGCTGCTCGGCGGCCTGCCGGGCTGGACCTTCTGGCTGATGCCGGTCATCGGCTTGGCCATCCTCATCAACACGATCAACCGGGTCCGCAACGGCGTGCGCGCAGCGCACTGCAGCGCGCCCGGCTCGGACGCGACTCACTCCACCCCGACTCACTCCACCCCTACCGACTCCGACGCAGCCCGATCATGACCATCAGCCCGCGCACCTGCACCGAACATCACTTCGCTACTCACGATGGCGAGCAGCTCTTCTATCGTCATTGGCCGGCCACGGGTACGCGGCGCGGGGCCATCATGCTGCTGCACCGCGGCCACGAGCATTCGGGGCGCGTGGCGCACATCGTCGACGAGCTGGAGCTGTCGGACTTCGATTTCTTCGCCTGGGACGCGCGCGGGCACGGCAAGTCCCCCGGCGCGCGCGGACACTCTCCCAGCGTCGGCACCTCGGTGCGTGACGTGCAGACCTTTGCCGATCACATCCGCGACCAGCATGGCGTGGCCACGCACGAGCTCGTGGTGCTCGGGCAAAGCGTGGGCGCGGTGCTGGCGGCGGCCTGGGTGCATGACTATGCGCCGCCGGTGCGCGCCATGGTGCTCGCCTCGCCGGCCTTCAGCATCAAGCTCTACGTGCCCTTCGCCCGCCCGGGGCTGGCCTTGATGCACAAGCTGCGCGGCAACTTCTTCGTCAATAGCTACGTCAAGTCGAAGCTGCTCACCCACGATCGTGCGCGCCAGGCTTCGTACGACAGCGACCCGCTGATCGCGCGCGCGATCTCGGTGAACATGCTGCTTGGCCTGCACGACGCCGCACGGCGCATCGTCGATGACGCGCAGGCGATCACTGCGCCGACGCAGATGCTGATCTCCGGCGCGGATTGGGTGGTACACTACGGGCCGCAGCATAGCTTCTTCGCCAATCTGGGCGCGCCGATCAAGGAAAAGCACGTCCTGGACGGCTTCTTCCACGACACGCTGGGCGAACGTGACCGCGCGCAGGCGATGACGCACATCCGGCGCTTCGTGCTCGAGCGCTTCGCGCAGTCGGCGGCCGCGATCGACCTGCGCGCCAGCGACCAGCGCGGCCACAGCTTCGACGAGGCGCGCGCGCTCGCGCAGCCGCTGCCGGCGCTGAGTCCGCGCGGCCTGTTCTGGCGCGGTTATCGTGCCGGGCTGAAGCTCGCCAGCCGTGTTTCGGACGGCATCCGACTGGGTTTCGAGACCGGCTTCGATTCGGGCAGCACGCTCGACTACGTGTATCGCGACCGGCCTGCCGGCCGCGGCCCACTGGGGCGCATGATCGACCGCCACTACCTCAACGCCATCGGCTGGCGCGGCATCCGCCAGCGCCGCGCGTGCATGAATCAGGCGCTGCGCTTTGCGCTGAAGCAAGTTCGAGAGGCGGGATTGCCCTTGCAGCTCATGGACATCGCCGGTGGAGCCGGGCGCTATTTGCTGGACGTGCTCGACGAGCCCGATCTGAAAATCCTGTGCCGCGACTGGAGCGAATCCGCATTGGCACGAGGCCGCGAGTCCGCGCAGCAGATGGGCCTCAGTGAGCGCATCACGCATCTGCGTGGCGATGCCTTTGACGAGCAATCGCTCGCCAATGTGGAGCCTAAACCGTCCGTGGCGGTCGTGTCCGGGCTGTATGAGCTGTTTCCAGAGAACGACAAGCTCCAGCGCTCGCTGCGCGGCCTCTTCAGCGCGGTGAATCCGGGTGGCTGGCTCATCTACACCGGCCAGCCCTGGCATCCGCAGGTCGAAATGATCGCCCGCACGCTCACGAATCGCGACGGGCAGTTCTGGGTGATGCGCCGCCGCCCGCAGGGCGAGATGGACGCGCTCGTCGAGCAGGCGGGCTTCAAGAAAGAGAAGCAGTGGATCGACGACTTCGGCATCTTCACCGTCAGCATCGCCCGCAAGCCTGCATGAACCGCGCCAAACGCGAATCCGGATTGATATGGCCTGCGATTTGGCGACTCGCGCTCGCGGGTGCCACGTTTGTGCTCGTGTACAGCGGCTGCAATCAATTCACCGCCACACGCGGTGATGTGCCAACACTGATGTTCGAGTGGGAGCGGCACATCCCGTTCGTGAGGGAGCTGGTGGTGCCGTATTGGTCGCTCGATCTGTTTTTCTGCGGCGCGTTTTTTCTCTGTGGCAGCAAGCTGGAGCTGAATCTGCTCACCAAGCGCCTCATCGCCGTCACCATCGCCAGCGGCGTTTGCTATCTGTTGTTTCCGCTGCAGCTCGCCCTGCCTAGGCCGGAGCCGGTGGGCTGGACCGCGCCGCTGTTTCACGCGCTCTATTTCAACGACCTGCCCTACAACCTCGCGCCGTCGCTGCACATCAGCCTGCGCTCGCTGGTGTGGGTGTTTTACGGCGCGCATCTCACCGGCAGGCTGCGCACAGCGGTGAAAGTGTGGTTCATCCTCATCGGTCTCTCGACGCTGCTCGTCTGGCAGCATCACCTCGTCGATGTCGCTGGTGGATTCGTCATGGGCTGGGCCATCGCGGCCATCTTTCCTGATTCACGGCAGCTTGGGACCAGGAATCCTTCCTCAAAATACGCACAACGCTACGGCATCGGCGCAGTGGCATGCACGGCGTTGAGTTTTGTCTCGATCTTCTTCGTCTGGCCCGCCGTGGCGTGCGGGATCATGGCGCTGGCCTATGCCACGGGCTTGTCGCGACTGTTGGGCAAAGAAAACGGCACGCTCTCGCCCTCCGCCGAGTGGTGCCTGCTGCCGGTGCTCATCGCGACGGCGCAAATCCAGCGCAAGTGGCTCCGACGAAAGCCCGGATGGCATGAAGTCACGCCCGGCGTGCTCTTCGGCCGCAAAGTCACCGCCAAAGAAGCCTCAGCGCTCGTCCGGGAAGGTGATCTTGCCGTGCTGGACCTCACCGCCGAAACCAACGCGCCCGTGGCCTTCCGCGAGCACGCGCACTACCACAATCTGCCGCTGCTCGATCTCGTCCCGCTCAAACCAGAACACATCCAAGCCGCGCTGAGCATCATCCGTGAACAGCGGGCCGCCGGACGTCGCGTCTTCATGCACTGCCAGCTCGGTCTGCAACGCTCCGCCCTCATCGCCGCGTATTGGCTGGTGGAAAATGGTGCGGCGACCGATTTGGAGGCGGCGAAGCACCAGATTCGCGCATTGGAACCGCAGGTGGTGATCTGACAAACCTGGCCCCTCACCCGGCCTCTCCCCGAATGACGTCGGTCAGCAGCCTCACCTTACGCGGGGAGAGGAGATTCGTTGTGCGGCAGCTCGAAAGCGCTCTCCCTCTCCCCGCCAAAGGCATTCATTTCATCTCCCGATCACTTCGGGGGAGAGGGGCGTCTCAGTGTTCCGAGCTTCCTTCGTCATTCTGATTTCGTCATTCGTCATTTGCACCGCTCCGTGCTCTCGCGATTTGTCCATGACTTCAAACACCATGCCCAACCTCACCGCCCCCACCGGATTCAAAGAATGGTCCTTCGTCTGCGATGCCCTCGTGCAAGGCCAGCTCAGCCTCATTTTGCGCAAAGGCGGCATCCACGAGGGTCGTGGCGGCTTTGAGTGGAAGCACCGCGAGTTCTTCCTGTTCCCGACGTGGTTTCACAATCAGGCCGAAAAGCTCAGTTGGGCACCGGAGAACACCCAACGGGCCTTCCCGCCGGAGGAGGAGCGTCAAACCGTGGACATCGACGGCTGCGCGACGCTGGAGCAGGTATGGAAAGTCACCGACTGGGACAAGGTCGCCGCATTGGCCCCGTTGCACATCTGGAACGAGGACGTGGTGAAGGAGCGCTTCGTTTATGACGACGAAACCTGCCTCCATGTGGCCCTCGTCCGCGCCTACAAACTCCCGCAGCGCTGGCACTTCCCGTATGCGAAGAGCTACGGCGGCTGCCGCTCCTGGATCACGCTGCCGGAGGAAGGCCTGCCCATGGCCGCTGCGGCGACGCCGGCTTTGAGTGATGAAGCGTTCGCCGAGGTGTCAGCGAAGTTGAAAGCGATCCTCGGCTGATCGGCTCAGCGCATGAAGACCGTGATCATCTCCTCGACGACCGGCTTCACAGCGCGGAGCTTCTTGTCTGCGGAGGAGATCTGCTTGTCGCCGATCAGGTAATCAGGGATTTCATCCGTGCTCGGATTGAAGCGCAGACTCACCATGGCCTCGAGCTTGCCACCCTCAAAGTTGGCGTAGCCGCCGTAGTCCCAGCTAAAACCCATCACCTTGAAGGGCTTGCCGTTGATCTTCTCGACCTGCTCGATGGTCATGCCCGCCTTGAGTCCGTTATCAAACTTCCATGCCTTGCCAATGACACGCACGTCGAAGACGATCTTCTTCGACTCGTTCTCAGGATCCCAGACGATCTCCAGCTCGCGGTCGCTGTCTGCGAAGAGCTTGGCTCCGGGAAAGGTTGATCCCTCGGGACCGGGAAGATCCATATTTTTGAAGTTCTTCTTCCCGTAGGCACGCTCAATGTCGCCACTGCTCATGCCCGGCTTGATCAAGCCGACCCGCTGGCCCAGAACAATCGTGTTGTCCGCAGGATCGAACTCATCCGCATGCAGAAAGGCTCCAAACAACAGCAGAACGGCGAAGACACGTTTCATGCCTCGATTACAGAGGCAGCGGGCCTTGAAATCAAGCCATCATTCCCGCCGGACTGCACAATCCATCCTTGGCAAAACCTCGGCCACCTCTCACAATCCGCCCGTCATGCCCGCCGCTGCCAAAAAAGCCCCCGCTCGCCCCAAGCCCACCCGCGAACTCGTGTTTGGCGATCTGTGGGAGTTTGATCCCGCGCCGGAGACCGCTGATCCGAAGCTGAAGAAGCGCTACGATCTTTTCATCAACGGCTCCTTCGTGGCACCGAAGAAGGGCAGATATTTCGCCACGATCAATCCGGCGAACGAAACGAAGATCGCCGACATCGCGCTGGCGGATGCGGCGGATGTGGATGCGGCCTGCAAGGCGGCACAGATGGCTTTCACGGGTGTGTGGGGCAAGATGCCGGGCAAGGAGCGCGGGAAGTATCTGTATCGCATCGCAAGGCTGCTGCAGGATCATGCACGGGAGTTTGCCATCGCGGAGACGCTGGATGGTGGGAAGCCGATCAAGGAATCCCGTGACTTCGACATCCCGATGGCGGCGGCGCATTTCTTTTATCACGCGGGCTGGGCAGACAAGCTGGAGTTTTTGGCCCCAGGCAGGCAGCTCGCGCCACATGGCGTCGTGGGGCAGGTCATTCCGTGGAATTTCCCGCTGCTCATGCTGGCGTGGAAGATCGCCCCGGCGCTCGCGGCGGGGAATTGCGTCGTGTTGAAGCCGGCGGAGACCACCAGCATCACCGCGCTGAAGTTTGGCGAGATTTGCCAGGAAGCAGGCCTGCCGAACGGCGTCGTGAACATCGTCAGCGGCGCGAGCGAAACGGGCGCGGCGGTGATCAATCATCCGCTCACGACGAAAGT
Organism: Verrucomicrobiales bacterium; assembly: GCA_003506995.1. Lineage (GTDB taxonomy): Bacteria > Verrucomicrobiota > Verrucomicrobiia > Verrucomicrobiales > Verrucomicrobiaceae > Prosthecobacter. The sequence goes on from DNXB01000044.1 coordinate 5,743, forward strand.
GGCCTTCACCGGCAGCACGGAGGTCGGCAAGATCATCATGCGCTCGCTGGCGGGCACGGACAAGAAGATGACAATGGAACTCGGCGGCAAGGCCGCGAACATCGTGTTTGACGATGCGCCGCTGGATCAGGCCGTGGAGGGCATCGTCAACGGCATCTTCTTCAATCAAGGTCATGTTTGCTGCGCGGGCTCCAGATTGCTCGTGCAGGAAAGTATCGCCGATGAAGTGCTAGCCAAACTGAGGTGCCGCATCGCCGTGCTGCGTGTGGGTGATCCGATGGACAAGAACACCGACCTCGGTGCCATCAACAGCCGCGAGCAGCTCATCAAGATCACCGAACTCGTGCAAAGCGGTGTGAAGGAAGGCGCGGAGATGCATCAAAGCGCGTGCCGACTTCCGACGAAGGGCTTCTTCTTCAAACCCACACTCTTCTCCGGCGTCAGCATGAGCCATCGCATCGCCCGCGAAGAAATTTTCGGCCCCGTACTCAGCATCCTCACCTTCCGCACGCTTGAGGAAGCCGTCGAAAAAGCCAATAACACCGCCTATGGCCTCAGCGCTGGCGTCTGGACCGACAAAGGCAGCCGCATCCTCAAGATGAGCACCCTGCTCAAAGCCGGCGTCGTCTGGGCGAACACGTATAACAAGTTTGATCCCACGAGCCCGTTTGGAGGATTCAAGGAGAGCGGGTTCGGAAGAGAGGGCGGGAAACAGGGGCTGCTTGATTATCTCAAGGTGGCTTGAGGTCGCTTTGCCAAATGACGAATGAGTAAATCCGAATGACGAAAGAAACCCGAATGCTGAATGCCGAAACCGCGCTGCTAGTGCGTGGGGCAGGCTTGATTCGTCTTTGGTTCGGCATCGCCTTTGCACTGGCTTTTTTGATGGCTGGTTTTATTCGGGCGGAGGTTCGACAAACGGTGTTGGATTGGGAACCGGCCTGCGAAGGCAGTTCCATCACCGTCACAACTCAAAATGGACAGCTTGCCCTAGTCGAAGCCTCGGCCTGGCACTTCGCAGAGGCTCGGGAGTGGATTTGTGTGTTTAAGGACGGAAGCCTGCTCACCGTTACCTATCGCCATTACACTTTGAGCAGAAAAGCCAAAGGAGACTCCGGTGAATTTGAAATCCAGAGCACGCTGGATCGTGTCGAGACATTTGTGGCAGAGCATGGGGTCGTTCACAAGGTGCCCGTAACTCTCAAGACCGACTTGGAAACCGTTCTCAGCAAGGCTCGCACGTCTCTCGCCGAACCATCAAAACAGAAATGAAGGTTCGACATTAGGGCTTGGTCATTATTTCGTCATTCGTGCTTACTCATTCGTCATTTACCACTCCCGCCCATGTCTAGCCGCCTCCACATAACCAAAACCCCCAAATGCTACGTCGGCGGCGCTTTCATCCGCAGCGAGAGCGGACGCGTAGCCGAATTGCGAAATGCCAAGGGTGGTTTTTTCGCCAACATCCCGCAATGCACCCGCAAAGACCTGCGCAATGCTGTCGAGGCAGCAGCGAAGGCGGGGCCGGGGTGGGCGAAGCGGTCGGCGTTCAATCGCGGGCAGATTCTTTATCGGCTGGCGGAGATGATGGAGGCGCGGGGCGTCGAATTGGCGGAAAGCATCACCTTGAGCGGTGTTTCGAAGGCGGAGGCCTCACGCGAAGTCGCGGCGGCGATTGAGCGCGTGGTGCATTACGCGGGCTGGACGGACAAATACGAGCAGGTGCTCGGCAGCGTGAATCCGGTGGCCTCGGCGCACTTCAATTTCACCGTCACTGAGCCGATGGGGATCATCGGCATCCTCGCGGCGGATGACGCGCCCGTTTTGGGCCTGCTGTCGCTGATTTTGCCCGCGATCACGAGCGGAAATAGCGTCGTGGCGCTCGCCAGCACGACGCAGCCGTATCCGAGCATCCAGCTGGGCGAAATGCTCGCCACCAGCGATCTGCCCGGTGGCGTGGTGAACCTGCTCACCGGGCAGCGGAGCGAATTGATCCCCACTTTTGCCACACACGAGCACCTGCGTGCTTTGAGTGGTGTGGCGAATGCCGAAGATCGCAAGACGTTGAAACTTGGCGCGGCTGAAAGCGTGAAGCGCGTGCGTTTGCTGAAGGCGGAGGAACCCATCGACTGGTTCGCGGACAAGATGCAGGGCGCGGAGGAGATCCGGGCGCTGATCGAGTTCAAGACGACCTGGCATCCGGTGGGTGCTTGATTCTCGGCGAATGGAGTCCACTATTTGCGTCATGAAAGCATCGGCCAAAAAACTTGCCCCCGCACATGCCGCGAGGAAAAAAACCGCCCGCAAACGCAAACTCGACGCCAGCGGGCTGGCATGGTTGCTCGATCGTGAACTGCCTCCCGCTGACCAGTTGCCTGAAAACCCGGTTCTGGTTCTGCGCCGCCTGTGAAATGGTATTCTGATGCCAGCTATCTTGTTTCCGCCTTTGGAGAGGATTCGAACACCCCGGCGGCGAAGCGCTGGTTGCGGCAATGCGCAGACTTCCCCATTCTCATCACACGCCTGACGGTCTTGGAGGCGGATACCGCGCTGCGAGCGGCGGTGGTAGATGAAAGGCTGACGCATGAAAAGATGCAGGCTGCAATGGCCGACATCCATCGTTCTGTCTTGGAGGGACACCTCCAACGCAAGGAGGTTCCGCATCATCAATGGTTCCCGCAAGGGCATCGAATCAGCATGCATGCGACCACAGGATGTGTCTGCCGTGCGCTGGATGTGCTGCATGTGGCGGCCGCGGTCATTGTGAAAGCGAAGGGAATGCTTACTTTCGACAAGCATCAGCGTGAACTGGCAAAAGCGGAAGGGCTGGAAGTGGCGCCGTGAGATGAATCATGCTTGCGCCCTGGTGCGAACTCGCCACGGCTTCACGCATGACCGCCTACCAATCTCTCTGCGACGTTGTTTCTGAAATCGCCCTGATCACCTCCACGGAGTCCGTTTTGGGCTGGGATCAGGAGACTTACATGCCGGAGAAGGCGCTGGAGCATCGGGCGCGGCAGTTGTCGTATCTTACGGGGAAGGCGCATGGGCTGCTGACATCGAAGAAGACGCTGAAGCTGCTGGAACGGGCGGAGACGGAGATGCCGGAGGATGCGACGCAGGCAGCGAACGTGCGCGGCTTGCGGCGTGACATCGACCGGGCGACGAAGCTGCCGCAGAAGCTCGTGGAGGAGGAAAGTCAGGTCACAACGCTGGCAAAGGCGGCATGGGTGGAGGCGCGGTCGAAGTCGGATTTCGCGATGTTCGCGCCGCATCTGGAGAAGGTGCTCACCATCGCGCGGAAGAAGGCGGATTTGTTTGGCTACGAGGACGAGCCGTATGACGCGCTGCTTGATTTGTATGAGCGTGGTGCCAAGACACGCGAGGTGGCGGCGCTGTTTGCCAAATTGCGGCCGCAACTTGCGGAGATTGCGCGTGAGGCAGTGGCGAAGTCGAAGAAGGTGAAGCCGGGCGTGCTCAAGGGGCGCTATCCCATCGAGAAGCAGCAGATTTTGAATCGCGAGATCGCGGTGAGCCTCGGTTTTGACTTCGAGGCGGGACGCATCGACACGACGGCTCATCCGTTTTGCACCACGCTCGGTCCTGGCGACGTGCGACTGACCACTCGGTATGATGAAAGCGATTTTCTGTCGTCGCTCTTCGGCGTGATGCACGAGGCGGGGCACGGCTTGTATGAGCAGGGCTTGCCGGGGCTGGATTACGGCCTGCCTAGCGGTTCAGCGGCATCGCTGGGCATCCACGAGTCGCAAAGCCGGCTGTGGGAGAATCATGTGGGCCGCAGCCGCACGTTTTGGGCGAAGTGGCTGCCGCGTGCGAAGGAGCTGTTCCCGCATTTGAAGAAAGTGAAGCTGGATGCCTTCATGAAGGAGATGCTGCGCAGTGAATTCAGCTTCATCCGCGTGGAGGCGGACGAGGCGACGTATGATCTGCACATTCTGCTGCGCTTCGGCATCGAGCGTCGTCTGGTGAAGGGCGAACTGGCGGTGAAGGACGTGCCGAAGGTGTGGAATGAGGAGTATCGCGAGCTGTTCGGCATGACACCGCCGGATGATCGTCGCGGCTGCTTGCAGGACATTCACTGGAGCATGGGCGGGCTCGGTTATTTCGCGACCTACACGCTGGGGAACCTGAACGCGGCGCAGTTGTTCGCCACGGCGAAGAAGCAGCGGAAAATCGCCACAGCGCTCGAGAAGTGCGATTACGCGCCGCTGCTCAAGTGGCTGCGTGAGAATGTGCATTCGCAAGGCGGCGCGTTGCTGCCGCAGGAAATCATCACGCAGGCGACGGGCAAGCCGACGGATGCGAAGTGGCACATCAAGCACCTGCGGGAGCGGTATGTCGGCTAGGGCTTGAGATGATCAGAAAGCAGATCGCGCAGCAGCTTGCGAGCACGGTAGAGGCGGAGTTCGACGGCTTTTTCACTCGTGTCCTGCACGCGGGCGATCTCGGCGTGGCTCAGGCCGTGCCAGGTGGAGAGGATGAGCACCTCGCGCATGTCCTGCGGGAGCTCTGCGACGGCCTTTTGGATGGCGGCGACGCGCTCGTTGGCGATGGTTTGCTCGTCGGGTAATGCGTTGTTGGCCGCGACGGGCAGTTCGCTGAGGTTTTCGTGCCCGAGCAGTGTTTCGGGATGGCGTCCGCGCCAGCGGGCGTGATTACGGGCGAGGTTGGTGGCGATGGCGAAGAGCCAGGTGGAGAATTTTTGTGAGGAACGATACTCCAGCCGGTGGCGATACACGCGGACGAAAGTTTCCTGCGTGAGGTCTTGAGCCGTGGACCCGTTGCTGGTGAGGCGGGTGAGGTAGGCGATGAGCGGCTGGCTCCAGGTGTCCATGAGCCGGTTGAGGGCGAGATCATCCCCCTCGGCGAGGCAGCGCATGAGTTCGATGTCGAATTCGTCCCGGTCGCGTGTCATCGGCGGATGCTGGAGGAGACGCGGCGGTCATGCTCGCGGCGTTGCTGCTGAAGAATGGGCAGGATGTCGTCGAGAAAACGTCTGCCCTGTTCGGGCGGCATGAGCGCGGCCACCTGGTTCAAGTGGTCGGTGGCGGCTTTTTCGCAGTCGCCGCACAGCGCCTGCTCTTTGCTGAGCTGGTCGTCGATGCTGCCGGGCTGGCGATTGCGGTGACGCGCGCGCCAGAGCAGCGGGCGATCGGCGGCGTCGAGCTGGCGGCACATCTTCGTGCATTGCATGAAGTAATCGCGATGCAGGGTGCTGACGCGCTCGAACGTGGCGTCGTCGAGGTGGTATTCGTCCTTGAGCCAGCGCAGGCCGACCTCCTGCGGAGATTCGCGCGGACGCAGGCTCTCACGCGTGATCCACATGGCCGCTCCGGCAAGCGCCAGGGTGATGAAGGCAAAGCCGATGAGTCGTCCCGCAGGTGTCATGATCAACGGCCTCCAAGGTGGTTTGGGTCAAAGGGGCTGATCGACATCACATAGGCATCGTGCGGATTGAGCTCTTCCGGCGGGTGGGTGAGCCCCCAGGCGACCGCCATGGCGACGGCGATGGCGAGGATGACGACCTCGCGCTTCGGGCGCAGCAGCCACCAGGCAAAACGCTCGACCCAGCCGGGGTCGCGTGTCTCGGAGGCGATGCGCCGCCAGACCTCACGACGGAAGTCTGGCGGTGTCTCGGCCTGCACCTGCCACTGCGCGAGCAGATCATCGAGCGGATCGGGATCGTCGGCTTTCATGGAAGGTGCAGCTTGCGGTTTTGGGGAGGAAGCAGTCGGGTCATGCGTTACCGCTGACCATATACGTCGATCCAGGCGAGGCCTGACTTGGTGCCCTGCGGGTGGAAATAACGGCGTCCAAGATACACACCATCGACTTCCTTCATCGACCCGCCGGAGGGATGGCTGGCACGGGTGAGCACTGGCTTGCCATTGTAGGTCTGCGTCAGACTCGGCACGTTGGGACGACCGGCACAGGACACGGAGGCGAGGGTGGAGAGGGCGAGGAGGGTGTAAACAATGGGCTTCATGGTTGGGTTTGGGGTTGGTTGAATGAGCCGTCCAAATGGACCTGCTCATCTCGTGCTACCCCGAACCCACGCGCATCCCTCAAAAAAAGTTCCAGCCCTCAATTTTCCCGCCGCATGTGCCGGATGAGGCCGATCATGACGCCTTGAATCGTCAGCTCTCGCGCTGGAATGAGATCGGGGAACTCGGGGTTCTCGGCCTTGAGAAAGGGCTGCGTGTCTTTGACGAAGTAGCGCTTGAGCGTCGTTTCGCCGTCGATGAGCGCGGCGACGATGTCACGAGGGCGCGGCTCGCGGATTTCGAGGATGACGAGGTCGCCGTCGCCGATGAGGGCGCCGATCATGGACTCGCCACGCACCTTGAGGGCGAAGCTTTTCGCGCTACGCGGGATGCCGAGGGTGTTCACATCGACGGAGATGCATTTCTCGGCGTGCTGCACCATGTCCGCCGCGGCCATGCCGGCTGGGATTTGGCCGAAGACGGGAATGTCGATGATTTCGGCGCGGTCGAGATCCGCAGGAAAGACGACGGCGCGGGCCTTGTGCGCATGGCGCTGGATGACGCCTTTCTTTTCCAGAGCACGAAGGTGGCTCATGGCGGCGGTCTGGCTGGAGAAGCCGAAGTGGCGCTGGATGTCGCGCGTGGAGGGCATGACGCCCTCGGTGCGCTGGTAGCTGCGGAGGTAGTCGAGCAGCTCCTGCTGGCGGGCGGTGAGACGGGTGTCGGTGTCGAGCATCATGGCGGCGAATTGGCTGTTCGGGCGAACATTCCTGTTCACAAGACATGCGCAAGGAGTTTTCCTGCGGCGCTTTCTGCGCATGGTCGCGGGCATGAGGTTCCTAACTTTGATGAAAATCGCCGCGCTGCCGCTGCTGGCCCTGTCTGGTCATGCCCAGGAGAACGCGCCGATGACCCCGGCCGACATGAACAAAACGGGCATGCTGCCGCCGCACACGAAGGTGCTGGGGGAACGCGCCGTGGAGGCCTTTGCGAAGAAGGACTGGGCCGGCGCCCGCAAAGCCTACCTGGAGATGCTGGAACTCGACGATGGCAACGCGCTCATCTGGGCCAACCTCGGCGCGGTGGAGCAGCAGGCGGGCGAAACGAAGCGCGCCATCGAGTGCTTTGAGAAGTCGGTGCAGTTCAACCCCAGGCTCGCGCCTTCATGGACGGCGCTGGGGCTGCTGCTGCAAAGACAGGGTGACATCTACCGGGCGATCTCCTGCTTCACACGGGCGATTCACGAGGAGCCGGAGGACGCGCGGGCGCACAACTTCCTGGCGATCACAATGAAGGAATTCGGCTGGACGGACGCGGCGGAGGCCGAGCTGCAAAAGGCGATTGATCTGAAGCCGGACTACGGCATCGCGCATTTCAACCTGGCGCTCATGCTGCTGGAACGCCGTCCACCGGCGATCGAGCTGGCACGGCGTCACTATGACAAGGCGCTGAGGCTCGGCGTGGGGAAGGATGACGTGGTGGAGCGCCGCCTGAAGGAATAAACCGCATGGACTCCTGGAACATCGCCGCACGGCTCGATGAACTGCGCGCACAGGGCCTGTGGCGCGAGCTGCGACCGCTGGACGAGGTTGACGGCGTGATCGTGCGCTCCGGTGGGCGCGAGTGGGTGAATTTTTCCTCGAACGACTATCTCGGCCTGGCGAACTCGCCGAACATCCGTGCCGCGCTGGAAGAAGGCGTGGCCAGACACGGCGGCGGAGCAGGCGCCTCGCGTCTGGTGTGCGGCACGCATCGCGCGCATCTCGATCTGGAGGAAGCGCTGGCGGATTTCAAAGGCACCGAGGCCGCGCTGACCTTCAGCAGCGGCTTTGCGGTGGCGCTGGGAACGATCCCGGCGCTCATGGGGCCGGGGGACACGATCATTCTCGACAAGCTGTGTCACGCCTGCCTCGTCGATGCGGCGCGTCTGAGCGGGGCGACGATCCGTGTGTTTCCGCACAATCATTTGGAAAAGCTCGAACGCCTGCTCGGCACGGCAAAAGGGCGCGTGCTCGTCGTCACCGAGTCGATCTTCAGCATGGATGGCGATGCCGCGCCGCTGCGGGAGATCGTCGAGCTCAAATCAAAGCATGGGGCCTGGCTGCTGGTGGACGAGGCCCACGCCGTGGGAGTGCTCGGGCCGCAAGGACGCGGCCTGGCGGCAGAACTCGGTGTGGACCAGCAGATCGAGCTGCACATGGGCACGCTGAGCAAGGCATTCGGCCTCAGCGGCGGCTACCTCGCCGCGTCACGGCAGGTCATCGACCTGCTGGTCAACCGGGCGCGCAGTTTCATTTACACCACGGCCCCGCCGCCGCACCTGGCGCATGCGGCGCTCGCGACGCTGAATCTTTTGCGTGGTGAGCAGGGCGATGCTTTGCGAAAGGCGCTGCATCGAAATGCGCAGGCATTGCTTCCGATCCTGCACGGCAGCGAAGTGAAAGCGGCGATTCTGCCCCTGATTCTCGGCACGGAGGCGGCGGCCATGGCGGCCAGTCAGACGCTGAACGCGGCTGGATTTCTCGTGCCCTGCATCCGCTATCCCACCGTGGCACGCGGCAGCGCCAGATTGCGATTCACCGTCAGCGCGTCACACAACATGGCGCAAATCGACGCATTGAAGCAGGCGCTCAAGACTTTGACGGTGGATGGAATGCCGCAAACAAGCGCCTTGTGACGGCTTACTTGGCGGGCGTTGGCTTCTTTTGCTGCTCGTCCTTTTGGACCTTCAAGGAAGGCACCTGTTCTTTGGGAATAATCCTGACTTTCCCGTCTTGGAGGGGCGGCGCGGCTGGCGGCACGGGGTTTTTGTCCTCGTTGGGAAGAATGAGCACCGGCTCGCTTTTTTTGAGCTTCTGCGAATCCGGCAGTTGATGATGCCGACGGATCGTCAACACCCGCGCCGTTTCACCGGATGTGACAGCGGCTGCGGGGGCTTTCACCACCGTGGCCGGCCTCACCTTGGGAGCATTGATCTGCGCGGGAGACAGGCCAGGAATGGCCCTGGGCACCAGCTTCACCGGTTCCGCTGACGGCATCTGATCAATGGCCGTCAGACAACAAGCGCAAACCAACCATCCGCAGATGGCGGGCGAAGGCATGAGCAATGAGCGCACACCCGTGCGCCCGCTTGCCGAAGGGCGTGGATTCTGATGGCTGGAATTTGGGCTCATGGCTGAACCTTAACGTCTTTCTCCGTCCATTAAAACCGCGAAGATGCCAGGATCTGCAAGGCTCGCTGACGCGCCGCCTGGATTTCCTCCTTGTTCAGCTCCGTGCCGCGCAGGCCGGGGGCCATGAGGCATTGGCGGTCCTCCCGGTGTTTCAAGGTCAGCGCATGGCCCAGCTCATGCGCGGCCACACGGCCCACCGGATGCTCCGAGCCACCGCGCACACGCGTCGAGGTCGTCACCTCGCTGACGACGACCGGCTCACCGTAGTAGAAACCGTTGGGCCCCATGTCATGGATGAAGCACACGTTCAAAACCCCGGAAACCAACTGGTCCATCGGCAGGGCCTCCTTCACCCAGTTACGCGAGCGTTGGAAGAAGCGCTTGGGGGCGATGTTCAGCGCCTGCATCTCACGGATGCCCTTCACCTCGAAACGAATGCCCGCCGGAGCCCAGATGCGGTTCACCTCGGTGAAGACCGCCTGGATCTCGCTCTCGGTGATGGTGCTTTGCAGCCAGGGATGCACCGCCGACCGCACCCGATGCACCTGCACCGGCAGCGTGACCAGTTCTGGCTGTTCCTGCGCCGGCAGCAGGGCCGAAAAGAGCAGGCATGAGATGAAAACACGGAACATGACGCGCATGCTGGATGACTAGCGCCAGGAAGAGAAAGCTGCAATCCTCACTCACCGGCGTTTCATTTTGCGCTTCACGAATGAACGAGTGTAGGCCATGATCTGCGGGTCATGGCCTCCTTGCTTTCCTCACTCTGCGGCACCTGCGGCCGGAATTATCAGTCATTGATGCTGCGGGCCGCGAAGGCGGGCGGGCCGCTTTCGGGAATGGTCGGGCTGGCAGCGGATCTGGGCACGCCGGTGGCGAATTTTATTCTCTGGCTCACGATCGGAGCGGGGTGCCTGACGGTGATCGCGGGCCTGTTGTGGTTCGGCGGGCATCAGCGCCAAATGCGACGTGCGATGGCGGATGGAAAGGTGACGCAGGAGGAACTCGAGCAGGCCACGGAGCACAATGTGTGGAGCGTGAGCTTTGCCTTTGGGCTCGTTTCGACGGTGGTGCTGTGCCTGTTCATGGGCGCACAAAAACTCGCGGCCGAGGAGGACAAAGGCGTGCTCGCCACGCTCGTCCCCGCGCTGGAACAGATGCAGAAATCGTTGTTCAAGATCGAGAAGGACGTGGTGGCGGTCAAAGAGACGACCGAGCGCATCGAAACCAAGACCGACCAGGTGCTCACCAAGCTGGAGGACATGAGCGCGGTGTTTGAGCAGGCCGCGAAAAGCGGCGCGATCATCGCCAATGCCTCGACTCCGGCGGAGCATTACCACAACGCGCGCATGTTCGAGCTGAAGTCCGACTTCGCCAGCGCCCGCAAGAGCTACAACGCCTACCTGGCGAGCGGCGTGGACTTCATCGACCCGTATCTGGCCTACACCGACATGCTGAAAGTGCAGGACGGCCTGGAAGGCGCGCGTGAGGTCGTGGCGGCGATGCGGAAGAACAACACGAGCACGAGTTTGGAGATCGCGGCGGCGCTGTTGCTGCCGAAGGAGCAGCGCATTGCCGCTTTGAGGCAAGGCGTCGAGAAACACGCGGATTTCGCCCCGGCGGTGTATCTGCTGAGCCGTGAGTTTTCCGTGGAAAAGCTGGGCGAGCAGACCCTGGCCGACAAACGCGAGGAAAAGACGCTGCTGGAGCAATTCCGCACATTGGACGGCGCAGGGAAGTTCCAGCGCTTCGTGATGGACAAGAAGCAGGCGAAAATCTGGCTCGATGATGCCGAAGTCCGTCTCGCGAAACTCGCGGCGATGCCCGCCGCCGTTTTGGAGAATCCGGTGACGCTTTCAGCGAACCAATCGAACCAGGGCTGGATGCTCACGCTGGGCTTCGCCGACTACAAAATCAAAAACGTCGAGTACAAGCTCGACGGCGCGGGCGAGTTCAAGTCCACCGGCTTCGCCAACATGACCAATCCGCAGACCGGTCTGCCGATGCCGTCGCAGACCATCATGGTTGCCACACTTGCTCCCGGCGAGCACACGCTGGAAGTCCGCTACACCGACATGACGGACAAGGTGAACGGCCCCTTCGTTTTGAAGCTGAACACCGCCGATGCCGCGCTCAAGGCCGGCAAAAACATGCTGGACATGACCGCCACCTCCTGGCTGAGCATTCAGAACGGCAATGTCTATTTCACCGGTGTGCTCACGCATCGAGGCATCCTCAAATCCATCCGCTACTCGTTCGACAGCGAAAAACTCGACCAGGAGTTTCCCTTCTCTCCGCCAAAGCCTGGCGATGGCCCGTATGAGATCGGTGATGGCCTGCCTTACCTCAAAGCACCGGATGGCTTGAAGTTCGTGGCGCTGCAATTGACTTTCGTGGACGGCACGCAGTCGGAGGTGAAGAAGTATCCAAAGTAGTGGTGAGCTTCAGCTCGCTCATGGCGCTGCGCGTGCGGGGGAAGCACGAGCTAAAGCTCATGACTACTTTGGCCGTTCCGAAGGCTTCCAGTCGCCCGGTTTTTCCTCGCGAATGTCCAGCAATGCGATGCCCGGACGCGTGAACTCGATGCGGCGCTGCTTGTAAAGCGAACCCAGGGCTTGTTTGAAGGCCTTCTTGCTCGCTTCAAAGTGATTGCGAATCACCTCGGGCGGGCTGTCATCATCGAAGTCGAGTTTGCCGCCGTTGTTTTTCAGCGCTTCGAGAATGCGGTCTGTCAGCGATGCGACCCGTTGATAACCGGACGCGTCAAGGCTGAGGTCGATCTTCCCGCTGGGATAAACCGCGCTCACGAAACCGTTGAGCTGCTGCCCCACCTGCAATGGAGCACCGACATTCGAATGGTAGAGCAGCCCGACATGCGTGCCCTCGACAATCGCGTTATAGCCCAGCGGTGTGCGTGCGGTGATGAGGAGTGAGACCGGCTGCGCGGGTTTGAACGGCGGGCGTTGGCGGCTCAGATGCCGGTTCAACCGCGTGGTGGCGATGATGCGGTCCGTTTTTTCATCCAGCAGAATGTAGGCGACGACCTTGTCTCCCACCCGAACCGGGTCCGCCTGCTCGCGAAACGGCAACAGCAGGTCCTTCAGCAGTCCCCAGTTTAGGAAGGCACCGATATTGCGGTTCACGCTGACGACTTCCAGCGTCGCAAACTCGCCCACGGTGGCCAGCGGCGTCTCGGTCGTCGCCACCAGCCGGTCTTCCGAGTCGCGGTAGATGAACACATCCAGCGCATCCCCAAGGCTCGTCCCTTTCGGGATGTAGCGGTTCGGCAGCAGAATCTCCCCATGCTCGCCGCCATCCAGGTAAATGCCATGCGGCGTGCTGTGGAGGACGATGAGGGAGTTGCGTTTGCCAATCTGGGCCATGAGCCCAAACTAGACGCGGAGCGGGATCAATCCAGCGGCTACTTCACCCCATGTTAAGTCAACTCAACCTTCAGCTTGCGTCCAAGTGCCAGCGCCGCCTTTTCGATGAGTTGCAGACTAATCGCCGAGTCATCTTTGGCAAAAAGCGTGTTCAAGGCGTCAAGGCTCGTGTTCATGCGGCCCGCCAGCTTGGCGCGAGAAATGCGGCGTTTCTTCATTTCCTGCTCGATCTGCCAGGTCACGACGCGCTTGTGCGCTGCAGCCTCGCATTCCGCGAGGATGCCTTCTTCCTTCAGAAAATCATCGAAGTCTGCGCCGATGTGCTTGGCGTTCATGAGTTGAGTTTTCCTCACTTCACCTTCACGACCACCATTTTCTCCGCATCGCGGGCGTAGAGCAGGCCGTTGGCGAATGCCGAGTGGCTGCGGTGGCCGGCGCGGGTGATCTGGCTGCTTCGCAGGAGTTGGAATTTTTCGGGCGTGGCCTGGATGATCCAAAGTTCGCCGGATTCGGTGTGCAGCAGCAGTTTGTCGCCGACGAGGATCAAGGTGCCGCCCTGGATGCGATCCGACGCTTCCCAGGCGACTTTGCCATCGGCCACGGCGATGCAGCGCAGCGTCATGCCGCTTTCCTGGCGGCCATGCAGGCCATAGACGTGGCCGTTGTGATAAACGGGCGTGGTGTAGTGACAGTCGAGCACGGCGGCTTTTTTCCACAGGTTGACCAGCTTGCGTTCCGTCTTGTTCCACTGCCACAAGGCGGCTCCAACATCGTAAGCGGCGGAAAAGAGCAGTTTGCCATCGCCACACGGCACGGGAGCGGCTGCGTTGACGGAGGCGTCGATCTCGGCGCGGAAGAATTCATCGGCGAGCACCTTGCCATCGCTGTTTTGCGTCAAGACGATGCCGCTGCGGGTGAAGAACGCGCTCACGCCGGTGTCTTCGGGAATCAGGATGGGCGATGAATAGCCCGCCTCATGATCGGTGGCCTGCCAGACGGGCTTTCCGCTCTGCAAGTCGAGCGCGATGATGCCAGCGCCGCCTTTGCCACCCACGTTGAGCAGCACTTTGCCTTCGGTCACGAGCGGCGAGCAGGCGCGGCCAAAGTATCCCTGTGGGGATTCGAGTTCGGCGACGGTGTCGTAGCTCCACAGCAGCTTGCCTGACTCAAAATCAAGCGCCTGCACGATGCCCTCAGGCCCGTGGGTGATGACCTTGCCTTCGGCGATGCAGGGCACGGCACGCGGGCCGTTGTCCATGCCGAAGCTGTCGCGGTAACTGGCGGGATACGCCTGCCTCCAGATCGCTTTGCCATCGGTGGCATGGAGCGCCTCGGTGACCATGTCGGCTCCCTGGCGATGAAACACGATCACACGCCCCTTTGAGACCACCGGCCCGGCATGGCCGCTGCCGAGCTTGCGATTCCAAAGAATTTCCGGCTCAGAGCCGCCGGTGATGACGGCTTCATCCTGAGCGGTGGCGTCGCGTTGAGGGCCGAGAAATTGCGGCCAGACGCCTGCGTGAAGCGGAATGGATGCGCAGAGGAGAAATAGAAGCGGGCGCATGGGATCTGAAGGTGGATCAACTGACAAGCGAGAGATTGGGATCGACATCCGCCTCCAGCGGCGAGGTGTGGCCGGTGTTGAAACGCTGCACGGCGGCGAAGGCGATCATGCCGGCATTGTCGGTGCAAAGATCAGGCCGCGCGAGCAGCAGTTGCAGACCCGCTTTGGCACAACGGGCGCTCAATGCCTCGCGCAGTCCGCAGTTGCAGCTCACGCCGCCGCTGACAGTCACCAGCGTCTCGCGGCTGCGCTTCGCGGCGAGCACGAGCTTTTCGACGAGCACCTCAATGATGGCCGCCTGCACGCTGGCGCAGACATCGGCGAGCGTCTGCTCGTTCTTCACATCGATCTTCGGCAGCTCATAAAGCACGGCGGTTTTCAGTCCGCTGAAGCTGAACTCCAGACTGGAGCCGTCCAGGAAGCTGCGGGGAAAGGTGAAGGCGCTCGGATCGCCGCGCTGGGCGAGTTGGTCGATCTCCGGGCCGCCAGGATAAGGCAGGCCGAGCATTTTTGCGACCTTGTCAAATGCCTCGCCCGCCGCATCATCGCGCGTACGTCCGAGCAATTCATAACGGCCCACGTCCTGCACGCGCACGAGCATCGTGTGGCCGCCGCTCACGATCAGCGCCACGCACGGACGCACCGGGCCGTTTTCATTCATGAAAGGCGAGAGCAGGTGTCCCTCCATGTGATTCACCGCGAGAAAGGGTTTGTTTTCGGCGATGGCGAGCGCCTTGGCCATCGAGGTGCCGATGAGGAGGGAGCTGACAAGGCCGGGACCGCTGGTGGCGGCGAAAGCGGCCATGTCGCCGAGTTTCTTCCCTGCATCGGCCAAAACCTGCTCCACCAGCGGGCGCACATGCAGGATGTGATTGCGGGACGCCACCTCCGGCACCACGCCGCCATACTGGCGATGAATCTCGATCTGCGAGGCGATGCGGCTCGCGATCAGCCCGCCATCCAGGGTGCAGATCGCGACGGCGGTCTCATCGCAAGAAGATTCGAGGGCGAGCAGGCAGGGGGGCATCGTGAAATGAGGAATGACGAAGGGGAGGCATCAAGCAACGAGCATCTGCCATCCGGTGCCAAAAAAAAGCCGCCGTCCCCCGGTTGGGTGGGGAACGGCGGCGTGGATTCAGTTTCCTGTCAGACTAGTGCTTGTGGCCTTCTTTGCAGCAGGCTTTGCTGTCTTTCGAGCAGCAGGCCTTGGCTTTGGAGTCGCACGTCGCACAATCCTTCTTCGTGGCGCAGGATGCGAGAAGCATCGAGGACGCGGCGATCAGAACAGTGGCAAAACGGATCATGTTGGATCAGATGTCAGATTGGCAATGCAGCCGCTTTTGGCGGCCGATTGCTTACTTGCCGCTGTAAACCGGTGGTGGTGGTGGCGGCGGAGGGGTCTGCTGGCAGGAGCTGAGCACCGCAGCGGATGCGATGAGGGTGAGGATAGCGATTTTCATGTGTGTGGGTGTTAACCTGTTTGTTAAGCTTCCCATCCACCAGACTCCTGGCAGCGGGATTTTTGAGAGTAACGACAACTTCTGTTTTTGCAAACAGCCAAATGCACCTACTGAACAAACTCTCAAGAATGACGCATGAGGAGCAAGAATTCGGCCGTTCCAGAATAGCCGGAACGGCCAGAGAGGCGGTTCAACCGTAAGGTCCGCTCGCCCCCAGCCCGTAAGCCGTCCCGATGACCTCGCCGTCCGCCTCCTCAAAGAAGATCCGCAGCGGGCGGCAGCACACCTCGCAGTCGTAGTCCACATCACACGGCACCTCGTCAAACGACGGCGCGGGAACCTCAAATTCCTGAAAACAACTCGGACAGGCGACAGGCGTGGTGTGCATCACTGAGGTGAAACGCCTCGGCACCGCCGACGCGCACATTTTTCTCGTTTCATGACGGTGCTTTCTGCGAGGCCAGGCGTGTGCATTTCGCGCCCCGGCGAGGCACGCGGGCGGCAGATGCGGCGGCCATGAAGCGTGCCGCAAACGCGAAATCGCATTGCCCTCGGGAGCGGGATACGCTCTAAATGGGCGCTTCCCAACCCGCCGCATGTCCGAATCCGCCGCCGCAGCCCCGCCGACCACGCCCAGCAGGCGTCGCGTCTTTGCCTCCCGGCTTTTCAGTACGCTGCTCCTGTGGTCGCTGCTCACGGTCGCTTTTCTGCAATGGCAGAACACCTGGCTGATCATCGCTGTCACCGGATTCTTCGGCGTGGCTGGCGCGGTCGAGTACTATCGCCTGCTGCGCAATGACCCGCATGCCCGCTCCTTCAACGCGCTCGGCTTCGTCATCTGCATCACCTACTGGGCCTCGGTGATCTGGTTCACGACCACGCATCATGACGTGCCGCCCATGTGGCTCGATCTGGCGGCGCTCACCGCCAGCGTGCATGGTTCCTTCTTGCTATGCTACCGCCATCAGCTTGAGGGCGCGTTGACGCTGCAGCGCATCTTCAACACGGTGTTCGGCGTCGTTTACACCGTCATTTTCTTCGGCTTCATCGCCCGCCTGATGTACTTCCAGTCCGACGGCCAGGGCATCACCGGCATCTTTTTGGTGCTGTTCCTCGTCATGGTCACGAAATTCAGTGACATGGGTGCTTATGTGGTCGGCGTGCTGTTTGGGAAGCACAAGATGATCCCGCACATCAGCCCCGCGAAGTCGTGGGAAGGCCTCGTCGGTGCTTTCATCGGTTCCTTTGGTGCCGCAGCCCTCTTGTTGGCCATCATGCCCGAAAAAATCGCCCCCATCACCTGGCTGCACGGCATGATCCTCGCCCCGGTGCTCTGCGCCACCGCCGTGACCGGCGATCTGGCCGAATCCGTGCTCAAACGCTGCGTCGCCATCAAGGACAGCGGCCACGCGCTGCCCGGCATCGGCGGCATCCTCGATCTCACTGACAGTCTGCTCTTCACTGCTCCGGTGTTCTATTTTTACCTCTCGGCCATCGCCCGATGAAAAATGACGAAACCAGAATGAGGAATGACGAATCAAGTCCCAATGCCTAAAGTGTGGCTCGTTCTTCGGGCTTCGTCATTCATTCGTCATTCGCCATTCTGATTTCGACATTCCTTTTGCCGATGCCCGCCGTCACCTCCACCGCCAATCGCCGCGTCCTCCTCCTCGGCTCCACCGGCTCCATCGGCACCAGCGCCCTCAAAGTCGCCCGCGACATCCCGGACCGCATGCAGATCGTCGGTCTGGCCGCGAACAGCAGCGTCGAGGCGCTCGTCGAGCAAGTCCGCGAGACCGGCGTGAAGCAGGTCGCGCTCACCGATGCCGCCGCTGCGGCCAAAGCGCGTGCGTTGCTGCCTGCGGATGTCGTTTTGCACATCGGAGCACAGGGCCTCGTCGATCTCGTCAACGAATCCGACGCCGACATGGTCCTCGTCGCCATCGTCGGCACCGCAGGACTCGCACCCGCCCTCGCTGCCATTGAGCGCGGAATGCATTTGGCCGTCGCCAGCAAAGAAATCCTCGTCATGGCCGGCGAGGCCGTCACCGAGGCCGCGAAGCGCAAGGGCGTGAACATCCTGCCCGTGGACAGCGAGCACAACGCCATCTTCCAGTGCCTCGAAGGCCATCGCCACAGCGATGTGCAGCGCATCCTGCTCACCGCCAGCGGCGGCCCCTTCCGCACGCTGCCAGCGGATCAATTGCCGAGCGTCACCGTCGCGCAGGCCTTGAAGCATCCCACCTGGACCATGGGCCGCAAGATCACCATCGACAGCGCCACGCTGTTCAACAAAGGCCTCGAAATGATCGAGGCCAAGTGGCTGTTCGACGTGCCGATGGACAAGATCGAGGTCGTCGTGCATCCGCAAAGCATCGTTCACAGCATGGTCGAGTTCGCCGACAACAGCGTCATCGCCCAGCTCAGCCACAGCGACATGTGCTTCCCTATTCAGTACGCCGTCACCTGGCCCGACCGCGTCCCGAACAATTTGCAGCCGCTCAACTTCGACCAAGTCGGCGCCCTGCACTTCGAAGCCCCCCGCGTGGACGACTTCCCCGCCCTCAACCTCGCCCGCCACGCCGGCACCGTCGGCGGCACCCTCCCCGCCGTCCTCAACGCCGCCAACGAAGTCGCCGTCGATGCCTTTCTCAACGGCAAGATCAACTTCCCCGGCATCTGGCAGACCGTGGAGCGCGTCATGAACGCGCATCGAGTCATCGCGCATCCAAGTTTGGATGAATTGATCGACGCCGATGCGTGGGCGCGACGCGCAGCAAAGTAGCCGTCATCGCTCCGCGTGACGAGCTTGGCGCTTTCTTCAACATTGAGGGTCTCGTTTTACGGAGATCAGCGGCTTCGACCATGCCCCACGCTCATCTCGCGGAGCGAGATGTCCACTATGCTCGCGCAATTTCAGCCGCTGCGTCACGTTTCAGCGCACATGAAACCCGCCCGCCTCTTTCTCGCTGTTCTCGTCGCATCCAGCTTTGCCAATGCCGCTGACTTGCCTCCGCAACTCGGCACGTTGGGCGAAAAACTCCTCGAAGAGACCTTTGCCGGCCCCGAAGTGCCCAAAGGCTGGAACGCGAACACCGGCTCGCTGCGCGTTGTCGATGGCACCCTGCGCGCCGCCGAGAAATCCAGCGACATGCACATCGGCGCGTTTCGTTACCGTCTGCCGATGCAGGATTGTGCCGTGCAGATCGACTTCAAGCTCGGCGACGCCCGTGTCATCAACCTCGGTTTCGATCCGACACCGGGTGAGTTGAAGAAAAAGGGCCACCTGCTCTCCGTCGTCATCAGCAAAACCGGCTGGAGCCTCATTGAGCACAACGACAAGGCCAATCCTGAAAGCAAAACGAAGACGCACGCCAAGGCCGAGACGGCTTTCGATCCTGCCACGACCTACACGCTGCTGCTGGAGTGCAAAGGCGACAACGTTGTGGCCCAGATCACCGGCAAAGAGCCGCTCAAGGCCACCGCCCCCGATTTCCACGTCAAAAAGCCCGGCCTCGTCTTCCGCATGGGCGGCAAGGACGGCCAGGAGGTCGCCTTCGACAATGTGAAGGTGTGGGCTTTGAAGTGAGGTGGCATCCTGAAGATTGACGTGCGTTCGATCTGAGGAAATAGTGCGCCAGCGGCGTACTCATGATTCTTTTTCAAGAGCTTCCCACCTTCACCCGGGCAGGCAGCCGACCTGCTGCCCGACGATGAACTCTTCGCCCTCCAAGACCAGCTTCTCGAACATCCCGCCGCAGGAGACATCATCCCCGGCGGCAAACGTGGTGGCCTGCGCATCATTTATTTCTGGGTCACCCAGGCTGGGACGATCATCCTCTGCCGTGTTTATGCCAAGAATGAGCAGGAAGACCTCGGGAAATCTGAAGTGCGCCAAATCCTCCAACAGCTTGATCCATGAAAACATCCGAGATTAACACCATCCATCGTGAAATCGCCGCCCTGCGCCGTGGTGCTTTGAAACCTGCGCGGGCCTGGAAAGTCGAGCGCCTGCCAGACGGAACAATCCGCCGCACGGCCCTGCATGAGACAAAAGCTCCTGCCACGAAAGCTCCGTCGGCGAAGAAACTGGCCGGAGAAGCCCGTGAAGCGCTCAAGATCACGCAGAAGGACTTCGCCACGCTGATCGGTGTCAGCGTTCGTACGTTGCACCAATGGGAACAGGGACGGCGCAAGCCAACCGGAGCCGCCCTGGCGCTGCTGCGTATCGCCCGCAGCAGTCCTCGGGCCGTTTTGAAAGCATTGCACGGTGCCTCGGCGGCCTGAGAATAAAAGCCTTCCAAAATCTCTCCAAAAATCCCCTCGCTCCTTGCGGCGGCATGCTACTCTCAGGGCGAACCCATCGTTCGCCATGAAAACCACATTCAGCTTCGCGCTGCTGCCAGCCATGACGCTGGCGTTTGTCTCCGCCGCCGCCATTTCCACCGCAGCCCCCACCAAGGGCCGTACCGACACACAAACACCGCCGCCGCAGGCTCTCGAAGCCACCATCAGCATCAATCCGGCGGAGCTTGCGCCGGAATCGACCATCGAGGTCGTGTTTCCGACGCCGATGATCGCCAAAGAGCGCATCGGCAAGACCGAGCAAACCTCCCCGCTCATCGTCACGCCGGAACTTACCGGCACGTTTGAGTGGACCAGCACGCGCAGCGGGCATTTTCATCTCACCCAAGCACCCAAATTTGCCAGCAGTTATGATTTCAAGCTGCGCAGCGGCCTGACTGATCTTGCGGGCAAGCCGCTTTCCACGGAGACGCTTGATTCCGTTCAAAGCGCTCAATTCCGCATCATTGATCAGCATCCTCGCTGGTTCGATGACGATGCGCAGAACCGCAGTCCGCGTTTCCTGTTCGAGTTCAATGATGGCGTCACGCCTGCCGAAGCGGCGAAACACATCAGCTTTGTGTCCGAGTCGTCACCAAAGCCCATCGCGGCCAAGGTGCGGCATGCCACTGGCAAGGATTTCACCCGCTGGAGCGCCGAGGCGCAGCCGACCTGGGCGGAGGAAATTTCCAAGGCCAAGCCGGCCGTGACCGACGACGCGCCTCGTCTCAGCGCCATCGTGGTGGAGCCGGTGTCGCCGCTCTCCATCGGCAAATGGAAGCTCGCCATCGCGGAAACGCTCGGCAACGCGTCGGGGCAAAATCAGCTCGCCACCGGCGACGAGATCACGCTCGGTGAGATCAAGCCCTTCGCCGTCACCCATGTCAGCGCCCACACGCCGTTCGACAGCGACTACTACCTCGAAATCGACTTCAACAAGCGCCTGCTGCCGCCTTCGGATGAAGAAATGAAACCTGAGGAGCAGGCCGCCTTCGCGAAAAAACTCGCGGTGCTCATTCACATCGACCCCATTCCTGCGGGCGAGACGAAAGCCGAGGTTTATCACCGCACGCTGCGCATCAGCGGCAAGTTCCCGCTCAATCAGCCGCAAACCGTCACCGTCGATCCCACGATGACTTCCGGCGATGGCATGGCGCTCGGCGCTCCGGTGAAAAACAGCGTCACCTTCATCCCGAACCCGCCCTACGTCGCCGCACCAGCCTTCATCAATGCCCAGCTTGCCAAAGGCGCTGCCAATTACGAGTTCAGCGCCGCGAACGTGAGCCAGGTGCGTGTGCGAGCCAAGCGTCTCAATGGCCCCGATCTGCTCAAGGCGCTGGATCTTTACAGCGCCTACCAAACCGCCTACTACGGCAATGAGAAGCAAAAGGCCGCTTATAAGACGCAGTCCATCGACGCCTATCCCGGCACGCAGGTGTTTGACCGCAGTTTCCCGATCACCAAGCCGCTCGATCAAAGCGAGATCGTGAAACTCAACTGGCGCGAAGTGCTCGGCGATCAAACCGCCGCGCCACTGTTCATCGAGATCGAAGGCACAGCCGCCGCCGGACTCACGCAGAAGGGCGTCATCACACAGTCGCTCGTGCAGTTCACCGACATCGGCATCATGCAAAAGAGCAACGGCAAGGAAACGATGGTCTTCGTCACCTCGCTCGAAACCGGCAAGCCCGTGCCCGGCGTGCGTCTCACGCTGGTCGATGCCGATCTGAAACTCGTCGGCTACGGCGACACCGACGCCAGCGGCATCGCCACCGCGCCTGGAGCCACGCCAGCCTTCGTGCTCGCCGAAAAGAACGGCGACTGCGCCGTCATCGAGTGCGGCAACAGCGGCATCGGCGTGCCTTACGACATTTTGCAGGCTTACGAAAGTGTGTGGCAGGCACAGCGGCGCACCTTTGTCTTCTCTGACCGTCCGCTCTACAAACCGGGCGACACCGCGCACTTCAAAGCGCACACGCGTCTCCTCATCGGCGACGATTTGAGTCTCGACCAAGCGCCTGCCGAAGGCCGTCTGGTGATTCGCGATCCACGTTACCGCGTCGTGCTCGACAAACCGGTCACGTTTACTGCCAGCGGTGCCTGGGCGGATGACGTCGTGCTCCCCACTGGTCCTGCGGGCTGGTACGATCTCTCGATCAATCTCAAGTCTCCCAATCCCAACAGCCAGGGCGACGATGGCGGCAGCCTGACCTTCCGCATCGACGATTACAAGCCGAACTCCTTCGAGGTGAAGCTCGACACGAAAGAGATCAAGTTTGAGCCAGATCGCATCCAGCTCCCGCTCAGCGCGAACTACTACATGGGCAAGGCGCTCTCTGTGGCGAAGGTGCAGTGGAGCGCGAGTTCCCAGCGCGATTACCAGCCGCCGGAGACCTACCGTCAGTATCATTTTGGTGAAGCGCCCGCGTGGTCGCACTATGCGCAGGATCGCGATGCCGATGGCGATTACGCCGGGCACCACAACAACGATGAGGAAGACGAGTGGTTCGTGAACGGCGACCTGTACCTCGCCGACGACGGCACCGCCACGCTCGAAATGCCGCAGCCCCCTGCGGATCGTGCCGCGCTGCCGCAGCGTGTGCGCGTGAACGCCGAAGTCACTGACATCAACGAGCAGACGATCAGCTCCGCCGCCGAGTTCGAAGTTCCCGGCGCGAATTTCCTGCTCGGTCTCAAAGGCCCCGACTATTTCGGCACCGCAGGCAAGGCGCTCCAGCTTGAAGTCGTCGCGATTGATTCCAAAGGCGCTCCCGCGTCCGGCAACGTGCATGTCGATGTCAAAGTCGAGCGCCAGGAGTATCACACGCTCAAGATCGCCACCGCAGGCGGCGGCAGCACGACGAAGGACCAGGTCATCCTGCGTGAAGAACTGAAACAGAGCCTCGATTTGAAGCCAGCGACCGCCGGTTCGGCTCCTTCGGTCAGCATTCCGTTCACTCCCGCACGCGGCGGCGTTTATTTCGTCACGGCGGAAGCGGTGGATGCCAAAGGCACCAAAGTCATCTCGCGCATGCCGTTCTACGCGGTCGGCGGCAATGAATTCCCCTGGGCGATGGAAGATGGCAACCGCATGAACCTCCAGCCGGAGAAGACGAAACTCAAACCCGGCGAGGACGCCGTGATCGTGGTCAAAACGCCCATCGCCGGCACCGCGCTCGTCACCGTGGAGCGCAACAAGCTGCATCGTCAGTTTGTGACCGAACTCACGCTCGACAATCCGATCATCCGCATCCCCCTCGGCGAAAATGAGTTCCCGAATGTCTTCGTGTCCGTCATCGTCATTCGTGGCTCCGCCGCCAGCACGAAGCAGCACAAGATGCCCGAGTATCGCGTCGGC
Source organism: Verrucomicrobiales bacterium (assembly GCA_003506995.1). Classification (GTDB taxonomy): domain Bacteria; phylum Verrucomicrobiota; class Verrucomicrobiia; order Verrucomicrobiales; family Verrucomicrobiaceae; genus Prosthecobacter. Next base: position 29,030 of record DNXB01000044.1, read on the forward strand.
TATTGCGCCTTGAAGGTCGAATCCGATGCGAAGGAGCTGAAACTCGCCGTGAAGCCGGACCGCGAAGAAGTTCGTCCCGCTGAGGCCGTGAGCATCACCACCACGATCACCGATGCCAAAGGCGCGCCCGTCTCCGGCAGCGATGTCACGCTCTATGCCGTCGATGAAGGCGTGCTGAGCCTCATGAGCCACGAAACGCCTGATCCTTCGGCCTATTTCCATGCTGAACTGCCGCTCGCCATCGACAGCTTCACCTCCTTTGACAATCTGCTCTCCGAAGAACTCGCCGCGCGCCACCGTGGCAACAAAGGCTTCGTCGTCGGTGACAAAGGCGGCGACGGCAACGGCGCAAACGCCACCATTCGCAAAAACTTCATCGTCACGCCTCTCTGGCTCGCCTCCGGCATCACCGATGCGCAGGGCAAGCTCACCGCCAGCGTCACCGCGCCGGACAATCTCACGCGCTACCGCATCATGGCCGTCGCCGCGCACGGCGTGGATCGTTTTGGCAAGGGTGAGTCTGCCTTCAAGATCAACAAGCCGCTCATGATCGAGCCTGCCGTGCCGCGCTTCGCCCGCCTTGGCGATGAATTCCTCGTCAAAGCTGTCGTTCACAACACCACACCAAACGCGGGTGCAGTCGAGATCACGCTCGAACTCGATGGCAGCGCGAACTTCATCCAGGAGAAGCGCGATTTCATTCCCGCCTCGCTCAAAGCCGACACCGGTGGCAGCGCGAAGCAGCAGAAGGTCATCCTCCAGATCAAAGCCGGTGAAACCGCCGCCACCGCCTTCCCCGTGCAGTTTGTTCAGCTCGGCACCGCGAAGTGGAAATGGATCGCACGCGGCGTGAACTGGGCCGCAGAGGCCAGTGACGGCACTGAATCGACCTTCGAGGTGAATCATCCCGTGCCCGAACTGCGCTACGTCAGCTACACACGACTGAAGGCCGACGAACCCGTCGATAACCTCATCAAGAATGTGAATCCCGCATTGCTTGAAGGCGAAGGCTCGCTCTCGCTCGGCATCAGCAACAGCCGCCTCTACGAGGCCCGCGACGCGCTCGACTACCTCTTGAAGTATCCTTACGGCTGCGTCGAGCAGACCACTTCGGCAACCATGCCTTGGCTCGCGCTTGGCAAATACGAGCCGCTGTTCCCCGATCAACTCGGCGGTGGCAAAGCGAAGCTCGTCATTCAATCCGGCGTGAACAAGCTCCTGCAAATGACCACTGACGAAGGCGGCCTCGCCTACTGGCCCGGCGGCACCGAACCGACCTTCTGGGGCAGCGCCTACGGCGGTCTGCTGCTGCTGCGTGCGCGAGATCAAGGCGCGGACGTGCCTGCCGATGCCATCAACAAGCTCGTCGAATACCTTTCCAAAAAGCTCCGTGGCCTCGAGGAGGAAAAAGACCTCTACAACATCACCGACTCCGCCCTGGCGCTCTACACGCTCGCCAAAGCCGGCAAACCCGAGCCTGCGTATCAGAACCTGCTCTTTGGCAAGCGCGACAAGCTGCCTGAGATCGCCCGCCTTTACCTCGCGCTCTCGATGTGCATCAGCAACACGCCTGCCCAGCAGATCAAGGACACCCTCGGCTGGAAACCACCCGCGCCTCCAACGCCGCCGAAAACCGACAGCAAGGCCAAGGTCGCCGCTTCCAAACCCAAATCGAAGTCCAAGACCGACACGAAGGCCAAAACGACCACTCCAGCACCTGCACCGGTGATTTGGAGCCACTGGGCCGGCAACGGCGCGAACAAAGCGCTGCGCTTGATCTGCTACACGCATCTCGGCCTCACCACCGACGCTGAAGCACTCGCCTTGTCGATCCTGCAATCCCGCAACGGTCGTGGCGAGTGGGGCAACACCTTCACCAATGCTTGGACGCTCACCGCCTTGACAGCCTACGAGCGCAGTTTGAAGAAAGTCGGCGAGCCGTTGGCTGCCACCGGTCGCTGGGACACGCAATCAGTGCCGCTGAACCTCACCGCCGGCTTCTCCAGCGCCCGTGTGAACTTCGCGCTCAATGAAGCGCTCAGCGCGAAGCCGCTCAGCGCAGAGCTTCCCGCCGGTCGCGAGATCTTCAGCCGCATCGAGGCCCGCAGCTTCCCGCCGCAGCGTGATTTCGCCGGAGAGAACAAAGGCTACGCCATCGAGCGCAGCTACGAGGAGCTGAACATGGACGGCTCCACCACCGGCACCGATGACCTCCGCGTCGGCGACATGGTCGTCGTCACCCTGAAGATCGAAATCGGCGGTGGTGATCGCTACCTCGCCATCGACGACTCCCTGCCCGCCGTCTTCGAGGCCATCAATCCTGAGTTCGGCACCCAAAGCGAACGTGAAGGCGACCAGCTCCCCGACGGCACCCAGCCCTGGTTCTGCGACCACCGCGAGATCCGCACCGACCGCGCCCTGTTCTTCACCGACTACGCGCCCGCCAAAGGCAAGTTCAGCCTCCAATACCTCGCGAGAGTCATCGCCGAAGGCGACACCACCGCCCCGCCCGCAAGAATCGAAGCCATGTATCAACCCGACAAATACGGTCTCAGCCCGACGCAGCGCATCCGCACCTTGCCTTCTGCTGGCACCAAGGTGGCAGGGAAATAGGGTTTGGTAACTATCGTGGGACATCTCCCGCCGACTTTCATGCCTCTCTTCCAACACACGGTGCGCTGTAAACTCCCACCTGGCAACCGACCACAGGGAGATAGAGAGCCGCAGGCTGCCCCGCAGGGGTGAGCGGCGAGTCAATTGTCGGTTTTGCTAATACCCTTCCGTCGCGTCGCTGAAATTCCACGGGGCTTGGTAAGCCCCGGTGCGTTCTTTTTCGAGCTGGCGGACGAGGTCGTTGAGCAAGGCGGAGGCGCCGAAACGGTAGCGGCGGTTGTTCAGCCATTCGTCGCCGAGGGTTTCTTTGACGGCGATGAGGAAATGCAGCGCCTGCTTGGCGGTGCGGATGCCTCCGGCGGGTTTCATGGCGATGGGGACGCCGGTGGCGAGGAAGTGATCACGAATGGCCTCCAGCATGACCTGATTGTTGCCGAGCGTGGCGTTGGACGAGGTTTTACCGGTGCTGGTCTTGATGAAGTCGTTCGGACGAATCACCCGCATCGCCAGAAAGCTGGCGGCGCGGATGTTGTCGTAGGTTTCAAGTTCACTGACCTCCAAGATGACCTTCAGCGTCGTTTTGCCGCATGCCTCGACCACGGCGGCGATTTCATCCTGCATGCGGCCAAATTCTCCGTTGAGAAAAGCGCCACGATTGATGACCATGTCGATTTCATCGGCCCCGTCGTTCACGGCGGCATGTACTTCCGCGAGGCGTGTCTTGAGCGGTGCCTGGCCGGAAGGGAAGGCGGTCGCAACGGAGGCGATCTTCACTTTCGTGCCACCGACGTGCTTCTTCGCATGCTTCACCATCGCGGGATAGACGCAGACGGCGGCGGTGGAGGGAATGTCCCCGACATCATGCGGTGTGAGCGCTTTTTGGCACAGCGAAGCCACCTTGCCGGGTGTGTCCTTGCCTTCGAGCGTCGTCAAATCGACCATCGTGACAGCGAGACGCAAACCGAAGACCTTCGACTGCTTTTTGATGCTGCGGGTGGTGTATTTGGCGACGCGTTCCTCAACACCGACGTGATCGACCGTGCCGATCTCATCGAACAAGCGGCGGAGGCTGGCGGGCGCTTTGGCGGCGGGCATGGCGATCTTTTACATGCGGAGCCGCCTGGCTGACAATCGCTAGTTTTGCGACTTGAAGCGCTGGCGGACTGGCGTTGCATGAGCGGATGACAAAACTGCTGCACATGGCCATCGCGGGCACCGGCATTGCCGTGCCGGAGGCGGTGCTGACAGCGGCGGAGCTGGACCAGCGGCTCGGCCTGCCCGCGGGCGAGTCGCTGCGAGTCACGGGCGTGATGAAGCGGCACACCGCCGTGCTGGAAACGGCCGCGCAGCTCGCGGCGGCGGCGGCGCGGCAGGCATTGATGAACGCGGGCATGCGCTGGGAGGAGATCGACTGCCTGGTCTGCGCCTCGGCCACGATGGACCAGGCGCTGCCTTACAACGCGGCCATGGTGCTCGCGGAACTGGCGCTGGGCACTCATCGTCTTGCCACGCTGGATGTGGGCGCGAGCTGCCTGTCGTTTTTGCAGGCGCTGGACCTCATGAGCTGCGCCATCGCCAGCGGGCGCTATCAAAACGTGGTCATCGTCTCGGCGGACATCTCCACCTTCACCACGGATTGCCGGAATTTGCGTGAGAACGGCATCTTTGGCGACGGCGCGGCGGCGGCGGTGCTGCGGCGGAGTGAGGGTGCCTCCCGCATCCATGCCGCGCGCAGCATCACGCTGCCGGAGGGCGTGGCGTTTTGCCAGATCCGCTCCGGCGGCTCGCGGTTTCACCGGCGCGGCTTCCCGGAGCACTCGGAGGCGCTGTTTGAGATGCGCGGCAGACCACTGTTTGCGCTGGTGGCGCGGGAGCTGCCGGGCTTCGTCGATGCTCTGCTCGCCGAAGCCGGGGTGAAACGCGAGGAGCTGGCGCTGCTGATCCCGCATCAGGCCAGCAGACAGGCGCTCGATCATGTCGCGAAGATGCTGGGCTTTGACGACGGGCGCATGGTGGATGTGTTTGGCGAGTTTGGGAACCAGGTGGGCGCGTCATTGCCCACGGCGCTGCATTTCGCGATTCACCGGCACGGCTTGCAGCGCGGGCAAAAGGCGCTGCTGCTGGGCTCCGGCGCGGGCGTGTCCATCGGCGGCATTGTTTTCACCTACTGACATGCACCCGCCCTTTGCCATCCGCGTGAAATTTGATCTGCTGAAGGTGGGCCACTGCCAGCACCCGGAGTGCGCGGCGCTGCGCGGTGGTGGCAGGCGCGCCATCGACTTTCCGGCGCTGGTGGGCCTGATCGAGCATCCGCAGCGCGGGCTGATGCTGTATGACACGGGCTACTCGCGGCACTTCAACGAAGCCACGCGGCGCTTCCCGGAGTGCCTCTACCGCATGATCACGCCGGTGACGCTACCGCCTGAGGAAGAACTGCTCGCGCAGCTCGAATCACGCGGCATCCGCGCCTCGGATATCGAGACGATTTTCATCTCGCACTTTCACGCGGATCATGTGGCGGGGCTGCGTGACTTCCGACGGGCGAAATTCATCGCCACGCGTGCGGAGCGGGCGCTGTGTGAGAAAAAAGGCCGCTTGGGCCGTCTGCGCCGGGCTTACCTGCGTGAATTGATGCCGGAGGATTTGGAGCAACGCCTTCAATATGCCGAAACGCTGCCGCAGGTGCCTCTGCCAGACGCGTGGAGGCCGTTTGAGGCTGCGCATGACCTGCTGGGAGACGGCAGCATGCTCGGAGTCGATCTGCCAGGGCATGCGGCGTCGCAGCTTGGTGTGGCGTTTCACGCGGATGAGCCGGTTTTCCTGATTGGCGACGCCTGCTGGAAAATCGAGGGCCTGATCCGTGACAAAACTCCCTCACGGCTGGCCTACGCGCTGTTTGACAATGGCGCGGCCTATGATGCCACGTTTGCGAAACTGCGGGCGCTGCATCTTTCGGCGGCGGCTCCGCTCATCATCCCCTCGCACTGCCTCACGACGTGGCGTGAGCGCGGCGGCAGCCGGAGGATTCAGCGTGATCGTTGAGCGGCTGCTCATCCTCTGGCACTTCATCGCCACGCGCTGGCTGCCCGCGCCGCGTGATCGCGAGAAGCGGCTGCGGCGCTTTCTGGCCGAGGCTCCGCATTTTGCTGATGTGATGACGAAACCTCTTTTTCTGGAGCATTTCGCGGCGCTGAACCGCCACGGCATCACGCTGGAGCAGGCCACGGCGGTGGCGCTGCGGGCGGAGCGGGAGCGGGACTTCAAGCCGGAGCTGCCAGGCGGCATCACGGCGGGTTTGTCCTCCGGCACATCGGGCGCGCGTCAGGTTTTCCTCGTGGGACGGGAGGATCGCTGCCGCTGGGCCGGGCAGATGATGGCGCGGATGCTGAGCACGGCCTCGCTCTGCCGGATTTGGAATTTTTTCACGCCGCCGCTGCGGATCGCGTTCTTCCTGCGGGCCAGCAGCAATCTGTACACGACGCTGTCGAGCCTGCGACTGAAGTTTGAGTACTTTGACCTCACGCGGCCTTTTAAAGAACTGCTGACGCGGCTCGATGACTACCGCCCGCATGTGCTGGTGGCTCCGGCGACGGTTTTGGCCGAACTGGCCCGCAGCGCTCGCGCACGGCCCAAACAAGTCATCTCGGTGGCGGAAGTGCTCGACGCCAAAGACCGCGCCGCCATTGAACAAGCCTTCGGGGTGCGGGTGGCGGAGATTTATCAGGCGGCGGAGGGCTTTCTCGGCTGCACCTGCACGCACGGGCGCATGCATCTGAACGAGGAATCTCTCCATATCGAGCCGCAGTGGCTGGATGAGCGACACGAGCGCTTCCATCCGCTCATCACAGATTTTTCGCGGCAGACGCAGTGGTTTGTGCGGCACCGTCTGGATGACATTCTGCGCCTTGATCCCACGCCCTGCCCCTGCGGACGCAAAACGATGACACTGCGCGGCATCGAAGGCCGCGCGGAGGAGGTGCTGTGGCTGCGGGACGCGAGCGGGGCGCTGTCACCCGTGTTTCCAGATGTCCTGCGGCAGGCGCTCTACACGCAGCCGGTGGGGCTTTACCGCATCGAGCAGCACGGCCTGCGCTGGGAGGTGCGACTTCTTAATGGCGATGAAAAGGCGGTGCAGTCCGCGCTGGAAGCCCTCTTGGATGGCTTGCGGCTGGAACAGCCCGAGTTGCAGTTTTTGCCATGGACGGACCAGCCGTCTTCAGAGAAACAAAAGCGCATCCGCTGCAGCCTCAAACCCTCAACGCCGCCAGAAACTCCAGCAGCCTGCAAGTGATGAACTCAGGATAATATACGCCCACCTCCTCCAGATGCTCATCATACGTCACGAGATGCGAAGCCATCCCATTGAGCGCCGCGAGCAGAAAGATCGTGTCATCCGAGTCCGCCGGGTAATGCCGCACATGGAAGAAGCCGATAGGGACGGATTCACCAATGCGGACGAGGTTCCTGAGAAACCCCCGGATTTTTGAGGAAGGGATGCCGTGTTGGATCAGCTTTTCGGCATACTCCGTGAGGATGTCGGGCGTGTGCAGCCAGATGAATTCTCCTTTCAGCCAGCGCTCGACCACTTCCCGATTCGGACTGGTGGCATGAGTTGTCTTTTGGGAAGACAACGCCACGTTTGTGTCGATAACGGCCTGTCTCATGGCTTCTCCTCAATCTTGCTCATGATCTCCTCATAGACGCGGGCAAAGTCCTTGCGGGCCTGCTCAACCGTCACACCGGACTTTTTCATTTCCTCGGCTTCTGCCATTGCCTGCTCCACGAGCTTCCGCGCCTCCATGCTCTTCCGCGCCTTCCGCCGGTTATGTTGGGAAACCTCCGCGCGGATGAAGCTCACCAGACGCACGGGCAGGCCCGGCACCTGCGCGGCTTCGGCGGCGAGGTCGTCGGGAATCTCGGCTAGTTGGAGAATGTTTGTCATGCTATGAGAATAACGGCCCGCCTTTGAAAGGTCAAACGCATGAATCGCACACGCATCCTCATCACCGGAGCCTCAGGCTTTGTCGGCAGCTCGTTCTGCCTTCAGCATGCGAGTCGTGAGGATGTGGAGATTCGCGGGCTGGGGCGGCGGGAGATGGATTTGCCGGGCTACATCCGCGCGGACCTCACGCAGCCGCTGCGGCTCGACTGGCGACCGGAGGTGGTGATCCATGCGGCGGCGCGTTCGTCGCCGTGGGGCGGCCTGAAGGAGTTTCGGAGGCAGAATGTGCTGGCGACGAAACATGTGCTGGAGTTTTGCGAGGCGCAGAAGGTGCGGAAGCTCGTGTATATCTCCTCCAGCTCGGTGTTTTACCGCGCGGGGGACCAACTCGGCATGACGGAGCAGACGCCGATCGGACCCGAGTTTGTGAATCACTACGCGAGGACCAAATTCGAGGGCGAAGAGGTCGTGCGCGGCTTTCCCGGTGCTTGGTGCGTGCTGCGGCCGCGGGCGGTGTTTGGTCCGTGTGACACGGTGCTCTTTCCGCGCCTGCTGCGCGCGGCGCGGCAGGGGCGCATGGTGTCCATCACGCGGCCGGGGCCGCCGGCGGTGGGAGATCTGATCTACATCGACACGTTGTGCGATTACATGCTTCGCGCGGCGCTCGATCCGACGGTGACAGGCGAGTTCAACCTCACCAATCACGAGCCGGTGGAGATCCAGGCATTCATCGCGGATATTTTTGCACGTCTCGGCCTGCCACCCGTGAAGCGGGCGATTCCGAAGGAGAAAGCAATGCGCGTGGCGTGGCTGCTGGAAAAGGTCTTCGGTTTGCTGATGCCGTGGCAGGAGCCGCCGATCACACGGTTCGGCGTGGAGGTGCTCAGCAGCAGCAAGACCTTTGACACCACCAAAAGTCTCCGCGGGCTCGGCCCGCCGAGTGTGGGCCTGGAGGAAGGCGTGCGGCGGTTTATCGAATGGCAGAAGCAACATCCCGACACATGAACCAGGCCCTGCTCATCCTTTCACTGCTCTACATCGCCTCACTGTTCTGGCGGCGCTGGCTGGTGCTGTCGTATGCGAAGTCACTTCCGCACCTGCCCACGGAGCCATTGCCGCAGGACACTCTGACCATCGCGCAGGCCATCCTCAGCGGCGATCCTCTGCTGGAATTACGTTTGGAGACCAATCTCGCGAATCTGCCCCGGCAACGCTTCCTCTGGCTCATCGACGAGGATGACGCCGAGGCCCGCCGCATCGCGGAAAAGCTGCGACGGCCCCATTTGCGCGTCGAACTCTGTCCGCCATGCCCGGACGCGACGAATCCGAAACTCTGGAAGCTGCAAATCGCTTCCAAGTTCGTGCGAACGCCCTTTTTCGCCGTCATCGACGATGACACCACGCTGCCAGCCTCCAGTGCCGCTGCCCTCGTCGAGGCCGCAAAGACCTCCACCGTCGCCACCGGCCTGCCCTGCTATCTTGACGGCAAGAATCAGGCGTCTGCGCTCCTGGCGCAGTTCGTGAATAACAACTCGATCTTCACCTACCTGGGCACCTCGCGCCTGCTCCCCCCTTTTACGCTAAACGGGATGGGCTACGTCATGCGGCGTGAGGAACTGGAGCGCATCCAGCACTTCCAGCCCATCCTCCATGAGCTGACCGACGACCTCGCGCTGGCCACACTCGTGCTGAAGCTCGGCGGCAGCATCCATCAGTCGAAAGCTCCGCTCCAGGTGCAGACCGGTGTGCGCGACATGCGCCACTACCTGCAAATGATGCACCGCTGGTATGTCTTCACACTGCTGCTGCTCAAACGGCAGAGCATCCCCGTCCAGGCGCTCATATTCGTGCTCCATGGGCTGCCGCCCATGATGCTCGGGAGCAGCATTCTGCTCATGGGAGTGATCAGCGGCCAAGTGCTGGGCATCACTCTTTTGGTTTATTTCATCTTCCTCAGCGGTTTGCTGCCGCCTTTGGTTGGCGGGCTGCTGTCGTTGCTAGCGTTTATTGCACTGTTCTGGATGGGAATCGAGCCAGCTTCTTACCTGCTGCTCATCGTGCTGTTCCTTCGGGGAGCCTTGCTGCCAGCAATACAGAGCATGTTCTTCGGTGAGAGCCGCTATCGCCCCCTTTTGTCGCTCCTCTCCGAGCTCATCCAGCCAATTCACCTCATCCACGCCCTCGCCAGCCGCACCATCCGCTGGCGCACGCGGCGCTACCGTGTGCGGGACACGCATGACTTCACGGCGGTATGAAGCACGTCGTCGGCTTCATCACCGGGCACAGCGCGCGCGGCTGCACGGGCCTCTCGCAGGAGCAGCGGGACTTCCAGCGCCGCAGCGCGGTGCCGGAGGAAAACTGGCTGCGGCACAATTTCCCATGGCAGGAGACCTTTCCGTTTCCCGAGCCGTTCCATCTGCTGAGCGCGAGCTGGAACAATGTGCGGCACTACTTTGAGTCGAGACGTCCGGTGTTTCGCGAACAGCACCGCGCGGGTGTGGTGGAGCTGTTCGCGCGGCATGACGCGGTGATCCTGCTGGCGGGAAGCTGCGGGCTGGAGCTGCTCAACAACCTCGATCTGCCTGCGGAGACACGAGGCCGGCTGCATGTCTTCGCCTACGGCCCGGTGTCGCGGCGGCGGCCCGAGGTGGCGTCGTGTTTCATGGTGCAAGGCGAGGGCGATGTGATCTCGCGCACGTTTCACCGACATGCTGAGGCGCGGTTTCCCTGTCCGCACATGGGCTATCTGGCGGCGGCGGAGACGCGGCGCTTGTTTGAGTCGTTTTACCGGGGAGTGGTGGCCTCATGAAGCGCAAGAAAGTCCTCTTGATCGGTCCGCCCTTCAGCGGGCACCTGCATCCGCTGCTCGGTATCGGGCAAGGCCTCGCCACCGTGGCGGATGTGATCGTCTTGAGCACGCCGAAAGGGGTGAAGGCGGCCGCGGCTTCCGGGCTGCAAGGTCGCGCGATCATGGCGGAGCACGAGCACATCGTGCTCGCGATCAGCGAGCCGGGGCGCGCGGTGAAAAACAACCCGCTGCGGCTGTACGCGCAGCTCAAGGAGAATGTCGGACTCATGGCGCGGCTGCAGGCGGAGCTGGAGGCCATCTTTCGCGCCGAACAGCCGGACCTGGTCATCGCGGACTTTGTGGTGCCCGTGGCAGGCATCACGGCGACGCGGCTTGGCATCCCATGGTGGACGACGATCCGCTCGCCCTGTGTGATCGAGACGCCGGACGGCCCGCCCGCTTACTTCAACGGCCAAACGCCTGCCCGAACCTCGCTGCAACGATTGAAACATGCCGCGATGCGGCTGGCCACCAGGCAGTTCAAGCGCCTCGTGTGGCTGCTTTTCCGGCGTGAGTTCCGTCAGATCGGATTTCATGGCATCTACCGCGCCGATGGCAGCGAGGCCGTGTATTCGCCGCAGCGCATCCTCGCGCTCGGAGTGCGGGAGATCGAGTTTCCCTGCACCTGGCCGCGCACTGTTCAGTTCGTGGGTCCGGCGCTGCACACGCCGCCGTTCAACGGCCCGCCGCCGGTGTTTCCTGACGATGGCAGGCCGTGCGTGCTCATCAGCATCGGCACGCATCTGGTGCATGCCAAGGCCGCTGTGTCCGCCGCGATTCGCGAGATCGCCGCCCGGCATCCGGGCATCGTGTTTCATTTCACGCACGGCAACGCGGCCGCGCCGGTGGAACGGCAGGAGGGCAACTTCCATGAACACGCCTACATTTCCTACATGGACCATCTGCCACGTTACGACGCCGTCGTGCATCACGCGGGCGCGGGCGTGATGAACCACTGCCTGCGGCACGGCCTGCCCGCGGTCGTGCATCCGCTGGATTTTGACCAGTTTGACAACGCGGCACGGCTGGTGGCGGCAGGCGTGGCGTTGCCCGCGAAAAAACTGGCCGATCTGGAACCCGCGATCCTGCGCGCGCTGCACGACGAGGCATTGAAAGCGAGGTGCGCTGAGATGAGCCGGATCTTCGCAGCCTATGACGAGGTGGGAACGATCACGAAGATGCTGTGATGCCGCAGGTGGCGCTGTCAAGATACCCATTTTAGCGAGTGGCGAAATTCCAGCCAGCGGCGTAATTCGTCACTCCATGAGCAACATGATTCCCCAAGTCTATGACACGCCCGTTTTCCGCATGGCCTGCCAGCAGTTTGATCTGGTGGCCGACTTTTTGGAGATCCCCGAAAACGCCCGCGACCGCCTGAAACTGCCCAAGCGCTCCGTCAGTGTGGCGATGCCGGTGCGGCGCGATGACGGGAGCACCACCGTCTTCATGGGCTACCGCGTGCAGCATCACCTCACACTCGGACCCACGAAGGGCGGTGTGCGCTTTCATCCTGACGTGACACTCGGTGAAGTGGCCGCATTGGCGATGTGGATGAGCTGGAAGTGCGCGCTGACGGGCCTGCCCTACGGCGGTGCCAAAGGCGGCGTGACCTGCAATCCGCGCGAGCTTTCCACCACCGAACTGGAGCGCGTGACACGGCGCTACACACAGGAGCTAATCCCCTTCATCGGACCGCAGATCGACATCCCCGCGCCGGACATGGGCACCAATGAGCAGACGATGGCCTGGATGATGGACACTTATTCGCTGCAAACCGGCCATTGCGTGCCCGCGGTGGTCACGGGGAAGCCCGTGAGCATCGGCGGCTCGCTCGGGCGGCGTGAATCAACCGGACGCGGCGTGGCGTATCTGATTTCTCGCGCGATGGACACCGTTGGCATCGTTGCAAACGGAGCGACGGCGGTGATTCAGGGCTACGGCAATGTCGGTTCTGTCGCCGCGGCATCGCTGTCGCGCATGGGCATCAAGATCATCGCGGTGAGCGATGCGTACGGCGGTTTGTTCAACGCCAACGGCATCGATCTCGCCAAGCTCGACGAGCACGTCGCCAAAACGCGCAGCATCGTCGGCTTTGACGGCGCTCAGGAGATCACCAACGTGGAACTGCTGCTCACGCCCTGCGATATTCTCGTTCCTGCCGCCCTCGAACGCCAGATCACCGCCGACAACGCCGCGAAAATCCAGTGCCGCATCCTCGCCGAAGGCGCGAACGGCCCCACCACCCCCGAGGCCGACGCGATCATCTCCCAGCGCCCGGAAATCTTCGTGATTCCCGACATCCTCTGCAACGCCGGCGGCGTGATCGTCTCCTACTTCGAATGGGTGCAGGACTTGCAAAGCTTCTTCTGGGACGAAGGCGAGGTGATGAGCAAGCTCTACCGCATTCTTGAGCAAGCCTTCGTGCAGACGCTCAACATGAGCCGCAAACGCAACGTCAGCATGCGCTTCGCGGCCTTGAGCCTCGGCATCCAGCGTGTGCATGAGGCGAAGCAGATTCGTGGGCTGTTTCCGTGATTGGCAAAACGCCCGTTCGTGTCTAAAATCCATCATGCCTGCCGTCCTTGACCCACCCCGCCGCAAGCGTTCTGCACCGCCGGAACTAGCTCCACCCCACGATCACCTGACGGTCGTGTGGGACACGACCTGGCCTTTCTACCTCCAACTGGACGCCAAGCTGGAAGGCTCCAGCTCACGGGTCAGCTATTTGAAAGGAAGGCTCGACATCATGACCCTCTCGATCGACCACGAACGGATCAAAGGAAACTTGTCGCATCTGATCGCGTCGCACTGCCTGGACGAAGGTGTTGAATTCGCCACACAAGGCAGCGCCACACTTCGTATCCCGCGAGATCGTGGCAAGGAGCCGGACGACAGCTTTGTGTTCGGTGAGTTGAAGAAATCGCGGCCAGACATGGTGCTTGAGGTCGTCATCACCAGCGGGTCCATCGACAAGCTGGAGTTCTACGCGCCGTTTCGCATCCCCGAGGTGTGGGTGTGGGAAAGTTCCGGGCTGAATGTCTTCATCCTCGATGGTGGACGCTATCGGAAAGCGAAGAAGAGCAAGCTGCTCCCGAAATTCGATGCCGCGCTGGCAGGATCACTGGCGACTTGTCCGAGCACGTCGCAGGCGGTGCGGGAGTTTCGGAAGGGGCGGTGAGGACAAAGTAGTCCTGTTCCTGTGGAACAGGATTCAGAATCCAGTTGCGAAGCAACTGGACTACTTTTCCAGAATCTCCGTCGGACACTCTGGCAGTGATGACAAGAACGCGCGGCCATACGGCTTCGTGAGGATGCGGTTGTCGAGGATGGCGCAGATGCCTTTGTCGGTGGCGGTGCGGATGAGGCGGCCTACGCCCTGGCGGAGTTTGAGGATGGCCTCGGGGACGCTGTATTCGGTGAAGGCGTTGAGGCCCTGCTCTTCGAGGTGCTCGATGCGTGAGGCCGTGAGCGGATGGTCGGGCACGGCGAAAGGAAGGCGCGTGATGATGACGTTGCTCAGGGATTCGCCGGGGACATCGACGCCGGTCCAGAAGCTGTCGGTGCCGCAGAGGACGCTGTGGGTGTCGTTCTTGAATTCGGCGAGCATTTGATGCCGAGGCATGCCACGGCCTTGCACGAGGAGCCGCCAGCCGCGCTTTTCGCAGTGCGCTTCGAGTTTGTCGGCCAGGGAGGTCATCTGGCTGTAGCTGGTGAACAAGATGAAGGCGCGGCCGATGCTGAGGTCGATGAAATGGGTGATCCAGTGCTCAAGCTGGTCGAGATAGCCCGGCTCGCTGGGCTGCGGCATCTTTTTGAGCAGGTAAAGCTTCATCTGCTTCTTGAAATCGAAGGGGCTTTCGATCAAGGCGGCGCGGGCGTCCTCGGCGCCGACGCGATTGCGGAAGTAGCGGAGCTTGGGGTCGTCGCCGATGCCAAGTGTGGCGCTGGTGAAGACGCAGGCTTTGTGACTGGCGAAAAAGATCTGACGCAGACGTGGCGCGACATCGACGGGCGCGGTGTGGAAGGAGACGATGCGGTTGTCCATGCCGCCGCGCTCGACCCAGTGGACATGGTCTTCGTTTTCCTGATCCAGGAAGGTCTTCAGACCGACGCGGATGGCGCCTAGACGTTTGGCGAGGTCGAGGAGTTCCAGCTTGGTGCCTTCTTTATTGGCGGCGTCGCCGGCTTTGATGGCTTTTTGGGCGAGACGTTGCAGCGGAAGACTGAGCGTGTCCTCGACGAGGCCTGGCTCGCGCACGCGGAACTCGCGGCCCATGGCGTTGAATTTGCAACTGGCCTCGGCGGCGCGGAAAAAGGTGTCCACACTGTCCAGGGCCATCAAAACCTCGCGAATGCCGTCTTTGTCACCGACGAGCTGGAAGAAGCCTTTGCGCGTCTTCGGATTGTGCAGGCGGCCAAGCTCGAATTTGATGTTCGACTCGCTGATATGGAGGCCGAAGGCCTTGGCGGCGACGTTTTCGATGGTGTGGGCCTCGTCGAGGATGACGAAGTCACGCGGGAACAGGAAATTGCAGTCCTCGTTGGTGTTTTCGTCAGTGGAGGCAAGCAGCGTGAAGAAGAGCGTGTGATTGAGCACGATGACATCCGCCTGCTCCATGCGGCGGCGCACGTCCTGATACCAGCAGCGGCTGCCGGGCGGGCAACGACGCGGTGTGCAGGCATGCGGCTCGCTGCACACGAGCGACCACACGCGGGCGCTGGGACTGAAATCGAGATCGCTGAGCGTGCCGTCCTCGGTTTCGGCCACCCAGTCGAGCAAGAGGCTCAATTCGGAGGCTTCGGAGGTGGAAAAAAGATCGCCTGACTCATTGAGCGCGCGTTTGAGGCGTGTGGGGCAGATGTAGTTGCCACGGCCTTTGAGGATCTCCGCGTGGAAGTCGCCGACGAGCTGTTTGACGATGGGAATGTCCTTCGTGATGAGCTGCTCCTGCAGATTGATCGTGTGCGTGCAGATGATGGCCTTGCGCTTCTGCTCCAGAGCAAACGTGACGGCGGGAACGAGGTAGGCGAGCGACTTGCCGACGCCCGTGGCGGCTTCGCACACGAAGGCGTGATTGCCATCGAGAGCGGCACCGACGAGCTCCGCCATGCGCTGCTGCTGCGGGCGGTACTCGAACTGCGGCGACTCGGCCATCTTCCCGTCGTTGGAGAAGGCGAAACGCATGCGCGGAGCCAGCGGCGGCCGCGAGATGCGGCCGGCGACTCCTTCTTCGTGATCTTCAGCGACGTGAAACATGCGAGGGCGGGGATAGCAGAGAGCTAAGGGCGAAGGGCAAAGAGTTTTTGCTCTCCGTGTCATTTGCCTCGCTCGAACCAGACGACGCGCAGGCCGAGTTTTTCGGCAATTCGGCGGCCTTGCGCAGGACCGAGGGCGAGAAGCGCGGTGGCATAGCCGTCAGCTTGAGCGGCGGATGAATGAACGACGCTCACTGAAGCGAGATTGTGTTCGATGGGGCGACCGGCGCGTGGATCGAGGATATGAGAGCGCTGTTTGCCTTCGGCGGTGAAGTTTTGGCGATACACCCCGCTGGTGGCGATGGACTGGTCTTTGAGTTGAAGCGCTTGAGCCGCTTCGCCGGGTGGTGCGCCGGGCGTTTGGATACCGACACGCCATTCGCCGCGGGCGAGAACCTCACCACCGATTTCGAGAAGGAAATTTGTGACACCCTTGGATTCGAGGAATCGCGCCATGTGATCCAAGGCCCAGCCTTCGGCAACGGCGCTGACGTTGATCTGGAGATCGGGCCGAGTTTTGCGCAGAGCGGGAGGATCTTGACGGATTTGAAGATGCTGCCATCCGCAACGGGCTTTGGCGGTGGTGATTTCGGCAGCGGTGGGAGGTGAATCGCGTTTCCCCTGGGCTCCGAAGCCCCAGAGCTCGACGAGCGGAGCAATGGTGACATCGAGCGCATGTTCGGTGTCGTGGCCGATTTGTTGCGCAAGTTCGACGACTTCGATGAGTTCAGCGGGAACGACGACCCAGTCGGTGCTTGTGGATGAATTGAAGCGTGAGAGGGCGGAATCAGGCCGCCAGTGGCTCAAGATGGCCTCCCATGTGTCCAACTTCTGCTGGAGGTCGGTTTGAAGAGTCGATTGGGCGTCGGCATCAGCCCGCAGGTTCCAGGTTGTGCCCATGGTGCGCCCGCCAAGGGTGATGAGCCGCTCTTCGCGCGAGCAGCCGCAGAGCAGAAGAATCAAAAGGGCATGAAGGGCACGACGCATGGCCCCGTGCGGTCACTTGTAGCCGGTGACCATGGCGCAGGGCACTTCCTTGCGCTTGCCTTGCTCCGTCTGATGAATGGCGATCATGTACATGCCGGTTTTCTTCGGCTTGTAAAAAAGCACGAAGCCCCAGCCGTCGAGCACCGGCAGGATTTCGCCGGCGGGCTTGCCTTCGAGGTCGAGCACGGCGCCGGTGATGTGGACGCCGGATTTTTTCGGCACCGCGACGCAAAAGCAGTACTCATTGCCCTTGTAGAGCTGCATGCGCGAGGCCTTGCCGACCTTGGGCTCCAGGGTGCGCACCCAGGTCTCAGCGCGGATGTTGAACTCCTCTTTCTCCTGGTCATAGGCCAGGGCATGCGCGGCTTTTTCCGCATCCTCCTGGTCATCTGCATGCAGCCATGCGGGAGCGAGAAGGAGCATGGAAACGGCAAACGTGACGGAAACGAGGCGGGGCAGGACGGCGGAGAGGCGCATGGCGAAGAATGAGAAGGATTTTAATCTCACACGCGAACATAGCCGTTGCATCAGGAAAATCCCAAGTTTCTGTTGGGTTGTTCGTGGTTGGTTCCTGATTTCGCGAACATTCACCCCCCACATTCGTATTCATGGCCTCGGTAGTCTTTTACATGGAGGACGGCACCACGCTCGTCCACAAGCTGGAAAATGAAGTCACCACCATCGGCCGCCACCCGGAGAGCTTGGTGGTGCTGACCTGCCCGTCGTCTTCCGCGCGCCACGCCGTCATCAAGCAGGCGGCGGACGGCGTTTATGTCCATGATCTCAGCTCCAGCAACGGCACTCGCGTGAACGGCGCGGAGATCGAGGAGGCCAAGCTCAAGGATGGCGACCGCGTGGGCTTCGGTGATGTGCAGGCCGTTTTTTACGCGGGCAATCCGCCGGCGGTGCTGGAGGAAAAGCCCGTGGCGCCCAAGGTGTCCAAAGCCAAGTCACTGCCACCGCCGGCTTCCATCGCCAACGATGAGCCCTCCGCCCCTTCAGCGGCAGCGCCCAAGCCCGGCCGCCAGCTCAGTCCGGTGCGTCGCGCCTATGGCAAAACCTCCGCCAGCAACTATCCGGACACGACGGAAAGCGGCTGCATGTCGTCGCTCATTGTCACCGCCATGTTTGTGTTCGCCTTCGCTGTCGGCCTGGCCATGCGCCACTCGAAGGAGATGAACGGCAACCTGATGACGGACTTGATTTCCAAGATCACCGGCAGCATGCCGAAGATCAAAATCGAGCGAAAGGAAGAATAGCAGCGGTCACAAAGGCCGCTTGCTGTAGCCGTCGCAGCGGTTGTGCCATCCGGCCAGCCAGCGCTGCTCCTTGCGCTCTGGCGGGGCGTTTGCCACGCGGCGTCTGAGGACGCGCTTCGCGGCGTCGGCAAAAACGGACGCCCTAAAGGCTTTGGAGTACTCCGGCATGTTCTCCAGCACCTGTAGCAATCCCCAGCCTTCGCCGTTGTAGCGCTCCTTCGGGCTGGTGCCCTCCCCTTTGAAATTCACATAGTCGATCAAGCAGAACATGCCCTCCGGCGTCGCCTGGAGTCCCCGGAAGTTTTTTTCCACCAGCCGCCGCTTGCCGCCTGCTGACTGCGCCAGCATCTTTGGCAGCGCCCGTTCCATCCGGGCCATGATGAACTCCGTCTGCTGCCGGACCGTCTGGCTCAACAGAAGGCGCAGCTCCTGCTGGCGCGGGCCATTTTTGTCCGCCTCGAAAGCCGCTTTCGTCGGCCAGGGGCAGGCACCGCGCGTCCAAGCCGGGGTGGCAATGCCCCGTGCGTTGAAAAAAGCCACCAGCGGCGGAAAACTCTCCTCAAACGGCCCGCTGCCGCCCTGCGGATACCAAATGAAGTGACCAATGCCGAGCGAGGCAAAGTCCTCCCCAGCGTTCCAGCTCGTCAGCCCCGCCACCGTGCCGCCGCACTCGTTTTGCCAGATACGCCGGCCCACGCGGTCGATTTGGGCCGCAGAAAGTTGTGCGCCGCCTGTCGCCGCAGGGGGCGGCGTCTCGGCACAACTGGCCAGACAACTCAAAAACAGGGTCATAACACCAAGTTTGGTGGAGACAAGGGGGTGCTTCATATTTTAGAAATCTTAAGTGGTGCTGTTCTATCGAAGTGGTTTTTGAAACAATAGCTTTCCCGTCATCTTCCTGCCCCTGTGATTTCATTAAGTTTGATTCACTGATTTTCCACCCTTATTCTCCCGGCTCTTTAGCCTTCCTGCGCGTCCGGCATGCCATATCTGGCCTTCAATCTTAATGATGGAAATGAGTTCGTCTTCGACATCCTCGAAGAACGGCTCTCCATCGGGCGTGAGGCCAGCAACGACATTGTCATCGACAACACCTTCATCTCGTCCTACCACGCGGAGTTCCTGCGTCAGGCGGACGGTGGTTACGAAATCGTCGATCTAAAGTCCTCCAACGGCACCTTCGTCAATGGCAAGCGGGTCGAGCGCGCCCGGGTGAAGGGTGGCGACCGCATCATGTTCGGCCAGCTTGAGAGCCGGTTCCGTGAACGTGCGCCGAAGGGCCTGGCGCCTGACAGCGGCTCCAAGACCGTCGCACCGCCCAAAGGCCAGCCCACCCGCGAGGACGGCAAAAAAGGCGACACCGAAAGCATCCCCGCCCGCGACAAGGACGAACCGCCAAAGTCCACGCCTGAAACAGGCAAAATCGAGGTCACCAAGCCTGTCGTGCAACGCGCTCCGACCGAAGTTTCTAAACCGCCCGCCTTCACGCCGCCTGTCTCCTTTCTGCCGAAACCCGCGAGTGCCGCCGCCGCGCCAGCGCCAGATCCCGCCGCTGGTCGTCAGGCCGCCGAACTACGGGACGAGATCGAAAAACTCAGCCGCCAGCGCGATGTCCTCCGTGCGGAAAACGACATCGAGCAGAAGCGGCGGGATGAGATCCGCTCCCTGGAAGCCACGATCGACGCCCGCAAAAAGGAGCTCGGCCAGACTCAAACGGAGATCACCGGCTTCAAGACCGAGGTCGAAAAACTCCGCACCCAGGTGCAAAACTCACGCGCCGAGGTCGAAAACGCCAAAACCGAGGCCGCCAAGTTCGACGCCAAACGCCGCGATCTCAGCAACATCGAGAGCAAGCTCGAATCCACCCGCACACTCGTCGCCAAGGCCGAGGCCGATCTCGCCACCGCACAAAAAGGCCTGCAAAGCCTGCATGATGAGGCTGACAAGCAACGCAAAGACCGCGAGGCCGCGATGGCAAAGCTTGTGGCCGACGAAACCGCCGCGCAGGCCAAGGTCACCGCCATCCACCAACTCCTCGCCACCGCTCAGCAGTCCGAGGCGGAGCTGAAAACCCAGCGCAGCGCCGAATTGCAGACCTTGGAGGCCGAAGTCGCCTCCAAACGCGCCTCGCTTGATCAAATCACCGCCTCGCTCGCTCAATCCAGCGAGGCGGCCAAGACCAGGGAAGCCGCCGCCGCGAAGGCCTCCGAAGACGTTGCCTCCGCAGGCGAAAAACTCGCCGCCCTGCAAGCTCAGGTCGCTGCCACCGAGGCCAGGCTCAAGGAGGTCACCCAGCTCCAAGCCGACGCGCAGAAGTCCGAGACTGAACTCAAATCGAAACGCAGCGACGAACTGCAAAACCTCGACGCCCAGCTTGCCACCAAGACCGCCGAACTCGGCCAAACGCAGGCCGATCTGGCGAAAATTCAGAACGAACTCGCCACACAGCAGGCCTCGCTCATCCAAACGAGCGACGAGGCAAAAGCGAAGGGAGCCGCTGCTGCGAAAGCTGCTGCCGAGGTGACCGCCACGGGTGAAAAACTCACCGCCCTGCAATCCCAGCTCGCTGCCGCCGAGGCCAGGCTCAAGGAAGTCACGCAGCTTCAAAGCGAGGCGCAAAAATCCGAGGCCGAGCTCAAATCGAAACGCAGTGGTGAATTGCAGGCGCTCGATACTCAGCTAGTCGCCAAAACCGCCGAACTCAGCAAGACGCAGGCAGATTTGGCGAAAATTCAAAGCGAACTCGCCACTCAACAGACCACGCTCACCAAGACGAGCGACGAGGCGAAGTCTCGCGAGGCCGTTGTGGCCAAACTGAGCGCCGACGAGGCCGCCACAGCGAAAAAACTGGCTGATTTGCAGAAAAAGACCGCCGAGGCCGGCGCGGAGGTCAAACGCCTCAACAGCTTGCGTGACGACGCGCAGAAATCCGAGGCCGAGCAACGCTCGAAACGCAGCACCGAGCTGCAAGACCTCGACAAGCAGCTCGACACCCGCCGCGCCGAGCTTTCCCAGCTCGACGCACAACGCGGCACGAAGCAGGACGAGATCGAGGCCGTCAACGCCACGCTGGCCAAGGCCCAGGAGCAGGTGCGCGACGCGCAATCACAGATCGCCCAGCTCGGTGGCGAGGAAAAGACCATCGCCGCCCGCGTCCATGAACTGCGTGGCAACGAGGACCGCCTCGCCGCCCTGACACAGACGCTCGGCCAGATGGAAAACCAGCGCGGCATGCTGGACGCCGCGATTGGCGCCTTGCTTGGCAAACAACAGTCCCACGAGACCGAATCGACCGCCGCCGAGCTGCGTTTGACCGGACTGCGCACCCAGCTTGCCGAGCTGGACCAGCAGCGCCTTGCCGCCGAGGAAAAACTGGCAAGTCTCAACACACAGAAGGCGGACGCGGAGGCCGATTTCGCCAAACAGCAGCAGGAGGCCCAGGCCAGGCTGGCCGCCATCGACAAACAGGGCCGCGATGCCCGCACAGCGGACGATCTGGCGCAGCAGGAGGCCGAAAAACGCCGTACGGATCTCGATGCGCAGATCGCCGAGCGAGGCACACGTCTCGCGGCCGTTCAGGCCGAGGTCAAAGCGCTGGAAGACAAGGTCGCCGACCTCAACAACAAGCTGGACGACCTCGCATCGACCGACACCCGGCTCAATGACGCGTCGGAAGCCCTCAAAGCCGTCGAATCGCACAAGGCGGAGGTCGTCGCCGCCGTGGCCGCGCTGGTAAAAGACCGCGATGAACGCACTCGCGAGCTGCTGGCCGCCACCGAGCATGGCCGGGCGCAAACTTTGCTCACCCAGACACTCACCCAGCGCCGGGAGGCGGTGGAAAAAGAGGTCCACCACATCGAAGAGCAGCAGACCCAGATGTCCCAGGCCGTGGGCAAAGTGCGTGAGCAGCTCCGCCTGGCCGAGAATGACCTCAAGGAACGCGAAACGCAGGTCGCCGCCGCCGCGCAGCGCACCCAAAACCTGGAGGAACTCGCCGCCAACGCCGACCAGCAGTTCAAAACCGTGCAGGCCGAGCACAAGAAGCTCAGCGAGCTGGTGGAGCAGGCCAAGACCGATCTGGAGCAGGCCACCGCCAGCGCCATCGAGAAAAAGAAGGAGGCTGCGGCCGCCGCAGCCGCAGCCGAGAAAAGCTCCCAGCAGCAGCTCACGCTGGTGGAGAAAATCAGCGGCCTGGAGGCCGTCATTGCCACACTCACCACCACGCATGCCGGCACGCAGCAAAAGCTGTCCGCCGCCGAGTCCGATCATCAGAACCTGCAGGACCGGATCGCCGAGCGGCAGAAGGAACTCGCCGCCGCCGAGACGCGTGTGGCCGGGCTGACACAACAGACCGCCGGTTTGGAAGATCGTGTCAAAGAACTCGCCGCCGCGAACAAGCAGCAGGCTGAGCTGACCGCCACCATCACCGCCTCCACTCAAGAGCGCGACAAGCTGGCCGCTGAAACGCAGCGTCTCACCAAGGAACGTGCCGAGCTGGAGGCGCTGCTGCCCGATCTCCGCGCCAGCGTGACGCAGACCCGCGCCGAGGCGGACAATGTGAAGGCCGAGCTGGCCGGTTTGATCAAGGACCGCGATGCCGCCGCCGTCGCGCTGAAGGAATCCCTGGCCGAACGCCAGAAATCCGACGCCGCTGTCGAGGCGCTGCGCGTTGAATCAATCAATCTCGACAAGATTCTTGGCGACAAACGCACCAACCTCGAAGCGGAGACCAAGGCGAAGCTCGCCGAGGCCAGCGCCGCCGAGACACGGCTCAAAGGCGTGCAGGAACGCATCGCCGCCGCTGAAAAACGCCTCGCTGAGCTGGCGGATGTCGATGTGCGCATCGCCACGGCCAGCAAGACGCTCAAGGACACCGAGGCGCAACGCCACAACGAGGACAAACTGCTGGCGGAACTGGCCCGGAACCAGGAGAAGCTCAAAAAGGAGCTCGCCACGCTGGAAACCTCCCTCAAGATGGAAAACACGCGTCTTGCCGAACTCACCAAGAGTGTCAAAACCGCCGAGGCCCGGGCCGCCGACGCGGAAAAACGCGCCGAGAAGGCCATTGCCGCCCAGGAGACCGCCGACAAGAAGCGCAGCGAGGCCGAGGCCACGCTCGAGGCCGCCCGCAGCGAGGAAAAGAACCTGCGGAAGCAGATCCCGGCGCTCAACACCGAGCTGGCTGGCATCCAGGCCATGCTGGGCGGCTTGAACAAGGAGCGCGAAGAGGCCTCGCAGTTCGTCACGCGCCTCAATGTCAGCACGGACAATCAAAACAAGAAGCTGGCCGAGCTGCAGCAGCAGATCAGCCAGCTCGAAACGGCGCATCAGTTGCGCGAGGAGCGCGTGATGAAAGCGCAGCAGGACGTGGACAGGGAAACCGCCCGCCTCAAGGCCGCGCAAGACCTGGCACGAGCGGCCGAGGTTGAAAAAGCCGAGCTCGAAAAAGAGCTCAAGGAGACGAAGGCGAAGGCCGATGCCGCCAAGAAAGACGCCGCAGCACTCGAAGGCGAGCTGCGCCAGCGGCTTGACCGCGTGCAGAGCCTCAAGGCCGACGAGGAACGCCTCGTCAAGACGATCGACACTCAGAAGCAGGACATCCAGGGCGCGGACATGGCGCTAAAGGAACTGCAAACGAAGATCGAGGCGCGGCAGACGGAGCTGGGCGACTATTTGAAGGTCGGCGGTCAGATTCTCGGACTCGGCCAGGCGCTGACGGGCCTGGAGTCACGCCAGACGGAGATCAACAAGTCCCTGCGCAAGGCCGCCGAAGAGGATCTGGCCATCCAAGTGAAACTCAATGCCGCCCAGGAAACACTGAACCGCGAGTCCGCCAAGGCCGAGCAGGCGCGCAAGGACCGCGAGGCGGCGGACGCGGAGTTCAAGAAGTTCAGCGCCGAGATCCAGAAACAGGCCGCCACGCTGCAAAACTACGAGGTGGAGCAGAAGAAGCGCATCGCGGAACTGGAAAAACGCATCGCCGACCTCGGCACGACGCAGCAACGCGCCACCGGGCAGCTTGAGGAGACGAAGGCCGAGCTGGCGCGGCTGGAAGGCCGCAAACAGGAATTCGCGCAGGCGGAGGCGCAGCTCAAGCACTGGCAGGACATCGAAAAACGTCTGCGCGGCCAGTTGGAGGAGCTGGAGGAGAAGCACGAGATCATGCGCCGCGGCCTGCCCACCGAGGACAGCACGGTGGTCATGTTCGCCAACGACATCATCAAGCGCATCGACCTCATCGACGCGCTGGTGGCGCGTTACGCGGGAGCCAATGGCAGCGACGTGCCCGTCCAGCTCCAGACACTGCGGGCCTCGTTTGAGGACATTTTGCACCAGCACGGCGTGACCGAGTTCGACGTGCCCCCCGGCACCGAGGTGGACATCGAGCTGCGCAAACGCATCGCCGTGGTGGACTCGCTGCCGGGCAAAGCGAAGCCGCGTGTGACAGAAAGCTGCCGTTCTGGTTTTATCTTCTCGCGTGGCGAGGGGCACGAGATTATCCTGCGTAAAGTGGAGGTGCGCACCTCCAGCCAGTGAGACTTCTCCCGGAGCGCTCTTTTTACTCATCAATCACTCTCGTTATATGGCTGAATACGTTGGAATCGACCTTGGCACCACCCTCTCCGGGCTGGCCTACCTGAAACCCGATGGCAATCCTGAAATCGTCCCGAACTCCGACGGCGAGCGCCTGACGCCCTCCGTGGTGTTCTTCGACTCGCACGAGGACGTGAAGCTCGTGGGCAGCGCCGCGCGCGATGGCGGCGAGCCGGACCGCACGATCTTCCAGATCAAGCGCCACATGGACGACCCGGAGCATCTCGTGGAGATCGACGGCAAGAAATGGACGCCGGCGGAAATCTCCGCGCTCATTCTCACCAAGCTGAAGCGCGACTGCTCGAAGATCTGCGGTGACATCACCGAGGTGGTCATCACCGTGCCGGCAAACTTCAACGAGCTGGCCCGCAAGAGCACCATCGCCGCCGCGGAAATGGCCGGCATGAAGGTGAAGCGCCTGGTGAACGAGCCGACGGCGGCGGCGGTGT
>DNXB01000546.1 GCA_003506995.1 Verrucomicrobiales bacterium
CACTCGTTCTCGCACAAACCCAAGAACGGCTACCCGGACTATTACGAGAAGATGAACCGTTATGCGGAAGTAATCTCGGCACCGGCACAGTCGCTCGATCCGGCGGTTACAGCGAAAACGTTTCGGGTGATCGAGGCAAAGCCCGAAGAGTCTGTCTTCAATTACTTCGACACCAATTCCAGCCGCGCCGAAATCGAGGCCATCAGCGATAAGCTCAAGGGCCACAAAGTCGGCATCGTGGGAGTGGGCGGTACTGGCTCCTATGTGCTCGACCTCGTGGCAAAAACGCCTGTGGATGAAATCCATCTGTTCGACGGCGATGTGTTTTGCCAGCACAACGCCTTCCGCTCGCCAGGTGCGCCCTCGGTAGAGCAACTCCTCACCCCACCGTTAAAGGTGAACTACCTCGCAGAAATCTATGCCCGGATGCGACGGAAAATCATTCCGCACGCCGTCGCAGTAAGCGCGGAGAATGTGCAACTGCTACACGGGCTGGATTTCGTCTTCATTTGCATGGATGAGGGGAGATCAAAACGTGAAATTGTCGCGCTACTGGAGGCGAGTTCGGCTTCGTTTGTTGATGTCGGAATGGGCGTTCAAGTCGGTGACAATAATTTGCTTGGCATCGTGCGCGTGACCACGAGCACGCCTCGCAAACGGGATCATTTCACCAAGTGCGTTTCCTTCAATGATGCCAAAGACGACGCTTACTCCACGAACATCCAAATAGCAGACTTGAACATGCTGAATGCGGCTCTCGCCGTCATCAAATGGAAGAAGCTCCGCGGCTTCTATCAGGATATGGAGCACGAGCACGATTCCACCTACACAATCAACGAGAACCAACTGCTGAGTGAAGAAGCTCAACCATAAATTCGTCGAGTTCATTCCCGAGGTGCTTGACGATGGCATTCTTTATGTGTCCGTCGTCCACGGAACCGCAGTGCATCGCTGTTGTTGTGAATGCGGGCGGGAGGTTGTGACGCCGCTCACACCGACCGATTGGAAACTGATTTTCGATGGCGAAACCGTTTCCCTTTATCCGTCGATCGGAAATTGGAACTTCCCGTGTCGCTCTCACTACTGGATCACGCGTAATCGTGTCGAGTGGGCCGAGGATTGGTCGGATTGGCGAATTGCCGAGGCGGAAGAAAAAGATTTGAGGCAGAAGAAGAAATTTTATGACAGCCTCGAAGCAGAAGGCTCCGCTGGGATAGACGACGAAAAGGCCAAAACACGAAAGGGCATTTGGTCACGTTTCTGGAAACACTTGTAGCAATCCCTCCTCAGCCAGAAAATACCGTCATGCTTTTGGGCAGTCGAAAAATGCGTAATTCCAAATACATGGAAGGCTTTGGCCGGTGAAGGGCCTGATTACCGAGTGATAAGGAACCCTTTGCCCGCCGTTTGTTCACCCCTCATGAAGCGCCTCACCTTTCTCGCCCTTGCCCTCACGGGCCTTTTTTCCACGATGACCCACGCCGCCGATGATGCGCGCGTCTATGAACTGCGCATCTACACCTGCAACGAGGGCAAGCTCGACGCGTTGCTGGCCCGTTTCCGCGATCATACCTGCAAGCTGTTTGAAAAGCACGGCATCGGCAACGTCGGTTACTGGGTGCCGGTGGATGAGGAGAACGGCTCCAAAACCACGCTGATCTACGTGCTCGAACACAAGAGCCGTGAGGCGGCGAAGGCGAGCTTCAAGGCCTTCGGAGCGGACCCCGAGTGGAAGGCCGCCGCGAAGGCGAGCGAGGCGAACGGCAAGATCGTCGCCAAAATCGAGTCCATCTTCATGTCGCCAACGGATTACTCGCCGCCACTGACCATCGCCAAGGGTGACAAGCCGCGTGTGTTTGAACTGCGCACTTACACCACGCCCGAGGGCAAGCTGAACGACCTGCACGCCCGTTTCAGCAACCACACGATGAAGCTTTTCAGCAAGCACGGCATGAGCCACCTCGCCTACTGGGTGCCGACCGATGCGGACAAAGGCGCGGGCACGAAGCTGATCTACATCCTCGCCCACGCCAGCAAGGAGGCTGGCATCGCCTCCTTCACCGCTTTCCGGGCTGATCCCGAGTGGATCAAAGCCAAGGGCGAGAGCGAAAAGAACGGCCCGCTGACTTACCAGCCGCAGGCCGAGGGCGTGAAGAGCGTCTATATGAAAGCGACGGNNCCGCAAAGGGGCAGAGAGGCGGAGGTCGCAGTGAAAAGAAGTCTCTGCCCTCTCTGCTCCTCTGCCTCTCAGCGGCAAACTCGAATGACCCCAAAGCAGCCGCAACACCTTCCCTCACGCGTCCGTATGCTGCGGGCCATGATTTCCCTCCGCACGTTCTGCCTCGCCCTGTTTGCCACCTCACTTCAAGCCGCCACACCCACGTTCGAATGGGTCGCCGCTGGTGGCGGAGCGAAGAGCGACAAGACGCGCGGCGTGACCTTCGACCGCGAGGGGAACGCCTTCCTTGCCGGTGAAACGACCGATGACGGCACCTTTGGCGATGTGAAGCGCACCGGGCTCGGCGGGTCAGATTTCTTCCTCGCGAAGGTGTCCAAAGAGGGCCGCTTCCTGTGGGTACGCAGCCTCGGCGGCGGTCTGGTGGACCGCGGCTACGGCGTGGCGACGGACTCGGCAGGCAATGCCTACGTCACCGGTCATTATCAAAGCACCGACGCCCAGGCGAACGGCCAGACGCTGCCAAACGCGGGCGATTACGACATCTTCGTCGCGAAGTATGATCCCGCAGGCACGCTGCTGTGGATCAAAACCGCTGGTGGCAAGGGCTACGACTACGGCCATGGCATCGTGGTCGATTCCAAGGGTGACATCGTCGTCACGGGTGCTGTGGCGGGCGAGGCGAAGTTCGGCGACTTCATCGTGAACAAGGCCGGCACATCCGCGCGGCCGATCTTCTGCGCGAAATACGATGCCGCAGGCACGCTGAAGTGGGTGAAGACCACCGGCGGCAAATTCTCCGGCAGCGGGCATGGCCTCGGGGTCGATGGCAAAGACGCTATTTATATAGGAGGCAGCGGCGGCGGAGTTGGGAGCATCGGCTCCGCATCCATCGAAGTCGCCAAAGGCCAAGCGGGCGTCGTTTTGAAGCTCACGCCCGATGGCGAAGGCGTCTGGGCTGCCACCTTGCCCGGTTTGCCGAGTGCTGGCTTCCACGAGATCACCGTCGATACCGCAGGCCGCACTTGGGGTGCAGGCATGTTCAAAGGTGTGCTCAATGGCGGCCCGATCAAAACCACCGGCGACAAGGACAGCGACGGCGTGCTCGCGCACTTCAGTCCGGAAGGCAAACTCGTCTGGACTCACGTCATCCAAGGTCCGGCCACCGATTACTGCCTCGGCGTTGCCACGGACAACACCGGTCGCTGCTTCGTCACTGGCGAGTTTTCCCAGACGGCCACCTTCGCCGGACAGACGCTCACATCGCAGGGTGCCACGGACATCTTCACCGCTGCCTTGGATGAGAAAGGCGGGGTCGAATGGCTGCTTCCGAGCGGTGGCATCAAGGGCGACAACGCCTACACCCTGGCCTGGCACCCCTCCGGCAGGCTGATTATTTCAGGTTCCTGTGGCGCACCTGCGTCATTCGGCGGCCAGACCATGACCTCGCCCGGAGGAGCGGAGGCCTACGGGGCGCTTCTCCGCTTAAAGTGACTGCATGTCGCTAAATTCGGCTCTGGAGGCCGAAAAATCGAGGTTTTCGGCCTGTTTCGGACGGGAAAACCCGCGTTGACAGGTCCGGCTACCTCGACACCATCGCGGCCCCTCGACCGGGCACCCCATCCGGAAGAGCGCGACCTAACAACCCCATCCTACGTTTGAACCAACCCATCCTCCTGTGCCTCCTTGCCTTGTGTGCCACGGCTTTTGCCGAAGAAGTCAAACCCTCAGCCACAACGCCAGCCGGTACTCCAGGCCAGGTTATCGCGGGTGTCAGAACCACCGCTTACACCCACACCGAGAGTGATCACATCGAGTACGGCCCCCGCTCCGCCGTGGGCTCCCTGCTCAAGCACGGCCAGATCCGCAGCGCCGCCGCCGACTGGTCCATCTATCCGGTGGGCACCGTGTTCCAAATCCAGGGCGATCCCTCGCTCTACATCGTGGATGACTACGGCTCCGCCCTCGTTGGCACCAAAACCATCGACCTCTACAAGCCGACTCACAGCGCCATGAACCACTGGGGCACGCGCCGTGTGACCATCCAGGTCATCAAGTGGGGATCGTTCGCCAAAAGCCTCGCCATCCTGAAGCCCCGCGCCTCGAAGGCCTCCCATGTGCGGAAGATGGTGGCCAGCATCGAGTCCCGGCCCGCTTAATCCCTCCCCCCAAAACCTGAATCCAGGTTCGCCACGGAGCTGCATCGTCAGTTCCGTGGCTTTTTGTTGGGCGTCTGGATGCTTGCAAAACAGTGCCTCATAAATGGTATTGACGCACTCAAGAGAATTGGTTTTCATGAACAATTTAGACCGCCCTACGCGCATGGAGTTTTCAGCGTTTCAGTCATTCGTCCGAGAAAACGCCGAGTGGTTTCGTGGCGTTCATGCGGAATCGCTCGCCTCATTGGAACGCGCGGAGGCGGAGCTTGACTGCACACTTCCAGCGTCGTTGCGGTGGTTGCTCACCGAGTGGGGATACTCGGGAGCTTGCGGTATTAGTTCTCTGAGTGAAACGGTCAGCGTCACGCTTCGATGTCGTGGCACACTCGGCTTGCCAAAGCCTTATGTGGTTCTGAACGACTGGGGCGATGCGGGCGTTGTGTATCTTGATACTCGCAGTGGCACTGTTACTTGGACGGACACACACGGCTTGCAGCGTCTTGTTGACAGACTCACTCCAGAGGACGCCGACACGTTCCCAGATTATCCGGCTTGGGCGGCTTCACGTCTTAACGTAGAGAAGACAGAGGTATGATTCATGTGTCCTGAAGGGTCTCAGGGGTGGCGGCCTGCATCGAATCCAGGCCAAGGTAGGTCACGCCAGCACGCTGTCCGGCACCCGGGCCATGATGCGCCCCTCGGGGTCGCGCACAACGATTTTGCCGTGAATGATCTCAGGGGGGTCGCTGATGCCCTTGGCGTAATCCTCCGCCAGGTCTTTGCTGCATCCCAGGGATTGGCGGATGCGGGTGGCGAGCGTCTGAAAGTCGGGTGGTGTCATGATGCGCTCCCATAAGG
Organism: Verrucomicrobiales bacterium; assembly: GCA_003506995.1. Taxonomy (GTDB): domain Bacteria; phylum Verrucomicrobiota; class Verrucomicrobiia; order Verrucomicrobiales; family Verrucomicrobiaceae; genus Prosthecobacter. The sequence goes on from DNXB01000546.1 coordinate 5,194, forward strand.
CCGCCCGCTGCCAAAGTCGCGTTCAGAAATGGCGAAAGTCGTTTTCTTATCGCCAAGCCGGACCGCGTTTCTCTATGATCGCCGCCCGATCATGGAAACGCCGCTCTCGCCCCTCGACTTCGCCCGCCGTGCCCGCCGCCTTTACGCCGACAGGGAGGCCGTGGTGGATGGCGACCTCCGCTTCACCTACCGCGAGTTTTTTGACCGCTGCGACCGCTGGTCCGCCGCGCTGCAAAAGCTCGGAGTGCAGCCCGGCGAGCGTGTTGCCACCATCGCGCCGAACACACATTCGCACTTGGAGGCATTCTACGCCGTGCCGCAGATCGGCGCGGTGATTGTGCCGATCAATTTCCGCCTCACCGCCGCCGACTTCGCCTACATCCTCAAGCACAGCGGCGCCCGCGTCGTCTGCGTGCATGCCGACTACCTCGACGCCGTCGATTCGATTCGCGATCAAGTGCCCGGCGTGGAGCACTTCATCGCCTTTTCGGGTTCAAAACCCGGCTGGATCGACTACGAGGCCACGTTGGCCGCTTCCGCGCCCGATTTCACGCCTGCCGAGGTCGTCGAGACCGAGATGATCGCGCTCAATTACACCAGCGGTACCACGGCGAATCCGAAAGGTGTCATGGTCACGCATCGCAACACCGCGCTGAACATCATGGGCCACCTCATGCACACGCGCATCACGGCGGCGGATCGTTATCTGTGGGTGCTGCCCATGTTTCACGCGAACGGCTGGTGCTTCGTATGGACCATCACCGCCGTCGGAGGACGCCATGTCTGTATTCCAAAGGCCGACCCTCGGCTCATCTTTGAAACCATCCGTCGCGAAAGCGTCACGCTGCTTTGTGCCGCGCCCACCGTGCTCATCAGCATTGCCAACGTGCCGGATGAGGTGCGAAAAGGTGCCCCGCGCGGTGTCCGCGTCTTCACCGCCGGAGCGCCGCCCGCTGCGGCCACCATCGAACGTGTGGAGGGCGAACTCGGATGGGAAATCACGCACGTCTATGGCCTTACCGAGGTCTCGCCCATCGTCACCATCAGCGAACCGCGTCCCGAGCATGCTCAGCTCGATCCGGCTGTCCGCGCGGTGATCAAATCACGCCAGGGCGTCGAATACCTCGCCAACGCCGAAGTCCGCGTCGTCGATGAAGAGGGCAGGGAAGTGCCCCAGGACGGCACCGCGATGGGCGAGATCATCATTCGCGGCAACGCCGTGATGAAAGGCTACTACAACGACCCCGCCGCGACGGAGAAGGCCGTCCGCGACGGCTGGTTTCACAGCGGGGACGCCGCCGTCGTGCATCCTGACGGCTACATCGAAATCCGCGACCGTTGGAAGGACATCATCATCAGCGGCGGCGAAAACATCTCCTCCGTCGAAGTCGAGGGCACGCTGTTGCGTCATCCCGCCGTGCAAGAATCCGCCGTCGTCGGCCTGCCGCACGAAAAATGGGGTGAGACGCCCCAGGCATTCATTGTCCTAAAGCCGGGCGCTGAAACGACACCTGAAGCGCTGCGCCTGTTCTGCCGCGAGCACCTCGCACATTTCAAAGTGCCGCACGGCTTCGAGTTCATCGCCGAACTGCCCAAGACAGCGACCGGCAAGATCCAGAAATACGTCCTGCGGGGCGGACGCGCGAACATCACCCGGCAGTGATGTATGCACCAATCCGCCGCGTGAGATGAGAGTGGTTTTGACCTAAAGCGCCCGGAGTAATCGTGGAAGATCTGTCGCCATACACTGCAACAGCGCTTCACCGGTCATGTCCGGGTGATAACCGAGTCGATAGGCGATCCCTTCCGTCAATTGCGGCGAATGCTTCTCCATGAGCCGACGAAGCTGCATGGAGAGCAGTAGTTCGTCGGCAACCGTATTCAGAGCGTCATCCACGCCCTGCACGAGGGCAAAAAGCGCCGCCCATGGGAGCCAGCGCGGTGACGACTCGGCAGGCAGGATGAAATGCCAGTCCTGGGGTTGCAGGTAGTAGCGTAGCGACACCCCTCGCCCATTTTTTTTTCGTGCCATGGATGGGCGTGTCCCATCCGTTCGCACCTTGCCAGACAGCACCATTTCATTCAGCACCGCCTGGATTGCCTGCGCTGAATAACCCGTCAATCGCGCCAACTCTGCGGGTCTGGCCGAGGGGCGGGTGAGCAGGCAAAGAATGATTTCGCAGCGCGACGAGACACCGATCAGCGCCCGGAACGTCAGCAAAACATTCGTCACACGCTCGGGCGAGGGCGGCATGGAAAGCTCTTTTTGCCTTGGCATCCCGCGCAGCCATCCATGGGCGAGAAAATCTGAATCGGGCACACCTCTGTGCGCGGCAGGCATTCCAGGCGACTCAAAAAAAGGCTCCGGCTCCGATGGCGACTGAACGGAGTCTGTCTTCGCCAAGGCTCCCCATTTCGGCAGCTTGCCATGTCGTTTCACATAAGCCGCCACGGCACCCAGTGTGCGCTCATGGCCGAGTTCTCCGTCCGCGTGCAAGTTCTTGAGGCGCTGGACATTGATCAAGGCCCCAAAGCGCACCACCCAGTCGAGCGCTTCATCAAACAAGCGCTGGTCTTGCCTGCCAAACACGGTTGTCGCAAGCAGCAGGGCTTCCGGATCAATGATGTTCCCTTCGGGTGAAGGTGCTCCATCGAGTTCCTGCAAACCGGCGCCCAGACGGCTCCATTGCCGCCAGAGCAGGTCACGCATGGCTGTTCGCAGCTCCGTTTTAAAGTTGGTCGGCGATGTCGGCATAGTCGTGGATTCTCAGGGCGTCACGCACCACGCCGGGGAAGACCTCTCCTGCGTCCTGGCCCAGCACCCATCGGGCGGCAGCCAGCATCTCGTCGCGGGTCGGGTTCAGTGCCTTCAGGTCAGACCAGTGACGGCCCGGTCCCTGATCCACCCCGGCAAAAAGCTTCAGATGGATCAAATCATACCGGTCAGGCAGAAACACGATCAGGTGGCTCCCGTACTCGCGTCGTTGCAGTCGAGATAAAAACCCTTCCGGCAATCCCGCCATCACCTGATCCGCCGGTCCAGCATTGAACCAGTTCGATGGCAGCCCCAACGCCTTCGCCACCTCCTCCACCGCTTGTTTGAGAGCCGAGGAAAAGGGGCGTGGATCGACCAGTCCGTCCACCGGATGCACCCCGGCGAGCACATCCACGTCTTTCGTGCGCCTGGAGATGAACCCAAGGCTCAGCAACGCTGCTCCGCCGCAGATTACCACCGTCTCGGGCTCGGCTCTTGCATGGGCGAGCGCCGAAGCAACAGCCTGGAGCGCACGATCGAGGTTTTGACCGTCTAGGGGTTTCATATGGCAATATTATCTTGTTTATTAAACAAGATCAAATTGTTATTTCGATAAGCTTATCTTGGGTTTAGAACATTTTGACCAAACTGCCAAAGACATCGCCCGGCAGTGACCTCTCACTTCACCACCACACCCGCCTCGCCCACTTCCCAACCCAGCCCAGCGGCACGAATCGCCACGGCGGTGGCGTTGTCCGGCCATTCAGCGCTGAGCTGGTCTTTGAAGTAGGTCTCCCAGGTGATCCATTTGCCGTTGATCTGAGCCTGCATCACCCACCAACGGGTTTGCGACATCCAGCGGGTGTCGCTGTGCTGCCAGGCCACGGTCAGCTTGCCTCCTGGAACGATTTTGCCCACCGCCGGTGCCGGCAAATTGGACTGGCTGAGCCACGGTGACGCGGGCGGGATCGCATGCGTGATGTAGGCCCGCTCTTTCGTGTAGGTCCCGATCTTGCCGAGATCCTTGTGCAGCGAGTCGAAGTTCCAGTGGAAGTGCCCCGGCGTCATTTTCAGGCCGCGTTCGCGCAAAACACTCATCTGGCGCAGGATCTCGCCCGCGTTGCGGTCATCGCCGATTTTGGAGGTGTACATGCCCGGCCAGATGTGACGGCCCTGAGTGTTCTGCTCCAGCCACCAGTCGTAGTAGGTGATGAAGCCCAGCTTCGGCCGGTCAATCGTCCAGTAGAGCTGCGGCGTGAAGTAATCTACCCAGCCCTGTTGCAGCCACTTCTTCGAGTCCGCGCCGAGATCCTCGTACGGATCAAGTCCGCCGCCCGTGCCCTCGGGATGATTCGGCCGCCACAGGCCAAACGGGCTGATGCCGAACTTCACATGCCGTTTGATCGCCTTGATGCCCTCGTAGGTGGCCTGCACAGTCTGATCCACGTTTTGCCGACGCCACGCGGTGAGCTCCAGCGTGCCACCGTTGGCTTTGTAGCGCGCATAAGTCTCGCTGTCGGGAAACTCGATCTTTTTCTTCGCCGAGTCGGTGATTGGATACGGGTAGAAGTAATCGTCGATGTGAATGCCATCCACGTCGTAACGGCGTGTGACATCCAGCATCACCGCAATTGCCTGTGCCCGCACTTCCGGCACACCGGGGTCCATCCACCAGTCGATGCTGTATTTCATCGTCCACTCCGGGTGCGCACGACGCATGTGCGTGGCACTCGGCGCATGTTTTTCACCCGCCAGCGCCCGGTAAGGATTGAACCACGCATGCAGCTCCATCCCGCGCTTGTGAGCCTCCGACACCGCAAACTCCAGCGGGTCCCAGCCGGGCGATTTGCCCATCTCCCCGGTCAAAAACGGCGACCACGGCTCAATCGCCGAGGCATACATCGCATCGCCCGCCGGGCGGACTTGGAAGATGAGCGCGTTCAGGCCCACGTTCGCCGCCGATTCGATCAGCGTGAGCAACTGCTGCTTCTGCTTCGCCACCGGCAATCCAGGCTCGCTCGGCCAGTTGATGTTCCGCACCGTCGCGATCCACGAGCCGCGCAGTTCCCGCGCCGGCGGCGGCACGCTCGTTTGTGCGTACAGCGTGACGACGAACAGCCAGGAGATCGAAAGCAGGAGAGTCCGTTTGTATCGGGGCCATACCTGGCCCCTCTGGACCACAGACGGGGCAGGAATGCCCCGATGACTCGGGCTTCGCCTTTGGCTGGGAAAATTCAGTCGCATGTCCCGCAAGAAAACGCGGCGTGCGCGATGTGTCGCTGAAATTTTCCATCCCACGTCGTATTCATGCGCTTCATGCACCTACGCTCACTCTCCAGCCTCGCCGCCATTCTCGTTTTGGCCTCCTGCTCGTCCCTGCGCTCGCCCATCGTGCCCGGCGCGGTGCCAAAAGATCACGGGCGTATCGGCGCGGGTGAAGGACCGGCCTGGAAAGACGGCTCGCTCTACTTCACCGACGGCAATCACATCAACCGCATGGGCCCCGACGGCAAAACGACCGTCTTCCGTCACAACGCCTCCAACGGCCTGCTGTTCGACCGCGAAGGCCGCCTCGTCGCCTGCGAGTCCGGTTTGCGCCGAGTCACGCGTACGGAGAAAGGCGGCAGCATCACTGTGTTAGCGGACCGCTTTCGTGGGAAACGCTTCAACACACCCAACGATCTCTGCATGGACTCCAAGGGCCGCATTTACTTCACCGATCCGCGCTATGGTTCGCGGGAGGGAATGGAGATTTATTCGCCGCCGGGCATCAAGACCAGCTTTGTCTCCAAACCCATCGAAGGCGTCTATCGCATCAATCGGCAGGCCAAATTGCCGGATGAGCTTTGCGCTTTCGCGTATGACACCCCAAATGTCACCCGCATCCTCTGCGACGGCGCGGAACGCCCCAACGGCATCCTCATCACACCGGACGACCGCTTTCTCTACATCGCCGACAACAATAACAACACCCACGGCGGCTCACGGAAGCTCCTGCGCTACACGCTCGACGAAAATGGCGATGTGAAGTCCGGCACGCGAAAGGTCATCTTCGACTGGAAGGACGGTCGCGGACCTGACGGCATGAAAATGGACGCCGCAGGCCGCATCTACGTCGCCGCAGGCACGAACAAAGCCACGGAATATGAAACGAACCACTTCAAGGCCGGCTGCTACATCCTGTCACCCTCCGGCCGCCTCATCGACTTCATCCCCACCGCGCCCGACGAGTGCTGCAACTGCGCCTTCGGCGGCAAGGACGGCAAAACCCTCTTCATCACCTCCGGTGGTTATCTCTGGAGCGTGCCGCTGAAATGAAATCCGTTATCCTCACTCTGTTCCTGCCCACGCTGCTCCCCGCCGCCGAGCTGCCCGACATCCGCAGCGTGCCTGCGGATCTCCAAGTTCCGGCTCTCAGCGAAGATTCACCGAGTCCCGGAAAACGCGTCCGCCACGGACTTAGCGTGCTCTATCTGCCCACGGACTGGAAAGCGGACGTGAAATGGCCTGTGATTGTCGAATTCGCCGGAAACGGCGGCTACACGAACAAATATGGCGATGTGAGCACCGGCTTGCCCGAAGGCAGCAACCTTGGCTACGGCCTCTCCGCCGGTCGCGGCTTCATCTGGCTCTGCGTGCCGTATCTGAACGCGAAAGGCGATCAAATCGCCATCAAGTGGTGGGGCGATGCCCCAGCGTATGATCCACAACCGACGCTCAAAAATCTGCGTGAGACGGTGAAAAGTGTCTGTCGCGATTTCAGCGGCGATGAATCGAAAGTCGTGCTCTGCGGATTCTCACGCGGAGCCATCGCCTGCAACTTCCTCGGCCTTCACGACGACGAAACCGCGAAGCTGTGGTGTGGCTTCCTCGCTTACAGCCACTACGACGGCGTGAAAAAGTGGCCGTATCCCGGCTCAGACCGCGAATCAGCGCTCATTCGGCTCAAACGGCTCGGCAATCGCCCGCAGTTCATTTGTGGCGAAGGTGCTAACGCCCAAGAAACCGAAGCCTACCTCCGCCCGCTACTGCCGAACGCCGATCTGACCTTCATGAGCACCGGCTTCCGCAATCACAACGATGCGTGGACGCTGCGCCCAAGTCCTGCTCGCGACAAAGTCCGCGAGTGGCTAAAACGGATCACTTCTTCGCCTTGAGCACCGCTTCGATGGCCTGGAGGATCGTTTCGACCTCCGCCAGTCGTCCCACGCCTTCGTAACCGCAGGCGAGCATGCCTTCAGCAGGTTCAACGAACTGAGCACCAAAGCCGCGTAAGGTTTCGACATTCTTCACCGTGGCCGGATGCTGCCACATCTTGCCGTTCATGGCCGGGGCGATCAAAATCGGGGCGCGGGTGGCGAGCGCGATGGCCGTGAGGGCGTCGTTGGCGAAGCCGTGGGCCATGGAGGCGAGAATGTTCGCCGTGGCAGGGGCGATGAGCAGCAGATCGGCCTCGTCGGCGAGCTGGATGTGGCCGGGCTGCCAGCCTTCCTTTTCGGCGAAAAGGTCCGTGATGATGGGATTCTTGCTCAGTGTGCTCAAAGTCAGCGGCGTGACGAATTCGAGCGCGGATTTCGTCAGCACACACGTCACGCGATGGCCGGCCTTGGTGAGCTGGCTGGCGAGGTCCGCCGCCTTGTAGGCCGCGATGGAGCCGGTGACGCCGAGGATGATGCGGGACATGGGCGGAGGATAGGCGGGCATTGCGGGAAGCGCCACCTTCGGTTACAAGTCCGCCGTGAGTGAACCTGTCCAGCCCCCGATGCCGCCCGCCGCCCTGATGGAGGAATGGGATGATCCGGCCATGGCGGAGTTCAAGCGCCAGGAGGCGGAGGACCGCGCGGCCTTCGGCTGCTCCGAGGAGGCGCGTGAGTGGTGGGAACAGGTGAAAAAATCTCCCGCTCTTGGCTTTGAAATCAAACTGGCGCCGAAGTTCCGAGACAGCCGGGGCTTCAAGCTGGTCCGACTTCCCTGGTAAATCATGCAGCCAACATCCGAGAAGCCTTTCTGCCTGGATGATTTTGATCCCTTCTTACGACGTTTGGGTGAGGATGAGCTGCCGTGCGCGTTGATAGGCGGTATCGCCGTTTCCGCCTGGGCGGAATTGTTTCTCGATGAAGTGGAAAAAGGAGAGTTTGACCTGCCTATTTTCAGCAAGGACATCCACTTGCGTGGTGACAAGCCGAGCTGCATGGCTCTGGCAGGGCATTTGCAGGCCGATGGAGCGGAGATGCTTGGCATAGCGACGGCGACTCGGAAAAATGCGCCGCACATGGGGCGGGTGTTTGCCGTGCAGCTCTTCTGGCGCGGCCAGAGAACGAGCGTGGAGGTGCTTGAAAGGCTGCCCGGACTTGACACCGGCATCGATGATCCACCGTGTGGGACCGCTCTGGCGACGAGCCGTGGCGTCTCCCTGCTGGACCCGTGCTCGCTCTTCATCTGCAAGCTGCATGCGGCGAACACGCGGCCCGGGGATGCCGCGAACAACGATATGAAGCATCTGCGCATCCTGGCGCGGGTGATCCCGCGCTTTTTGGAGAAGGTCCGGCTCACGGCGCTGCCGGAATATGACGCGCACACCGATGCGGAGCGTCTGCTGCGGCAAATCGAGGACAGCCAGGCCGGGAGGCACTCGTTTCGCGTGCCATTGCCGGAGCAGGAGCTGACGGAATTACGCGAAAGGCTGCGCACACACCTGCGATGAAGCTGCTTGCCTTCGGGCCTGCGTGCCCGCACATTCCGCGCCCCAACCCCCGACAGAATGCGCTGCCCCAAATGCGGAAGCTCCCAGGATAAAGTGATCGACTCACGCGAGGCGCGGGAAGGCCATGCCATCCGCCGCCGCCGCGAGTGCATGAAGTGTGACTTCCGCTTCACGACCTATGAGATCGTCGAGCGCGAGGAACTGCGCGTGGTGAAACGCAACGGCGCCCGCGAGAGCTTCAACCGCGACAAGCTGCTGGGCGGCGTGCGCAAGTCCTGTGAAAAGCGCCCTGTCAAAATGGAGCAGCTCGAACAGCTCGTCGATGACATCGCCAACGAGCTTGAAGAAGAAGGCTACCGCGAAATTCCATCGACCGTGATCGGCGCGAAGGTGATGCGCCGCCTGGAGGCCATCGATCATGTGGCCTACGTCCGCTACGCCTCGGTGTACCGCCAGTTTGAGGACGTGGGCGAGTTCATCGACGAAATCAAGAGCCTCGGCGAACGCCGTCCGCGCGACGGGCGGCAGCCCGAGCTGTTCAGATAGCGCCAAGAGCATAGGGCGAAGGGCAAAGAGACGCCTTAGCCGTAACGATGCAGTAGGAAGAA
>DNXB01000444.1 GCA_003506995.1 Verrucomicrobiales bacterium
TGCATGACCATGGGCACCGCATCGACGATGACGTCGGTGGCGGAGACGCTGGGCTTGACGTTGCCCGGTGCGGCATCGATTCCGGCGCCGGATGCCAATCATCCACGCATGGCCACGGCCAGTGGCCGGCGTATCGTCGAAATGGTGTGGGACGACCTGAAGCCCACGGAAATCCTGACCGCGAAAGCTTTTGATAACGCGATCACCGTGGTGCACGCGTTGTCGGGCTCCACCAATGCATTGATCCACCTGGTGGCAATGGCAGGACGTGCCGGCGTTGATCTTCAGCTCGGCCGTTTTGACGATCTGGCACAGCGCACGCCGGTGCTGGCCAACATCCGGCCCGCCGGGCAGAAGTATCTGATGGAAGATTTTTATTACGCCGGCGGTTTGCGCGCAATGATGTCGGAGCTCAAGGATTTGCTGAACCTTGATTGCGCCACCGTCAACGGCCGTACTCTGGGCGAGAATCTGGACGGCGCGAAGATTTACAACGACGATGTGATCCGTCGGCGGAACAACCCGTTGTCGGCCAGCGGCGGCCTCGCGGTACTGCGCGGCAATCTTGCACCCGACGGCGCGGTGATCAAACCGACTGCGGCCGAGCCGCATCTGCTGAAACACACCGGCCCGGCGGTGGTGTTCAAGAATTACGATGATCTTTACGCACGGGTCGATGACGAGAATCTCGTTGTTGATGAAAACTCCGTGCTGGTGCTGCAGAATGCCGGTCCGCAGGGCGGGCCCGGCATGCCGGAGTGGGGCCAGTTGCCGATCCCGAAAAAACTGCTGCAGAAAGGCGTGCGAGACATGGTGCGCATCTCGGACGCGCGGATGAGCGGCACTTCCTACGGTGCCTGCGTGCTGCATGTCGCGCCGGAGTCGTACATCGGAGGTCCGCTGGCGCTCGTGCGCGACGGAGATCTGATCGAGCTGGATGTTGCTGCGCGCAAGCTGGAACTGAAAGTCAGTCCCGAAGAACTCGCCAAACGCAAAGCCGCGTGGAAACAGCCGGAACCGCATTACACCCGCGGCTATGGTGCGATCTACTCGCAGCACATTACCCAGGCCAATAAGGGTTGCGATCTCGACATCCTGCATCACGGGGATCCGACGCCGGACCCTGAAGTCGTTCATTAATTTCATCAACAAAAATTACGCATAGGGAGCGAGACCATGGATTTGCCCGTCAATCAATTCAAGAAAGCCATCAAGGCCGGCCAGCCGCAGATCGGTATCTGGTCGAGTCTGTGCAGCGCAATTTCTGCCGAAGTGCTGGCCGATGCCGGTTTCGACTGGGTGTTGCTCGACTCCGAACACTCACCGAATGAACTGCCCATCGTGCAGAACCAGCTCGATGCAATGCTCGCGGGCACCACCGAACCCATCGTGCGTCCAGCATGGAACGACACGGTACTGATCAAACGTTTTCTGGATGTCGGTGCACGCACGCTGCTGATTCCTTATGTGCAGAATGTCGAGGAAGCCAAACGTGCAGTGGCTGCGACGCGTTATCCGCCGCAGGGCGTGCGCGGCGTTTCCGGCTGTACGCGCGCCAACCGTTATGGCCGTGTGAAAGATTATTTCAAGCGGGTGCATGAGGAAATGTGCGTGCTGCTGCAGGTCGAAACGCTATCTGCAATGAAGCAGATCGAGCAGATTGCCGAGGTCGAAGGTGTGGATGGCGTGTTCATCGGCCCCAACGATCTGGCCGCCGACATGGGTTATCTCGGTAACTGGCAGCATCCGGAAGTGTGGAAAGTAATGGAAGATGCCGCGAAGCGCATCACCAAGGCCGGCAAGGCGCCGGGCATACTCGTCGGAGAAGCCGATGGGCAGCGCTGCCTCGACATGGGCTACAAGTTTGTGGCGGTCGGCTCGGACCTGGTGATGCTGGCCCGCGGCAGTGAAGCGCTAGCGGCGAAATTCAAAAAATAACAATAAAAACAATTACTTACGATAATCTCCCGGCGTAATTGCCGGATTCAGGCCACGATGTCGAGACCCGTCGCGCTGCTGACTGCACTGATAGTGGGTGTGGCAGCAGCGATTTTTTTTACGCCGCCGCCTGAAGGCGTGTCCGTCAACGTGATGCATACCGGCGGATTGCTGGTGCTGGTGATGGGCTTGTGGGCGACGGGCGCGTTGCCCGAATCGCTGACCGCGCTGATCTTTTTTGCGCTGGCTGTATTGCTCGGCGTTGCAAAACCGGAAGTGATTTTTTCCGGTTTCACATCCGGCACCTTGTGGCTGGTGCTTGGTGGTCTGGTGATCGCCGAAGCCGTGCGCATGACCGGTCTGGGTGAACGGATTGCCCGAGTCGCACTCGGCACGCGCATCTGGTCTTATCCGCAACTGATTACCGCTTCTGTGCTGGTGGCTGTCGTGCTGGCGTTTTTAATGCCGGCGACGGTGGGCCGCATCCTGCTGCTGGTGCCGATTCTTGCCGCTGTTGCGGAGCGTCACGGACTGCCGGCAGGTTCGCCGGGTCATAACGGTGTGTTGTTCGCGACCATCGTTGCATCGTTTCAGTGTGGCACCGCGATTCTTCCCGCCAACGCGCCGAATCTGGTGCTGGCGGGTGCAGCAGAAACGCTCTACGGTGTGAACCTGATCTACGCTGAATACCTGTGGGCGCAGTTTCCGGTGATGGGCATCGTAAAGGGGGCGCTGATTGTGGCCATCGTCTGCTGGATGTTCCCGGCGCGTACCTGCGGTGATGGTGAAGCGGCTGAACTGCGCCCGATGAGCGGCAACGAAAAACGCCTTGCCACCATCGTGCTGATTTCACTGGCCTTGTGGGCAACGGATTTCCTGCATGGCATCCGTCCGGGGTGGATTGCACTGGCGGCCGCGGTGGTGTCGATGTTGCCGCGAATCGGCGCGGTGCCGGTGACGCTGTTCCAGGAACGCATCAAGTTCGGCAGTTTCTTTTATATTGGTGCGGTACTCGGTCTCGGCGCCGTCATGCTCGATTCGGGTTTCAGCAAGGCCTTCGGTGACGTGCTGCTGTCGGTGATCCGGCTGGAGCGCGATGCTGATGCGGCGAATTTCATCACGCTCAGCGTGATGTCGACACTGGCCTCGATGATTGTCACCAATCCGGCGCAACCGGCGCTGCTGTCGCCGCTGGCGGGGCATTTCGCTGAGGCCACCGGCTGGCCGATTCAGGCGGCATTGATGACCTCGGCAGTGGGTTTCTCCACGCTGTTGCTGCCCTATCAGGCGCCGCCGGTGGTGGTGGGCATGCAGCTTGCCCAACTCAAGGTACGTGATGCGCTGCGGCTGAGCGTGCCTCTGGCGCTGATCAGCATCGTTGCGCTGATCCCGTTGCATTATCTGTGGTGGCGGGTGATCGGATATTTTGGCCACTGAATCGGCAACAGAACCGGCAACTGAATCCGCAACTGAGTTGGAAACCGGGTCGGTCACTGTGACGGATACTCGAATGCGAAAATGGGGATGACAAGGGGATGACAAGGGGATGACATCGCAATTGTTCACGCCGGTGCAGATCGGCAACCGCAAGCTCAGCCATCGCATCACGGTGGCGCCGATGTGCCAGTACAGTTCTGTGGATGGATCCATGAGCGACTGGCATCTGATGCACCTCGGCTCACTGGCGATTTCCGGCGCCTCCATGCTGGTGATGGAGGCCACGGGCGTGACGCCCGCCGGTCGCATCACGCCGTATTGCCCGGGTCTTTATTCCGACGCCAACGAAGCAGCAATGAAGCGTGTTGCGGACTACGTGCGCAGCATCTCGCCCATCGTGCTCGGCGTACAACTCGCACATGCCGGCCGCAAGGCATCCAGCCACCGACCGTGGCAGGGGCATGGTCCGCTGCAGGCTAATGAAGGTGCATGGCAGACGCTGGCGCCTTCGGCCGTGCCGTTGGCCGACGGCTGGCCGGCGCCGCATGCAATGAGCAAAGCGGATATGCAACAGTTGACCCAAGCCTTTGTGCAGGCGACGCAGCGAGCCGCGCGAATCGGGCTCGATTTCATCGAATTGCATTCAACGCACGGTTATCTGCTGTCGGAATTTCTGTCGCCGCTGTCCAACCGGCGCGACGACGAATATGGCGGCAGCCTCGAAAACCGCACGCGCCTCATCCGCGAGATGATCGAGGACACGAAGGACGCCGTGGGCGGCAGTTGCGGCGTGGCGGTGCGGCTGGCCGTCGACGAATTGCATGGGCCGGGCGGGATCACGTCCCACGGCGAGGGCCGCGACGCGCTCGCACTTCTCGCCGAGCTTCCGGATCTGTGGGACGTCAACGTGGGGGGAAGCCTCGGCAACGACTCCCGCAGCGCCCGTTTCAGCGAGGAGGGCTTCCAGGAAGAGCATGTCGCCTTCGTCAAGTCGCTGACCAGCAAGCCCGTCGTCAGCGTCGGCCGGTTCACGTCACCGGACCGCATGGTCTCGCAGATCCGGCGCGGCATCCAGGACTTCATCGGCGCCGCGCGGCCGTCGATCGCGGATCCTTTCCTGCCGCAGAAGATCATGGAAGGCCGCGAGGACGAGATCCGTGAATGCATCGGCTGCAACATCTGCCGGGCGTCCAACAACGAGGGCATCCAGATCCGCTGCACGCAGAACCCCACCATGGGCGAGGAATGGCGGAAAGGGTGGCACCCCGAGATCATCCCGCCCCGGCACGCGCGCGAGAGCGTGCTCGTGGTGGGCGCTGGCCCCGCCGGCCTCGAGGCGACACTGGCACTCGCCCGGCGCGGCTATGAGGTGACGCTGGCCGAAGCATCGGAGGCCGCCGGCGGGCGGCTGCTGCACGAGTCCCGGCTGCCCGGACTGGCGACCTGGATCAGGGTGCGCGACCACCGCCTGCACATGATCGGCAAGCTTGCGAACGCCAGCGTGTTCCTCAACAGTCCGATGGCGGCACAGGACGTGCTGGACTTCGGCGCGCCGCATGTGGTGCTGGCAACGGGCAGCCACTGGCGGCGGGACGGCATCGGCGTGGTGGGCGAGATCGCCCTTTCCCTCGACGGCGCGTTGACGCCGGACGACCTCTACGCGGGCCGGCCCGTCAGCGGTCCGGTCGTGATCTATGACGACGAGCATTATGCCATCGCCAGCGCGCTGGCGGAAAAACTCAGGCGCCAGGGGCATGATGTCCATCTCGTGACGACGCTGCCCGTGGTGTCGTCCTGGACGGCCATGACGGACGAGCAATCCTTCATCCAGAGCCGCCTGCTCGGACTGGATGTCGCGATCACGCCATCCCACATGCTCGGCGGCCTTCGCGCGGATGTTGCGCAGTTCGACTGTGCCTATACCGGCCGCAGGAAGGAAGTGCCCTGCGGCACGCTCGTTCTGGTGACCGGGCGGCTGCCGAACGCAGCGCTTCATCAAGACATGCTGCCTCATGCGGGCGCTCTTGCGACGCTTCGCGCCATCGGCGACTGCCACGCGCCCGGCCTCATCGCGGATGCGGTCTACAGCGGCCACCGCCTTGCGCGGGAACTGGGCGAGGACGCGGCCAGTCTGGTGCTCCGCCGCGAGCGGCCCGCGCCGCGTCAATCGCCATGACCGCGCCGGCAGCCCGCCGCCGCTATTCGGTATCGTCCAGTTCCTCGTGAATCTCGGCGATGAGTTCGAGGCGTTCCGCCGCGCGGTCTCCTGCCCGCTCGGCGAAGGCGACGGCGAGAAGATGCACAGCGCTCGCCATCGCCGTGTAAGAGGGGCCGAGCCCATGGCTTGCCACGTGGCAGGGCAACACGGCGCTTGCGAATTTCCGCGCCCAGAGCGCGCCCATCTGATCGGTCAGCACGATGATGTTGACGCGCGTCGTCTTGGCATAGTCCAGAATGGGACGCAGCAGGCGCGGACGCGGCTTCAGCGTGATGACGACCAGCGCGTCGCGCGGTCCCATCATGGCGAGGTCNNACGAATATGGCGGCAGCCTCGAAAATCGCATGCGCTTCCCGCTGGAAGTGTTTCGCGCGATCCGTGCGACGTTTCCCGCGGATCGTTTTATCGGCGCAAAGATCTCCGGCACCGATTTTGTAGACGGTGGTTTTTCGCCGGATGAAGCGGTGGCTTATGCGCGGGCACTGAAGGCCGAGGGCTGTGCCTACGTGACGGTCTCCGGCGGCGGCGTCGTGCTGGACGCAAAAATCCCTGTCGGACCCGGCTATCAAGTGCCTTTTGCTGAACGTGTGAAAAAAGAAACCGGCATCATCACCGGCGCGGTGGGCATGATCACCGATCCGCACCAGGCAGAGGCCATCATTTCCAGCGGTCAGGCGGATTTCATCTCGCTGGCGCGGGCGATGCTGTTCAACCCACGCTGGCCGCAGCATGCGGCAGTGAGTCTTGGTGTTGAAGTCCCCTACGTGCGGCAATACGAAAGAGCCGCACCCAAGGCATGGCGGCCGGGAAGGACGCTGGGGAAAATCAGCTGACGGAGATTGATCATGGGCAACAACGTCGTGAAGGCAATTGCAGCAATGGTAATGGGGGCTGCGGCGCATTCCGCGCTGGTGCAACCGGCAACAAAATATCCGGCGCGTCCGGTACGCATGATCGTGCCCGCGCCGCCTGGCGGAACGACGGACTTGTTGGGGCGCCTGGCCGCAGAGCGGCTCGCCGAAGCACTGGTTCAGCAGGTGGTGGTGGACAACCGCGGCGGCGCTGGCGGCATCCTCGGCACCGAACTGGTGGCGTGTGCACCGGCGGACGGCCATACGCTGGGCATTATCTACACGCCGCACACCGTACTGCCGGATCTGCAGAAAAAACTGTCGTATGACGCGTTGAAGGATTTCGCCCCCGTTTCGCAATTGACTTAAGCGCCCCTGATCCTGGTGGTGCATCCATCGCTGCCCGTGCAGAAAGTGCAGGATTTGATTGCGCTGGCAAAATCAAAGCCGCTGGTCTACGGATCGGCGGGTAACGGCAGCGGCGGCCATCTTTCCGGCGAACTGTTGCACAGATGGCGAAAATCGATGCGACGCACGTGCCGTACAAGGGTGCAGGTCCGGCGGCGATTGATCTGATGGCCGGCCAGTTGCAGTTCCAGTTCGGATTGCACATCACTACCAAGGGATTTGTTGCCGCAGGCCGCTTGCGTGTGATTGCGGTGAGCAGTGCAAAACGTTCGCCGGAGCTGCCGAATCTGCCGACGGTGGCGGAGCAGGGGCTGCCCGGATTCGAGTTTGTGAACTGGTTCGGCATGGTCGCCCCCACCCGCACCCCTGCGGCATTGATTGCCGGTGTGCAGCAGAAGGTTGCGCTGGGATTTCAGCAGCCGGTGACGCAGGCAAGGCTGGTGGCGCTGGACTCGACCGTGGTTGCCAGTACGCCGGAAACCTTCACTGCATTTCTTGCGGCGGATCTCGAAAAGTGGGGCAGGGTACTGCGCAATGCCGGCGTCAAGGCAGACTGACGCATCGCGCTTGCGGTTGTTTTTCCGCAGAACGTTCCTGATGCGCCAGCATTAGCTTGATCTGGATCAGCAATGAAACACAAGAACCTCACTAGACTTTCCCGGGTGTCCATCGAGTTTTGAGCAAATGACGAACCGCTTCCCGCGATGCGCGGCATTCGTAATGACGGTCCTCGTATTGGCGGGCAGGGGCGTCTGCGCCCAGGAGATTGAGCCGAGGTCGTATTCCAATACGCCGGTCGGCCTCAATTTTCTGATTGCAGGCTACGGCTACACCGAAGGCAAAATAGCCTTCGATCCGTCGCTGCCGATCGCCGATGCGCAATATCGCAACCATACCGATGCTGTTGCTTACGCGCGGTCGCTGAATGCATGGGGCAACTCCGCCAAGATCGACGTGATTCTGCCCTATTCATCGTTTTCGGGGCAGGCGCTGGTTTCCGGATTGCCCAGGGAGCGCGAAATGACCGGTTTCGGCGATCCGCGATTCCGTTTTTCGATGAACTTCTACGGTGCGCCGGCGCTGAAGGAGTTTGCAAACTACCGGCAGGACGTCATCGTCGGGGCCAGCCTGCAGGTGACGGCGCCGCTGGGCCAATATGACAACAGCAAAGTCCTCAACATCGGCAACAACCGCTGGTCATTCAGGCCCGAGCTGGGCGTGTCCAAGGCGCTGGGGCCGTGGACGCTGGAGGTTGCGCCGAGCGTCACCCTTTACACCGACAACACGGATTTCAACAACGGTAAAAGATTCGAGCAGGCGCCGCTGTACGCTGTGCAGGGACATATAATTTACGGTTTCGCATCCGGAATCTGGATCGCCTTGAACGGTCTGTACTCCACCGGCGGCCGCACCACGGTCAACGGCTTGCGCGGGGATAACATGCAGACGAACTCGCGCGTTGGTGTGACCGTCGCACTACCGGTGGATCGCCACAACGCGGTGAAACTCAATGCCAGCACCGGCACCTCGACCCGTACCGGCAGCGACTTCAATCTTGTCGGTATTGCCTGGCAGTATCGCTGGGGCGCCGGTTACTGAGGGTTCTGCAGACAGGAGGCCCTTTTTCTGCAATAACCGCTTCAAAATAATGCCAACTCACAAGTCCTCTTCCACCAAGGCCTGGATTCGCCCGCTGCGCTCTGCTGCCGCCAGCTTCGCGTGGTCGCTTACTGTCTGGTCGGCGTAAGCGATTGCAAACGCGCCGATCGCCCGGTCGAAGACATCCGATTTACCCAGATAACCGCTTACTTTTGCCGCATCGCCGGATCGGGCATGGGCGCGGGCCAGAGTCCGGCCGCAGATGGCTGCATATCGTTTTAATTGCATCACGTTCGCGCCTTCGACTGGAAATGAAAATTTCATGTCCCGCAACTGCCGCCCGAAGAAATGGAAACCAAGCGCACCCCTGGCCCAGCCGAGGAAGATGTCGCTGGAAGACTGCATCAGTCGTTGGCCGACGACTACCCGCTGCCCCTGATTTTCATAGATACTTTTTCCTGCATAAGGCGCAAGCACCGAAGTGCAGGCCTCCTTGAACTGCAGCAGCAGCGGATGGCCTTCCGGTGAGAAAAACAGACCGACCATGCAGCGGGTGCCGACGCTGCCGATGCCGACCACTTTCATTGCCCAGTCTTCCAGGCGGTAGCGGTCAAACAGCACTCGCACCGAATCAGACAGCGACAGGCGATAGTTTTCCAGGCCTTTGCGGAATCTCTCATGCGCGCCCTCCTCCGTGACATGGAACAGGACCGGCGGCTGATCCGCGAGCCGGCGCCGTCCACCCACTTCAGAAGTGATTTTCGGAAACAGGTATTCACCGATACGCTGGCGGGCCTTCGCCGCCATTTCTTCCCGTCGCTTTTTGGCATGCGCGTCGGGTGCCTGGTCGATCAGGGTTTGCACATCCAGACGCTCGTACCAGATTTCCAGCGGGCTGCATTTTGAAAGTTCGCGCAAGTGTTCCCGATAGCCGCGCACACATTCCATCGCAACCGCTTTGGCCTCTTTGTCAGAGAGGTGAATGCTGCGCGCGGCCATGACGAAGCTGGTGCCGAGGCGTTTGACGTCCCACTCCCACGGAGCAGGCAGGGTTTCGTCGAAATCATTCATGTCGAACACCAGATTGCGTTCGGGTGTCGCGAACAAACCAAAATTCAGCAGATGACAATCTCCGCAGGCCTGCACCCGCAGGCCGGTGCTGGGGGTCGTGGCCAGGTCGTAAGCCATCAGCCCTGCGGAGCCGCGCAGGAAAGTGAAAGGACTGCGCAGCATGCGGCCGAAGCGGATGGGCACCAGTTCGGGCAGCCGGTCCCGATTGGATTCCTGCAGCAGGTCTACAGGATCGCGGCGCTTGGCCGGCGGTTTCCAGTCGGCATGGCGCTCACGGGGCAAGGTTGCGCGCAGTTCCTGGCCGGCGGCCAGACGCTCTTCCCGTGACAGAAATTCTGGGGGCGGAGTTGCGGCGGGTTTGCTTTTGGACGACTTCTTGGCGGTCTTCATGTGATTGCTCCGTGTGCAATGCCGTTTCGGATCGGGTGAACCGGGTGCTCTTTTTGAAGCGCTCCCATCATCCTCAGTGGGGTAATGATGATCTGCAGTCCCAGCGCAACTTGGACGACGTCGAGTACGGCGCCGAGGATCGGCAGCAGCACGTTCGGACCCGGCAGGATGTGCCGGGTCATCAGCATCACGTTCAGATTGAGGAGCATGATCGCCAGCAGGATGGTGCCGAAGGTCAGCCGGCTTTTCCGGTCGGGACTGAGTGCGAGGAACACCACGAGCGCTGCGATGCAATAAGGCGTGACGATCGTCGGGAAGGCCAGCGGCATAAGCGCCACCAGAAGCAGGATAATTCCTGCGGAGAGCACCAGCACGGGGAGCGGAATGTTGAAATTATCCAGGCACTGCTTGCCGAAAAAGGCGGCGAGCAGCAGGGCCAGGCTGGAAAAAAGAATTGCCCGCAGGGCGATCCGATTGGTGAGCGCAGCATCCGCGCCATTGGTGATTTTTGCGAATGGTCCGATGATTTTGATCGGTCCGAGCATCAGAAGCAGGAGGGTGAAGATCTGCGCCACGGGAAAACGCTTCAACGGCGTCTGGAGGGCGACGACTTCCGCAGCCGATGTGGCACTTGTGGCGATCAGGAAGCCGACAGCCACTATGAACGTGAACGCTGCGACGTGACGTCCGGGAGAAGGGTGTTTCCCTGTGCCACGAAAAAGTTGTTCGAAACCCATTGGAAATCACTTTGTCCAGCAGTCATCAGGTAGATGATTGTTGTCGCGGCGCAGTCTGCTCCGGATACACCTTTGATCGGCAGTGAAAACGAGGATTGAAAAAGACTGGATTGGTCATGGTCAATTTATCGTCAAAAGGTTGCAGCGGTCTGCCGAAATGCCCTCTTGTTGATCCAACGCAAACCATGAGCGAACCCGGGCCGGTGCCGGTCGTCCAAAAAGCGCGGTGCGAAGAATGTGCAGTGCAACCGCAGCGCTTGCCGCTAGATGCCAGATTTCAGCGATTGCTCAGGATGCAGGCAAAGCGATCAATCGTGGACATTCAATTTTATATTTAAAATCAATTACTTGATAATTTCTCCCGGAGAGGTGGGCGCAGACCGCAAGCTGACTGTGGAAGCTCACCAGAAGAGCGGCGGTGCTTGCTTCGCCAGCATTTTCTTTGCGGGGATGATGGTGACGATCATGCCGATTGCTATGGGTGCGATTTTTGCGCGCAAGGTATTCAACATGAATCCGCTGATGGTGCTCGGCGCGATCGCCGGGGCACAGACCTGCACGCCAGGGCTCAATGCCTTGCGCGATGCCAGTGGTAGCAATATCGGTGCGCTGGCTTACACCGTGCCGTACGCCATCGGCAGCATTTTGCTGACGGTGTGGGGCCGATGGTGGTGGCGATCATCTACGCCATACGCAGCTAAAGCGGATGCGTTGTTTTGTGGTAACACCGTATAATTCTTATAGATGAAAAACCATCAGCTTGCATATTGTTTGACGCAATTATCTAGGGGAAGCAATGCACTCACTATCCAGATTCGTAGCGGCTTTCCTGATGGTCGCGCTAACCGTCCTGCCATGTGCGCGGGCGCAGGAAGGTAGCGCAACGCAGTTCAAGAAGGAAGAGATCGAACAGCTCGTTGCGCCAATCGCGTTATATCCCGATGCACTGGTGGCACAGATCCTGATGGCTTCGACCTATCCGCTGGAAATCGTTTCTGCGGCGCGCTGGTCGAAGGCGAATCCCAGTGTGAAAGACAAGGCGCTGGAAGACGAGATGCAGAAGCAGACCTGGGATCCCAGCGTGAAATCGTTGACGGCATTCCCGAGTGTGCTGGCGATGCTCAACGACAAGCTCGACATGACGCAGAAGCTGGGCGATGCCTTTCTCGCACAGCAGAAGGATGTGATGGCGGCGATCCAGATCTTGCGCGCCAAGGCCGACAAGGCCGGGAATCTGAAGTCGGGCAAGGAACAGAAGATCACCACCACTCAGCAGGACGGGCAGACGGTGATTGTCATCGAGCCGACGAATCCGCAGGTGGTTTATGTGCCGACGTACAACCCGACTGTAGTTTACGGGCCTTGGCCGTATACAGCCTATCCGCCTTATTACTACTACCCGCCGGGATACAGTGCGGGCAGTGTGTTTTTTGCCTTTACTTTCGGCGTGGCTGTCGGCAATGCGATGTGGGGCGGTTGCAACTGGGGTGGCGGCGGCAATGTTTATATCAATCACAACACCTATAACAATTTCAACAAGACCAATATCAATACCGGTGACTGGAATCACAAGCCAGAGCATCGCAAGGGCGTGCAGTACCGTGACCAGGCGACGCAGCAGAAATTCGGCAAGGGTCCGGCGCAGGGCGCTGATTCACGTGAGGCATTCCGCGGCCGGGCTGAGCAGGGCCGGCAGGAAATTGCACGCGGCGGCGCCGACAATCTGAAAGGCCGCCCCGCTGGCGGTGATGCAAGGCCCAGTGCCGGATCGCTGGATCTCAGCAGCAAGGGTGCCGGCGATTTCAGCGTACAGCGTCCTTCTGGTAGCCGCGATACCGGTGCGTTCGATGGCATCGGTCAGGGTGGCCATACGCGTGATGTCAGCAACCGTGGTGCGGCCAGCCGCGCTTCCGCTGCCGGTCATTCACGTCCTTCCGGCGGCGGTGGCGGTCGTCGTCGCTGAGCCGACAGGGGGCGATGAAGACAATGCATAATCTGTTCAAGGAATTCACCATGTCTGCAATATCCAACATGCGTTTTTTTTCCGGCGCACTGCTTGCTCTGGTCGTACTGGGGCTGCCGGCTCAAGCCGCAGAACCGGCGCAAAAATCGGCGGCGGCCAAACAAAAGGCGGCTGCACCCAAGCAACTGGCTTACGCATCACCTGAAGCGGCGGTGCAGGCATTGATCGCGGCGGCGAAGGTTGCCGATGGCAAAGCGATGATCGCCATTCTCGGACCCGGTGCAAAGCCGCTGATTGAGTCGGGCGACGCTGTTTCCGACAAGGAACGTCGCACACGTTTTGTCGCCTCATACGAAGAGGCGAACAAGCTGGAGCGATCCGACGACGCAAAGGTCATTCTGACGACCGGCAAGGATGCCTGGCCGTTTCCGATTCCTTTGGTCAAAGATGCGGCCGGCTGGCGCTTTGATACAGCTGCCGGCAAAGCTGAAATCCTTAATCGCCGCATCGGCAGCAATGAACTGTCGACGATACAGTCGATGCTGGCCTACGTAGATGCACAGCGCGATTACTACCGTTTGAATCCGCAAAAGGACAAACTTCAGGGCTATGCGCAAAAGCTGGTCAGCAGCAAGGGCAAGCGCGATGGTCTTTATTACCCTACCAAGGCTGGGGAGCCGCTGAGTCCATTGGGTCCGCGGTTTGATGCGGCCAAGGCCGAGGGTTACGGTGGAGCAGGCGTAAAAACGACGGCTTATCACGGCTATCACTACCGAATTCTCAAGGGGCAGGGCGCGGATGCGCCGGGCGGTGCTTACGACTATCTGGCGCAAGGCAAGATGATCGGCGGTTTTGCGCTGATTGCCTGGCCGGCGACTTATCGCAACTCTGGTGTGATGACCTTCATGGTCAATCATGACGGCGTTGTGTTCGAAAAGGATCTCGGACTGAATACGGCGAGTGTTGCGGGCAAGATCACTCGTTTCAATCCCGACGCGACTTGGAATAAGCTGTAAAGAAGCAAGCTGCAGTTCCTGTAGTGGAAGTGCCCGGTATCGCCAGAGACGGAGGAGTCGCTGATGATATATCGTAAATATTTGTTTTTAAAGGATTTTGTGTGTTTCTTGGGGTTTTTGATCATTGGGCGTCTCCCCTTATTTGAGTAGCAGGTAGCTTTGAAGTCCAATCCCAAACTGAGGAGATTGGACATGAAAAAGCGTTTTACCGAAGAGCAGATTATTGGTTTTTTGGGCGAGGCCGAGGCTGGGCTTCCCGTCAAAGAGTTGTGCCGTCGACACGGCTTTCTGACGCGAGTTATTACCTTTGGCGCAGCAAATTTGGTGGCATGAGCGTCACGGATGCCAAGCGTCAGAAGGCACTGGAAATCGAGAACGCCCGTCTGAAGAAGCTGTTAGCCGAGTCGGTGCTGGAGAACGAGATCACTCGCGAGGGCTTGAGAAAAAAGTGGTAGGCGCAATTCCTCCATCGTGGTGAGCCACTTTCTCTCAGAAAGGGCGCCACGCGTTTCCCGTGTCGTCATCGCCGTAGCCGACAAGGCGTTTATTACTTTCACGTTATCACTCCTGGAAAGTTGCGGTCGCTCTTCGGCGACCGCAGAGAACTCATAACGTTACTCGGCATCAGCATCAGCAATTCCCGCGAGTCCTCACTGTTGAAGGCACATCAGAGCAGCATTTCCAGGAGCTTCCCAATCAGTTCCTCGATGGGCATCGCAGTCAGTAGCAGAGGCAGCATCGGTGCGAGCACCGCTACAGCGATCCAGAACGCAGCTTCCCGCGTAAAGGGAACGTAGCGCATCTCCCGGATGATGCCCAAAGTGGTGTCGAGATCCGTCATCGCGGAGACCTCGGCCACGTTCAGAAGTTCGCTTTTGTCACGGGCTTCATCGCGTAGCCAGCGCTTGTCGAAAGCATCCACGACGCGCCCGGCAAATGCGCCATACTCTGCGTTGCCTCTGAGTTTTGCGGCCGTCAACTGTCGTGCGAACGGCAGCAGCGGGCCCAGCACCAGGAAGAATACGAATGTAACCATCAGGGCAATTTCGATCTGGAAATGAGTGAGCGTCTCTGTGCCGTAGAGGATGCGATTCGCGATGAGAGATGACAGCATTGCGCCGTGACCCAGAGCCAGCGGAATGTAGGCGTAGCTGGTTTGTCCGATAAATCCCAAGCCTGCGACGCGGTCCGGATTAGTGGGAACGAGCTGCAGGTCGAGGCGTGATATCCGCCACAGCAGCATCGCCCAGATCAGAATCCGGTAGTACCAGCGTAATGTTAAAAACTGAAATATCGGCATGCTGATCAAATCAAACCATGACCCGGCGAGCGACCGTCCGCTGCCATCTACTCCCGCTGATCCGTGCCAGCTGGTTGCGCCCGCAGGGATCTCATTCAGCGAGACATAAAGGCCGGCGTGGTGGGCGATCGCCAGAAATAATACATACAGCAGAATCACGACCTCAGCGAGCCACGAGTCGCGCATCCGCACCGCAGAAGCAACCGCTCCACGAAAGTGTGGTAATGCCGACTGCGGCACGATGTCCCGTTCGACGAACTGACGCAATGAATCACGAACACGCGCATCGACACCGATCTCCGCCAGTATCAGCAGAGGTAACGCGATCAGGAAGCGTACGTGTACGCTCGCATCCAGCAGGAACGGCATGTTAGTGGATGCATTGAGTGCCTGTCCCTCGAGTGCGGCGAGCAACAGCAGCGGTACCCATGTAATGAGTGCCAGAAAAGCGCAGCGGTGCCAGCGAAGTTCACTGAGTTCATCGCCACGCAGCCGTGCCCAGCGCAGGGAGCGGACCAGGGGGCCGCCGTCGAACAGTGCCAGATCATGCGTGGGAGGGGGCGCGAGCTTGCTCACTTCGTCAGTCACTCCTATCCCCGGCGCGGCTTGTCAGCGAAAAAAGTCCGTTCATCGCACCAATCCAAAATAGGTTACCGCGACTTGTCTCCACGTCATTGAGAGCACACTTCCAATCTTGCATTGTAGTCAGGCAGTTGGAGGCAGTTGGAGGCAGTTGGGATTCTTTTGGCCAGTTTAGGCGGGCAGCGATGCACATCCAATTGGCCTTTGGTCCCATTGAGGAAGGCTTTCCGTACGCATCGTCGCCGCTGCCTGCCTGATTGGCCTTAGGTCTAATTCTCCAATTGCGGGACGGGGCGGACAATTGATGGCAGCATTCCTCAACCTAAAGGATTTCATTATGACGAACAAATTTCGATTCATCCGCACAACGTTGCTGTGTCTGTGGGCAAGTCTGGCTATGCTCGGTGCAGGCGTAGCCGGTGCAGCGTCTGGACCGCAGATCGATATGGAAGTGCAGGCAGCACTGAAGACGTTATACGCCAGTTCACCGACCGCCAAGGCACTGGGCGACAGGGCGACGGGCATCCTGGTATTCCCGAAGATCGTTAAGGCCGGTTTCGTCATCGGCGGTCAGGACGGCGACGGTGCGTTGCTCAAGCGGGGCAAACGGGTGGCCTACTACAATGCCGCGGCGCTCTCCGTCGGCCTTCAGGCTGGCGTTCAGTCGTTCGCGTTCGCGATTTTCTTCATGAGAGACGCGGACATGGAAGCTTTTGAGAAAAGCAATGGCTTCGAGATCGGTGTTGGCCCGAGTATTGTGGTTCTGGATTCCGGGGCAGGACAGGACATCAATACATTAACGAGTAAATCCGATGTCTACGCATTCGTATACGGTCAAACGGGGCTGATGGCGGGCGTCGGTCTGCAGGGCACGAAGATAACCAAGGTTGATCGCTGATCCCCTATCTGGTGTTTATCCGGACAGGGCCGCGATATCCATGCCCCGGCTTCTTTGCTCTTCCAGAGGAAATTCGCCGGCGGTTTGGAAACTCAGTGAAAGTGTCCGAAGAAACGGGTGAAGCCCAGGCAGGAGGGTGAAGCCCAGGCAAGAAGGGGGCGTTGAGCTGCCGGAATGTCGCGACATTTGGAAGCCTTTCGATCCGAAACAGTAGGACCAAGGTCCAATTTCGTTCCGTCAGCGTCTACTTATCCTGTCTTTGTACCGGGGACGTATGGGTTGCGCCATGCGTTCCTCTTTATGTGATCTATTGGAGCAAAAAAAGTCATGGAAAAAGTCGATCAATCGGCAGGCGGGCCCTACAACATCGTGTTCATCCTGACGGACCAGGAGCGCCATTTCCGCCAGGACGAGCTCCCCAAGGACTACCGCCTGCCTGCCCACGAGCGGCTGGCGAAGAGCGGCGTGGTCTTCGAAAACCACCGCATCAACTCCTGCGTATGTACGTCCTCGCGTTCGGTGATCTATACGGGTCTTCACATCCAACAGACCAAGATGTTCGACAACACGAACTTTCCCTGGATGAAGAGCATGTCAACCGACATTAAGACGCTCGGCCACCAGCTCCGCGAGGCCGGCTACTACACCGCCTACAAGGGAAAATGGCACCTCACCCGTGAGTTCGAGACCGACAACAAGCTCGACGCGCCGACGAAGATATTCACCAAGGAGATGGAAGCCTACGGCTTTTCCGATTACCTCGGTGTCGGCGACATCATTGCGCACACGCAGGGTGGTTACCTGCACGACGGCATGATCGCCGCTGCAGCAGCGAGCTGGCTGCGCGGCAAGGCAGCCGATCTCGCGAATGAGAACAAACCCTGGTTCCTCGCAGTGAATCTGGTCAACCCGCATGATGTGATGTTTTACGACACGGACCAACCGGGACAGCCGGTGCAGAGCAAGAACGCGCTGACCCATCTCGCTGGTGACCCGGCGCACGCGATGTACGCCAATCAGTGGGACTTCGAGCTGCCGGTCAGCTTCTCGCAAGCAGTCGACGCGCCCGGGCGCCCCCCTGCACACACCGATTTCGCCATCGCTGATTCCGTCATGACCGGGCATGTCCCCGTGGAGGACACTTGGCGTTGGCGCAAGCGGCATAACTTTCTACCTCAACGCGCTGCGCGACGTGGACCGCCACATCATGACCGTGCTCGACGAGCTGGAAGACCGCGGCCTCGCCGACAACACTATCGTCATCCTGACATCGGACCATGGCGAACTCGGCGGCGCGCACCAGATGACAGGCAAGGGTTCCAGCTCCTACCGCGAGCAGAACAACGTGCCGCTGATCGTGGCGCATCCGGCCTATGCGGGCGGCAAACGCTGCCAGGCCGTGACCACGCACCTCGACCTCGCGCCGACCCTGATCTCGCTCACCAACGCGAGCCCCGAGAAGAAAGCGGCGATCACCAAGGATCTTCCGGGCAAGGATTTTTCCTCTGTGCTCGCCGCCCCGGAGCAGGCGCGCGTCGACACTGTGCGCGACGGCCAGCTGTACTGTTTCAACATGTTCGCCACGCTGGACGGCAACTTTCTGCAGAAGGCCAGCGTCTTGCTGAAGCAGCCGGGCGGTGCGGCGAAGATCAAGGAATCCGGGCTGCGTCCGGACATGATGAAACGCGGTGCCATCCGCAGCGTGTTTGATGGCCGCTACCAGTTCACGCGCTACTTTTCCCCCAAGCAGCACAACCGGCCCGCCTCGATCGAGGAATTATTCGAATTCAACGACGTAGAGCTGTTCGACCACCAGAACGACCCGCACGAACTCGACAACCTCGCAATGGATCGGCAGAAGAATGCCGACCTGCTCATGACTATGAATGCCAAGCTGAACCGGCTGATCGATGAAGAGGTGGGCGAGGATGTCGGGCAGATGTTGCCCGGCGGCGTGGATGGCGGCTGGGTGGCGACGCCCGCCGTGCACGATCTGTGACCATTTAAGGATCCGGCCGACACTTGTGGCCAGGTCCTTCTTCTTGTTCCGCTTGGTCAAACGTGTGGCGCGCTGAAACTCGTGCAATCCGGCGCTAGATCAGAAGCGACTGCAACGTCGCCACAATAAAGCAACACGAGGAAGGCGCCAAACACGGCAACGCCACAATCAGTAAATGCGCCGGGTGACGCGTCGCTCAACGCCGTTGACCGATTGGAGATCATCAATCTCTTTGGATCGTAGTCGAAAATCCACGACGCGGACAAGCCCGGCGAGTTCCTGTCCGTGTTCAAGGAAACGGTAGAACTCATGTAAATGAGTGGCGGCAAAGTCGTTGCGAGGGGCTGACGCGAGGCACGCAATCCATGCCGGATCGGGTTAAAGCTTTCGCAGCTGCGAAGAGCCAGCGCCGGCATGCGCTGCCCCCTTAGGTCTTCACCAGCCAAACCGACAGCTAGGCCAGGGGTGTCTGTACTTTCAAGTGTTTTCGATCACGGACGGCGGAGCACCGTCGGTCGCGGTGACGGGCAATTACAAATTTACGGCGGCTAAGAAGGGCAACACTTGGAAATTCAGTCACTGGGTCGCCAATGGGGATCAGTCTCTCGCCTAGCGGAATCCATCTAGTTGACGAGCGCTCCACGTTCCCCGTTCTTTGTGATCTGCGGATATTCCTGCCGGGCCCGCGATCACACCCCATGATCGAGTCTGCGCACCAATATTGGTGCATGCGATGGCCGCGGCTTGGCAGGGATTCACCGTCGGGAATGAAATGATTTCCGTCCTGGCCTTGCGCTTTTATTTGGTGGTTTCCGGTGCCACGACCCTGATCTGAGGCTGTTCCGGGAAATGCAGGTGAACGTCCGCTTGAGGGTTGGGCATTTCGATCCCGGCCTCGCGGAAGGCCTTGTCAACGGCCAGCGTCAGCTCATTCTGTACTGATTTCATCTGCTCGGTCCGAACCCAGCAATGCATCAGAAATTTACGATTGCTCTCGCCAAACTGGTCCAGAACCACGCTTGGCGGTGGATTGGCGCACACCTGCGGACAATTGCGCGCAACTGTTTGCAGGATCTCCATCGCACGCGCAGTGTCCGTTCCATACGAAAGGGCCACGGGAATGCTCAGTCGTCTGATCGAATCCGACAACGACCAGTTGACGACCTTGTTGCCAATCAATTCCGAATTCGGGATGACAACCTCGGAGCCGTCCCGTGTTGTCACGATACTCGCGCGAAAACCGATTCGAGTGACCTGGCCATAGTGCGGCCCGACCTCGATATAGTCGCCGACCTGGATCGGATGCTCGAACACCAGAATCAGGCCGCACACAAAGTTGTTGACCACGCCCTGCAGGCCGAAACCGATGCCAACACCGAGAGCGCTCAGCGCAATGGTCACCTGGCTCAGATCGACACCGGCTGAGCTTAGCGCCAGCAGGAATCCGAACAGCAACACGCCGTAGCGTGCGAGCAGCACAAGAGCGTCTGGTACTCCTCGGGGAAAACTGATACGTGGAAAAATCTCTTCGGCCAGGATCAGTCGTAACAGGCGCGAAAGAAGGTAGGAAGCCAACAGAACGACGAAGAACGTGATTAGGCCGCGCATCGAGATGACTACGGCACCGACCTCCCACTCTGACTTCATGACGGCCATGATGCTTTCCTGCATCGCGGCAAGC
>DNXB01000065.1 GCA_003506995.1 Verrucomicrobiales bacterium
GGCGGCACCAGCGGTCTTCGCTCGCCAAAAAGTCGTGATGCGCGACAGCAGAGTGGCCATCACCGCTCCGCGTGATGAGCTGAGCGTTCTCTTGCTTGGACGCATTGCCGCTTTTGGACGCCGTTTGCTCATCTCGCGGAGCGAGATGGCTACTATCCGGAACGGCCTTGAACGTCACCCCATCCTCCTCCAGCACATGATGCTGCACCAAATTGGAAAACGGCTCGCAGGTGAAAGCATGCGTCTTTCCATCCTCAAACAACACGCGATCCAGATACACCTCGATCCCACACGCACTCGTGAACCTCCCGGCTTGATCAAAGCTATGAAACCGCTTCTCCATGCTGCTGGCGGGATATACGGGCGGATTGCGCGGGAAGAGCTGATGGATCGGGTCCGGCGGGATGACGTGCGGATTGCGGCGCAGGTAGTGATCCTGCAACACATAGTGCCAGAGCGGAAAACTGTTCTGCACGCCGAACCAGTGGCCCCAGTCGTCGCGTGCGCGGCCGAACTGCGAGGGGCCGCTCTGCGGATCAAACTCGCCCGTGTCCGGCTTGAAGCGGAAATCACGGCTGCCGAGGTCGATCTTCTCGCCGGTGAGCTTGCACTCGATTTGCGTGCCTTTGTTGTAGCCGCCGTGATGCGCACCTGCGGCGCAATACACCCAGCCATCCATACCCCAGCGCAGGCCATTCACGCGGAGTTGCTGATTCCCCGTGCTGAAGCCGGTGTAGAGCACCTTCTTCGTGCCATCGGGCGAAATAAAGAAGATGTCCGGCGCGGCGGTGACGATCACACCTTCACGCCACGTCAAAATGCCGGTGGGATAGCTCAAATCGCTGACGATGACGCTGCGCTTGTCGTAACGGCCATCCGCGTCCTTGTCCTCCAGCATCACCACGCGACCGCCGGCCTTGCCATTGCCGTCCATGCCGAGCGGGTAGTCCGCCATCTCGATCACCCACAGGCGGCCCTTCTCATCCCAATCAAACGCCACCGGATCCAGCACCACCGGCTCCGCCGCGACGAGTTCGATGCGATAGCCCTCGCGCACATGCCACTTCTTCGCGGAGTCTTCGGGGGAGAGGGGCTGCGAGGCCAGTTCGACCTTCGGCGCGGGCGCAGGTGCGGCGGGTTTTTCCAAACCTGCGACCTCGACCTTCTCAAACGTGCCCTCAAGAGGCCCGAAGCCATCGCAGCGTTTGCCAAAGAACAGTTCTTTCGCGCCGGGCGCGGTGACGGGCAGTTCGGCGTCGATCTCCACCTTGCCATTGAGCGTCACCTTCACACGCGAGCCGAGACGCTCCAGCTTCACGTCATTCCACGTGCCCGGCTCGATCACTGTCGTGCCGCGAACGATTTGCGAGGCCGCATTGCCATTGAAGACGAACAACCGGCCCGGCGACGCGTCCTTGTAGCTACCGCCGATGCCGAGGTGATCGCCCGGCGCTTGATGATCGCCCTTCGGTCCGCGTGAGATGAGGTAGGCGGTCACGGCGCTGACGTTGTTCGCCTTCGTGTTCTTGAAGCGCATCGACGCGGACCAGTTTTCATGCGCCTTCAGCAAGGCCGAGCTCTGCACCTGCGCCCGCTTCTTCCGCTCCGCCCGCGAAACCGCCCGCTTGGCATTTTCCTCGCCCACTTTTGAGATGTTCCAAAGCTTCGCGATGAGCGAAGGCTCGATGGCGCGATCCCAGATCGTGATTTCGTCGAGCCGGCCTTCGAGTCCTTGGCCGAAAAAAACCTCGTTGGCCGCTTTCCCGGCCTTTCCGGTCAAAACGGGCTTATCCGAGCCATCGAGATGCACGCGCACGTTTTCGCCATCGCGGATGAGCACGGCGAAATGCCAGTCATCGGCGAAACAAGGAGCCGGACTTGCCAAGTCCGGGTTTGAAGAGGGACTTGGCAAGTCCCTCTCCTTGTTCGTGCCCCATTCGAGCCTCACCGTGTGATCCGGGAACTGATGCGCCTTCAAGCTGACGCCGAGCGCATTGATCAACTCGCCCGTGCGATCACTTGCGCCGCTTTCGTGACCGAGCCAGAACCAGAGGGCGATTGAACCTTTGGTGGCCGAGTAGTTCATGGCTTTAACAATGCTCCTCCAATCTGTCTGCAAATGACCTCCTGCGATTTGCACAGCACGATTGATGGTTTTAAGACCCGAGAATGAAGATGGCTTGAGCGAAGACTCCACGTCGTATCCAAGACCGCTGCCCGGTCCGGGCAGAAACTTCGCACAGTCTTTTTTGTCTTCCCGAATAACATCGCGCCAAGGAGTCATTTCATCCTTCAATGGTGATTCGAGATCATCGCAGCGGTAATAAACCAATGGCTGTGATGTGATGACCAAGTTGGGGTATTCCGCGTTCTGGCCCGCTTTGATGTCTTGTTCTCTGCCATCAAGGCCATGAATCGCTTCAGAGAGCTGAGCTACCATTTTGGATTCAGCCGCAACTTCCAAACCGGCTGTGCGTGCGGGCCAAGTCGTGTATCCGCCGAGCCCATGCTGCTCCATCGGCGGAATGTAGCCTTCGGCTCCATTCGCTAACTCAATGTTGAAGTGCGTTCCCAGTGGAGATGCCTCCCTCAACTTCAACCCCGTGATCGCATACACCTCGTTCGGCAGCGTGGCGATGCTCAGGTCGCCGATGCGGATGGCTTGGAGCTTCACGCTGGTCTTTTGGCGTTCGTGGAGAATGAGGGCTTCGCGGGCATAGACTTCCTCTTTGTTCTTCGGCAGGTCGTTTTCGATCTTCGCTGCAATCGGTTTCGCCCAGGCGAGGCGTTTTTCGTCGGGGACGCGGTAGTTGAGCTCCAGCGTCTTCTCGAGCATGCCGAGCGGGGCGTGATCGACGTATTTCACGGTTTGCAGGGCCTTGATGGCACTGTCGGCGACCTCGGAGGCGTACTGGTCGATGGTGATGGTCTTTTTCTCCGCGCCGTAGTCCATCCACATCTGGTCGCCGCTGGTGCCTTGGCTCATGGCGGCAACGAAGCCATCTGACGCACCCATTTTGGTGGCAAGGTGCTTACTGAAGAGGCCGAAGTAGTCGGCGGACACCGGACCGCTGCCGAAGTAGTGCTGTGAGTAGTTCGCCAGCACGCCGAGCGGTTTACCATCGAGCGTTTGCAGCGCGGTGACGCTGAGCTGCGGATCGACGGGGCCGCTGGGACCGACGACGTCATTGCTGAGGTAGCCGGGGTGCATGTTCGCACGACCGGTGGACTGGCCGAAGGGATCGACGACTTCCTTGCCCGCCCGCCTGATCCAGCGGCGATTGTGGGTGTGCTCCCAGTCGTCGAAGGAACCCCAGCCGATGCGGGCCGGTTGCAGCGCTGCATTCGCCGTCACGATGGCCTCGGCGATCTTTGGCGTGAGGAATTTCGCATACACGGTGTCCTTTCGCGTGCCGAGGCAGCCCATCGCCGCCGGCGCGGAGTGCGTGTGCGTGGCGCTGACCATCATGCGGTCCACCGGGATGCCGCACTGCTTCGACGCGATGCCCTTGGCCTCGTCGATGAGCGACTGCTCCATCATGCATGTGTCCACGATGGCGAAGGCGATCTTCATCTTGCCGTCATCGAGCACAAAGCTGCGCACGAAGAGCTTATCCGCGAGCTTTTCGCCCCGTCCTTCGAGAAACCCGCCCGCGATGATGCGCGGAAACTCCGTGGGCGAGATGTCGATGGCGGCGACTCCGGCGCGGAAGACGGGCTGCGCTGTTGCGGCGCCGCAGAGGAGGAAAAGCGAGAAAAATGCCTGCTTCATGAATGATGAAGAGAACGCCTCAGCCACAGAATTCCTTCCTCCGAGAGTCACTATTTCCAACGAAACGCCAAAAACGATTTTCTTCCTATAACGCTCAAAAAACATGTTATAGGAAGAAAATCATTTCATGATCTCAGCGGCCTGAATGACCCGGTAGAAGTAGCCTGAGGCCCCGATTTCCCTCGAAACAGGGCCGTCCACGACCAGCACGGGCTGGATCGTGCGCTTGGGAAACTCGGCGCGGAGCACCTCGGCCTTGCGTTCGACCTCGGTGATGATCGCGCGGCCCAGCGGGGCGGTCTGGCGCTTCATTTCGCAGAGGGTGATCACACCGTCGTCACGGTCGTAGGCGAGGTCGATTTGCACACCGGTGATGCCTTTGCGCGGAGCGCGGAACCATGGGCCGACATCGTAGTTGATGGCGCCAAAGCCGAGGATGTGAGCGATCTGCTCGCTGTGCCGCATGCAGACGAGCTCAAAGGCGCGGCCCATCCATGCGCGGAAGGCTCCGGTCTGGCGGATGGCCTGGAACAGATCACGCCGTCCGCCTTCGCGGATCTGTTTGAGCCGTGTGCGCATGAAGGCGTGGTAAAAGCTCATCCACGGATCACTCAAATGGTAGCGCAGGAGGCGTGACTCGTGCCCTTTGTCGAACGGACGCTGCGAGGAGATGAAGCCGGCGGCTTCAAGATCGTAGAGGCGCTGGCTGAGCATGCCGCCCTCGTCCACATCCGCCGCCGCGGCGAGGTCGCGGCGGTTCAGGCCATAGGGCGAGGCCGCGAGGGCGCGAACAAGGCGCTGGAACTCGGTGTTCCAGCCGAAGTGGCTGGTGAAGATGCGCTCGTATTCCTCGACGAAGTAGCCGTTCGCGCGAAACGCCTCCTCATTCATGCCTGCGGCGATGGACGAACTGCGGGAGAGCACGTCGAGGTACTTCGGCACGCCGCCGGTGAAGCACTGCGCGTCGAGCACCTCCTGCAGGCCGCGCTTGGAGAGCATTTTGGCCGTTTCAGCGAGCCGGAAGCCCTGGAGGTGAATGGTGACATCCACGCGGCCATAGAACGCGCTGGAATTCAGCACTTTCGTGGTCATGAAGGAGGCGATGGAGCCGCAGAGGATGAGCGTGCGGCCCGGCTTGCGGCTGAGGCGCGTCTCCCAGACCATTTTGAGAGTGGAGACGAGTTCCTGGCGGTAATTGGCGAGCCACTGAAATTCATCGAGGACGATGATCATGCGCCGACTAACGAGCGCCTTGTCCAGTTCCATGAGCGCGGCCTGCCAGGTGGTTACGGCGGGCAGCTTCCGCCGGAGCTGGCGCGAGGCTTGATCGAGGAAACTGGCGATCTGCGCCTGTGTGGACTGGTTCTCCAGGCCCTCGATGAACAGCGCCGGCTCGCGCCCGATGGCCTGGCGAATGAGCGCGGTCTTGCCGATGCGGCGGCGGCCATAAACAAGCGCGATCCGCGGCGCGCGCGCCTCAATGGCGGCGCGCAGACGCGCTGTTTCCTCACTTCGACCGATGAACATGATTTTCTTCCTATGACGCGAAAAAATTACGTTATAGGAAGAAAATCGTCGAGAGAGATTTTTGCCAAATCAGGCGATCAAAGGCCCGACGGGCGGCTCTACGAGCAGCTTGAGGGTTTCATCGACCAATTCGACGACGGGGACGGACGACTGTGATCTCGCGATGAGATTCTTGATGACGACCTCGGGATATTCGGCTCCAAAGACGATGGCGAAGCGGGCTTTGCGGTCTTCGGCGGCTTGAAACTGCTTGCCAACCTTTTGCGAGGCAAAGGGGTAGTCGATGCGGATACCTGCGGCGCGGAGTTGCTGGATGGCGGCGAGCGCGTGGGGGCGCTGGGCTTCATCAGCGATGACGACGAAGGCGTCGATGCTGCTGGCGGCGAGCAGGGCACTGGTGAGCTTCATTTGAGCGCCGGGTGTGCGCTTGAGCAGGATGCCGAGCACGACATCGCCCATGGCGAAGCCTGCGGCTGGCATATCGACGTTTCCATCGCTGATGAGGGCGCAGAGCTTGTCATAAGTGCCGCCACCAGCGAGGGCTCTGAGGCCGTGCTTGAGATCGAAGACTTCAAAGACGACGCCGGTGTAGTAGGCGAGGCCACGGACGATGGTGGCGTCGATGCGCACATGCTGCCAGAGGCCACGGGCGGTGAGGTTCGCCTTTAATTCGGCGAAGGCGGGGTGATTTTCATTCGTGGAGTCCATGAACTCACGCACCTCGGCGGTGGTGAGGCCGATCTCGCCGAGTTTCTTCTCGGTCTCCTCCGGCTTCGCACGCTCGATCTTGTCGATGATGCTGAGGAAGGTGGTGGCGTGCTCGGCAGCGATGTTTTTCTCGGCGAGGAAGGTGTTCCAGATCTCGCGGTTGCTGAGGCGGATGACGAAGTCGTCAGCGCTGACGCCAAACTCGCGCATCGTGTCAATGGCGAGCGAGATGAGCTCCGCAGCGGTGGCAGGGCCGCTGTCGCCGAGGATGTCGGCATTGAACTGGATGAACTCGCGGCCACGGCCCTCCTGCGGCTCCTCGTAGCGGAAGCAGGGGCCGATTTGGAACCATTTGATGGGCTTTTTGAAGTCACGCTGGCGCGCGGCGGCCATGCGGGCGAGCGACGGCGTCACCTCCGGGCGCAGTGTGATCTCGCGGCCAGCTTTGTCCTCGAAGCAGAAGAGCTGTTTGGTGATCTCATCGCCGCTTTTTTTGCGGAAGAGGTCGGTGCTTTCGACCACGGGCGCCTCATACTCGACGAATCCATAGCGCCGCGCAACGGCGCGCCAGGTTTCAGAGATGAAGTTACGCAACGCGCATTCCTCGGGGAAGAAGTCGCGAAAGCCTTTGACGGTACGGAAGGTGGACATAAGAAGGGGCGATTCATCCTCGCACGCTCCGGGAACGCAACCGGGAATTGCGCCGCGCGGCCCACCTATGCTCTCCGACCTGTTTGTGCGCGATTTCCGCTGCTTCGCCGAGGCGAAGGTGGAGCTGCATCCTGATGTGACGTTGCTGGTGGGACGGAATGCGCAGGGGAAGACGTCTTTGATTGAAGCGGCATGTGTGTTGATGCGGCTGCAATCGCCGCGCACAACGAACCGCGCGGAGCTGGTGCGCTTTGGCGCTGCGACATGCCTGGTGGAGGCCGCATGGCATGGGAAGCGGCTGCGCCACGCGCAATCACTCACGACCCGTCGTCTCGCGCTGGATGGCACGACGTGCGGCAAGTCGGCGGATTATCTGGCCGCATCGGGAGTCGTGGTTTGGATGGATCATCGTGACATGAATCTGCTGCGCGGTGGAGCTGAGCACCGGCGGCGTTTTTTGGATTTTGCGGCGAGCCAGATGTTTCCTGATTACCTGCACGCGCTGCGTGGTTATGAGCGCGCATTGCGCGGGCGAAACTATGTTTTAAAACGTGATGCGGTGATCGCGTGGAAGCAAGCGGACGCGTTTGCGCGAGTGATGGACGGCTTTGCGCAAGTGCTGTGGCAGCGACGCGCGGAATTGTGCGCGGCGTTGCAGCCGGAGGTGACAGCGGCGCATGCCAAGCTGAGCGATGGCGCTGAAAAGGTGCGGATTGATTTCAAACGCACGAGTGATGTGGCGCCGGGCTTGTTTGAGGCATTGCTTGCGATGCGTGATGAGGAAGCGCGCCTGCGCTCGACAGCCTTTGGACCGCACCGTGATGACATCGCGATGCAGTTGAACGACCTTGATGCGACGACGTTCGCTTCGGAAGGCCAGCAACGGTCATTGGCGCTTTCGATGAAACTGGCGCAGGCGCATGTGCTGGAACATGCGCATGGCGAGCCGCCCCTGATGCTGATTGACGATGTTTTTGGCGAATTGGACACGCACCGGCGGCGGGCTTTGCTGGCCTGCCTGCCGCCAGGAACGCAGAAAATCATCACCACGACGAGCTTGGACTGGGCGGACGCGGAAATGACGAGCGGGGCCATTTATCGAGTCGAGCAGGGGGCGCTGATGCGCGGTTTGGGCTAAAAAGGCCGCTTTTCATCTGAAAAGGGCCTGAAAACCTCAATTTTAAGCTCTTAGAAACTTCTCTTGACGCTTTTTCAGGTGGTTTTAGTTTTATATGGGTTAGAATTTACTGCGCCGCGTTGCTTTTCGTGATTCTCAAAAAAGCTAGAATTCTCCGCGGTGCATTTGGCCTTTCAACCCTGTTCTATTTTTAACATTTTCCCTTCTCATTCTCAATGTTCGGCAAACTTTTTGGATTCGTCGCCCAAGACATCGGCATCGATCTCGGCACGGCAAACACCCTCGTCTATGTAAAAGATCACGGCATCGTCCTCAGAGAACCCTCGGTGGTGGCGGTTAAAACCGGCACCAATGAAGTGGTGGCTGTGGGTGATGATGCCAAACGCATGCTCGGACGAACTCCGGGCGGCATCACGGCCATTCGTCCGCTCAAAGACGGCGTGATCGCCGACTTCCGCGTGACGGAGGCGATGCTGCGCCACTTCATCCGCAAAGTGCAGGGCGGACGCCGTCAGATGCGCGGACCGCGTGTTGTGATCGCGGTGCCCTCCGGCATCACTGAAGTTGAAAAACGCGCGGTGAAGGAAAGCGCGGAACAGGCGGGCGCGCGTGAAGTTTATTTGATTGAAGAACCAATGGCCGCCGCAATCGGAGTCGGTCTGCCAGTGCAGGAAGCCGCAGGCAACATGATCGTCGATATTGGCGGCGGCACGACGGAGGTGGCGATCATCTCGCTCTCCGGCATTGTTTACAGCCGCAGCGTGCGGGTGGCGGGCGATGAGCTGGATGAAGCGATCATCAATTACATGAAGCGCGCCTACAACCTCATGATCGGCGAGCGCACGGCGGAAGAAATCAAGCTGCGCATCGGCAGCGCTTTCCCGCTGGGCAAGGAGACGACCATGGAAGTCAAAGGCCGCGACATGGTGGCCGGTCTGCCGAAGACGATCACCATCACGAGCCAGGAAGTGCGCGAGGCGATGCTGGAGCCGCTGAATGCGATCATCGACGCGGTGCGCACGACGCTTGAACGCTGCCCGCCGGAGCTTTCCGCCGACTTGGTGGACCGTGGAATCATGCTGGCCGGCGGCGGCGCGCTGCTGCGCGGGCTGGACAAGCTGCTGCAGGAAGAGACCGCGCTGCCGGTGCATGTGGCGGAGGATCCGCTCAGCGCCGTCGGCGAGGGAGCCGGACGTGTGCTAAACGAGCTCGAGTTCCTGCGCAAGGTGAGCACCACTGAAGTTTGACACCCGTTCCAGGCTGGAGACGCGCTGCTGAAGATGTCATGGCAAAGCGTGTGGCGGCCCGGAAGAAAGGATCAGCATGAAAAAGTTCAACATCCTCGCGCTGCTTATCTTTGTGGCAGGACTGGTCGCCGTGTTCACGTTCGACACGGAGACCACGCGACAAATCCAGTCGCGTGTGCTGAGCCTGCTCTCGCCGTTCATTCACTCCAGCGCGGCGATGCAAAACGCCGCGGAGTCCGTGGCCGCGCCGCAGATCAACGCGGTGGAGGTGAAGCGTGAAAACGACGAGCTGCGCGTGCAGGTGGAGCGTCTGCGCATCATCCAGCAGAAGTACAACCAGATGATCGAGGAAAACGCCAAGCTTCGGCAGATCGTGGGGTTTCAGCAGGCGGCGCCGTTCAAGATGACCGCCGCAAAGGTGATCCGCCGCAGCACGAGCACCTGGTGGAACAACCTGATCATCGACAAGGGCTCGCTCGACGGGATTGGCACGGACAGCCCGGTGATCACCTCCGTGGGCCTGGTGGGCAAGACGTCCACCTTGGCACCGCACATGGCGAAGGTGATCCTGTTGACAGATGAGATGTGCCGCGTCTCCGCGAGGGTGGAGGAAACGCTGGAGCAAGGCATCCTGGCGGGTGAGCGCGCCGCGCTGGAGGTGCGCCCGGAGCTGCACCTGAGATATTTGAACCGCGACGCCAACATCAACGCGGGTGCGGCGATTTATTCCACCGGCGAGGGAGGTGTCTTCCCGCCTGACCTGCTGCTGGGGCGCGTGAAGCGTTTTGAAAACCGGGAAATTTCTGGAGAGGCCATCGTTGAACCCGCCGTTGACTTTTCCACCCTGGATTACGTCTTCGTGATCGAAATGCAGGCCGTCGAGCCCGTGCCGGAGCCGTCGGCCAACGCCAAGCCCTGATTGCCATGCTCTTCCACCCGATCTCTGTCATCCTGCTGCTCCTCACCTTCACGGTGCAGGAGTTCATTCCAGGGCTCGAGATCGCCCAGTACGCCACTCTGTTCCTGCCAGCCGTGTTTTTCTTCTGCGCCTCGGTGGCCGCGCCGTTTTCGATGATGCTGGTGCTGGCGTTCATCACCGGGTTCATCTGGGACGCGCGGCATCTTCAAGGTGTGACGGAAAGCATGGCGGGTGTGGAGGATCTGCTTGGCACGGGAGCGGACTCAGAACTGAGTGGCGCGGGCAGCCATTCCCTGCCCTTCGGGCTCTCGATCGTGCTGTTCGGAATGCTGGGCACTCTGATGCAGGGCATCCGCCCATTGTTCAAGCGCGGACGCCTGGAGCTGCCGGTGGTGATGGTCGGAGTGGCCACGTTTGTGTGGTTGCTGTCGCAGTTTCTCATCATGACCTTTCTGCGCGGCTCGCTGCAGTTTCCAGGCGGTGTGTGGTCGAAGATGATCACTGACACGCTGCTGGCGATGCTCGCCTCCCCGCTGATTTTCCTGCTGCTTTACTCGCTGGCCCGCCTGTCGAGCTACGAGATCAAATACGATGGCCTGAGGTACCGTTTCGATGGTCGTTAAATATCATTTCCGCCTCTACCTGCTGACCCTTGCCATCCTGGCCGGGTTTGGGCTGCTCGTGTTCCGGCTGTGGTCGCTGCAGATCGACCGTCGCGAGGAGTTCGTGAAGATGATTCCGGGCGCGAAGAAAGAGCGCGCGCGCATTCCCGGCCCGCGTGGTGAAATCAAGGACCGCAACGGCGTGGTGCTGGCCACGAACAAGGCCAGCTTCGAAGTGCGCGTGAACCTGGCCGAGGTGGTCACCGAGTACAAACGGGTGGCCAAGCTCATGAAGACACCTCTGCCAGAGGTCACGTTTGAGGTCGTCGAGCGGGGCATCCGGCGCCAGAAGCCGGAGCTCGACATCTACGCGATTTTTGAGGAGACCATCGCCGCACGGATGCGTGAGATGGGGGTGGACAAAGGCTACTCCACCGACTCCCTGCGCGTGCATTACCGCAGCTTTGGCGGCGCGGTGCCGTGGGTGTATCGTGATGACCTGACCTTCGCGGAGTTCAGCCGCATCGCCGAGCACAATCTCGGACTGCCCGGCGTCACCGTGGCCGAGCGCGCCTCGCGGGTTTACCCGCTCAAGGCGCTGGCCTGCCACATCATCGGCTATGTGCGGCTGCCGGATGACCAGCGCGCCTCCACCGAGGAGCGCAAAGGCTGGGACTACTATGTCCCGGATGACTTCGGCGGCGCCGGTGTGGAGAAAAGCTTCGACAACCACCTGCGCGGCAAACCCGGCGTGCGCGTCATGCAGCGTGACCAGCGCGGCCGGCCGGTTGGCGAGGTGCCTGAGGAATACGAGGAGCCACGTAAGGGCAACGATGTCTATCTCACGCTAGACGCCCGGATGCAAATCATCGCCGACAAGGCCCTGCGAGACGGTGGCGTCGGCCGCGGCGCGGTGACGGTGATCGACCCG